>NZ_WWJT01000485.1 GCF_009865385.1 Streptomyces sp. SID486 | reverse complement strand
CGGCCCACCCGGCCCACCGGCCCACCCGGCCCACCGGCCCACCCGGCCCACCGGCCCACCCGGCCCACCGGTTCGCCCGGCCCTCCGGCCCGCCCGACCTACCCGACCTCCCCGGCTCCCCGGTTCGCCCGGCCTCCCCGGTCTATCCGGCCCACCCGACCTCGCCCGGCCCACCCGGCTCGCCCAGACCGCCCGGGAATGCGTCGGGTGCCCGGGGGAGTTGACCCGGATATGACTCAGGACCCCACGCAGGACGCGCTGCTCGGTCTGCTTGCCGAAGGCCACGGCGGTGTGCTGGTCACCCTCCGGCGCGACGGCCGCCCCCAGCTGTCCAACGTCAGTCACGCCTACAGCCCCGGCGAGCGGATCATCCGCATCTCGGTCACCGACGACCGCGCCAAGACCCGCAACCTCCGCCGCGACCCCCGCGCCTCGTACCACGTCACCAGCGCCGACCGCTGGGCCTACACCGTCGCCGAGGGCACCGCCGAGCTGACCCCGGTCGCCGCCGACCCGCACGACGAGACGGTCGAGGAGCTGATCCGGCTCTACCGCGACGTCGTCGGCGAGCACCCGGACTGGGACGACTACCGGGCCGCCATGGTCCGCGACCGCCGACTGGTGCTGCGGCTGCGCGTCGAACGGGCCTACGGCCTCCCGAAGGGCCCACAGGACTGACAAGGCCGACAGGGCGGGCAGGGCTGGCAAGGGCCACAGAGCCGACAGGGCCGACCCGCACCCGGCCTCACGGCGCCTCGGCGGTCCGCGTCTCGATCGCCCGCAGCACGGCGGCCATGTCCTCGCCGCCGTACCCCTGCGCCACCGTCTCCTCGAACAGGGTGTGGCAGACGTCGAGGAGCGGTGAGGCGAGGCCGGCCTTGCGTGCCGCCTCGGCGATCAGCCGGTTGTTCTTCAGGACGTCGAGCGCCGCCGCCTGCACCGCGAAGTCCCGCCCGTGCAGCTTGGGTGCCTTCATCCGGGTCACCCCGCTGGCCATCGGGCCCGCGTCCAGGACGTCCAGGAACAGCCGCCGGTCCAGGCCCTGCCGCTCGGCGAAGTGGAACGCCTCGGCCAGCCCGGTCACCTGGGTGATCAGGAACAGGTTCACCGACAGCTTCATCAGCAGCGCCCCGGGCGCCGGCCCGCACACGAACGTCTCCCGGCACATCGGCGCGAGGAGCGGCCGTACGGCGGCCACGGCGGCCTCGTCACCGGCGAGCATGGCGACCAGCTGCCCCTGCTCCGCCGGCACCCGGGACCCCGAGACGGGCGCCTCGACGTACCGGCCGCCGGCGGCCCGTACGTCGGCCTCCAGGGCGCGGGAGTACTCAGGGGACGTCGTGCCCATGTGCACGATCGTCCGGTCCGCGACCCGTGCGGCCAGCTCAGGTGTGCCCCGGCCGAGCACGGCGTCCACCGCGGCCTCGTCGGCGAGCATCAGCAGCACGGTCCGCGCCCTCGTGAACACCTCGCCGGGGCCGGCCGCCACCTCGGCACCGGCCGCGCCGAGCGCTTCCGCGCGCTCCTCGGTGCGGTTCCAGACCAGCAGCGGGGTCCCGGCGGACGCCAGGCGCAGGGCCATGGGCCGGCCCATCACTCCGAGTCCGATGAATCCGACGTGCACGGCGGGACCGCCCTTCGCTCCGAGGGCCGACTATGACAACGGTCATAGTACCTTCGGTCATGACGGCGGTCATAGAGTGGGGACGGCGAACGGAGGGACGATGTCGCAGTCGCAGTCGCAGTCGCAGTCGCAGTCGCAGTCGCAGCCGCAGCCGCAGCCGCAGCCGCGGTCGCAGTCGGAGGCGGAGTCGCAGACGCGGCACGGACCGCGGGAGCGGATGGTGTTCAGCGCGGCCCAGCTCATCCGGCGGGGCGGGGTCGCCGCGGCCGGCATGCGCGAGGTCGCCGCCCACGCGCAGGCGCCGCGCGGCTCCCTTCAGCACTACTTCCCGGGCGGCAAGCGGCAACTGGTCGACGAGGCGGTCGCGTGGGCCGGGCGGTACGCGGGCAAGCGCATCGCCCGCTTCCTCGCCGGGCTCGAAGAGGCCACGCCGAGCGCCCTGTTCGCGGCCATGGCCGCGCAGTGGACCGACGAGTACGCGGCCGACGGCTTCGCCGCCGGATGCCCGGTCGCCGCCGCCACGGTCGACTGTGCCTGCGCGGAGGACTCCACCCGGCAGGCGGCCGCGGCCGCGTTCGCGACCTGGCGGGCCCCGCTCGCCGAGGCCCTCACGGGCATGGGGGTGCCCGCCGAGCGGGCCGACGCCCTGGGCACCCTCATGATCAGCGCCCTGGAGGGCGCGATCCTGATGGCCCGGGCCGAGCGGGACTCACGTGCCCTCGACGCGGTCGTACGGGAACTCGGTCCCCTGCTCGACGCCGCCGTACGCCGCTGACCGGCGCGACGGACCCGGCCCCGCCGCATCCGCCGTGACCGCGGCCCCGGCCGTCTCCTCCTTGACCCACTCCTCCAGCCGGTCCACGAACTCGGCGGCGCGGTGCAGCCAGTTCAGCTCCGACACGGCGGCCTCCCGGCCCAGCCGGGCGGTACGCAGCCGCAGTCCGGCGTCGCCGGCCAGCCGCCGCACCGCGTCCGCCGCCGCCGGCGGATCGCCGTAGGGCACCACCAGACCGCATCCGTGCCGTTCGACCAGCTCCGCGGCCAGCGGGGTGGGCGTGGTGACGACGGGAACCCCGTGGGCCATGTACTCCACGACCTTGGTGGGCCGGGAGTGGCGGTAGTTGGGCTGGTCGTGCAGGAGGGAGAGGCCGGCCAGGGCGCCGGAGAGCCGGGCGAGCGCGCGGTCGTTGGGCAGGAAGCCGGACCAGCGCAGCACGCCCTCCCGGTCGGCCGCCGCGAGGGCGTCGCGTACGTCCGGATCCGCCGCGCCGATCGCCTCGACCCGGACGGCGGGGGCCAGCAGCCGCGCCATGGCGATCAGATCGAGCGCGCCGCGCGCCCGGGACAGCTGCCCCAGGTAGACCACCCGGTCGTCGCCCGGCGGCGGGGGCGGATCGGCCGGCGGGGTGGCCAGGTTGGGGACGACGGGGTGGCGCATGCGGAAGCGGTCCTGGTAGGCGTACTCGGCGAGCAGCAGCCGCAGCCGGCGCTCGGCCAGCCGCTCCACCGTCCGTACCGCCCCGCGCAGCGGCGGCCGCAGCAGCCGCGGCACCCAGGACTTCATGACCAGTGCCGCCGCCGTGTCCTCGTGGACGTCCCACACGGTCACCGGTACCGGCCCGGTCCGGCGCAGCCGCCGCAGCGTGCCGGGCAGCGCCAGCAGCAGCTCCGGGTCGTGCAGCAGGACCACGTCCACCGCCGGGCCGCGCTCGGCCAGCAGTGCCCGGGCCGCACGCAGCGCCGCGCCCCGGTCCCGGCCGGCCGCACGGGGCAGGTCCACACCCTCGACGTACGGCCGGGGTGTGGTGCCCCGGGCGGCGAACGGGGCCGCGTACACCACATGGTGGCCGCGCTCCCGCAGCGCGGCGATCTCCCGGTGCAGTATGCGCGCGTCCTCGGGGTGATGGACGACGGTGACGACGAGTATCCGCATGGCAGTGCCTTTCAACTCCGCGCGGAACACCGGCGGTTGCCGGGGAGGGTGGGCCTACAGGACCTCGACGCCGGGCTTGAAGATCCGGCCGCGGGTGTCGAACAGCAGCCGTGCGGTGTCCGCGAGGACCGGCAGCTCGTAGGCGGAGTGGTCCTGGAGCAGGATGGTCAGGTCGTGGTCGCGCAGCGCGGCCGGCAGGTCGCCGGCGCGGGGGACGGTGACCCCGTCGACGGACCACTGCTCCACGTGCGGATCGTGGAAGGCCACCTCGGCCTCGCGCTCCCGCAGCAGCCGGGCCACCGGCTCCGCCGGGGTCTCGCGCAGATCGGCGACGTCCGGCTTGTAGGTGACGCCGAGCAGCAGCACCCGGGAGCCGTGCAGCGGGCGTCCCACGGTGTTGAGCAGGTCCTGCGCGCGCCGCACCACGTACTCGGGCATGCGCCGGTTGATCTCCTGGGCCAGCTCGACGAACCGGAACTCGTACCCCAGCGATGAACGCACCTTGTAAGAAAGGTAGTTGGGGTCGATGGGGATGCAGTGGCCGCCCACGCCGGGGCTCGGGCGGAACGCCTGGAAGCCGAAGGGCTTGGTGCCGGCGCAGCGGATCGCGTCCCACACGTCCACGTGCAGTTCCCGGCTGATGATGGCCAGTTCGTTGACGAGCGCGATGTTCACGTGCCGGTAGGTGTTCTCCAGCAGCTTGGCCATCTCGGCCTCGCGGGTGCCCTTCGCCTGCACGACCATGTTCACGAACTTGCCGTAGAAGGTCACCGCGCGGATCGCGCAGGACGGGGTGCAGCCGCCGACCACCTTGGGTGTCTCGCGCAGCCCGTGCTGGGTGTTGCCCGGGTCGATGCGCTCGGGGGAGAAGGCGAGGGCGATGTCCTCGCCGACGCGCAGTCCCGACTCCTCCAGCAGAGGCCGCACGACCTCCTCGGTGGTGCCCGGGTAGGTGGTCGACTCCAGTACCACCAGCTGGCCGGGGCGCAGCCGGCCGGCCACCGCGCGGGTGGCCGAGACGACCGCGCCCAGATCGGGGCCGCCGTCGTCGCTCAGCGGAGTCGGCACGCAGATCACCACGGTCTGCGCGCGTGCCAGACAGGCGTCGTCCGTGAACGCGGTGAAACCGGCCTCCCGCATCCGGCGCACGTCGTCGTCGGAGACGTCGTCGACGTGCGAGCGGCCGGAGTTGAGCCCGGCGACGACCCGCGGGTCGCGGTCCAGGCCCACCACGCGCAGGCCGACCGACGCCGCCTCCCGGGCCAGGGGCAGTCCGACGTATCCGAGCCCGATCACGGCGAGTTCGACGTCGCCGACCGGGACATACCCTTCTATGTCCCCGAGCGGCTCCGGCTCGTCCCCGAGCGGTTCTTCCTTGTCCCCGAGCGGTTGGGTCCGTTCGACCTGCATGAGGATTCACCCGGCCTTCGCGGCTGGACAGATGGTGGGGTTCGCAGGGTCCTCAGACGCATCCGAGAGAGCGATACGCCTCACGGGTCGTAGCGGCGACCCGGTCCCAGGTGCGTTCCCGCGCGACCATCGCACGGGCGGCGGCTCCCCATTCGAGTCGCCGCTTATGACTGTAAAGCACCTTTTCGAGTTCATCTGCCCAAGCGTGTGGTGATTCAGGAGGAATCAACCGTCCGTTCACCTCGGGTACGACCAGTTCTCCCAGGGCCGGGAGGTCACTCGCGGTGACGGGCAGGCCGCTCGCCATCGCCTCGACCGGCTTGAGAGGGGTCACCAGACGGCACACCCGCTCCGCGGTGCGCGGTACCGCGAAAACGTCCAACGCGGCGTAGTAGTCGCGCACTTGAGCGTGCGGCACGCGGCCGGTGAACACGGCGGTGCCGTCGTCCAGGCCCAGCCGGGCCGCCAGCCGCTGCAGCGGCGCGCGCTCCGCGCCGTCCCCGACGATCAGCAGCCGCAGCGGCACGCCGCGCCGCCGCAGCTCTACACCCGCATGGAGCAATGTGCCGATGCCCTCGTGCGGGGTGAGGCTGCCGACCGTGCCCACCACGTACTCGTCCGGGGAGATGCCGAGGCGGGCCCGCACCGGCGCCCCGTCCGGCGGCGGCGCGAGGAACGCCGCGTCCACGGCGTTCGGCACGATCAGCACCCGCTCCGGCGGCACCCCGCGCGCCACGATCTCGTCGCGCATCGCGGTGCCGAGCGTCAGCACCAGGTCGGCCTCCCGCATGCAGTGGGTCTCCAGCTCGCGCCGCATCCGGTAGACGGCGTCCCGCGGGCTGCGGGCCGGATCCTGGCTCAGCCAGGTCTCCTCCAGGAAACCCCGCACCTCGTAGACGACCGGCAGCCCGTAGACCTCCCGCAGGGCGAGGGCCACCCGCCCGTTGCCGTGGTCGGTGGCCGCGTGCAGCACGGCCGGCCGCAACCGCTCCACCAGCCGCCCCGCCAGCTCGGCGTTGCGGGCCAGCAACGGCCCCTGCCCGTAAGGCAGCCGGCCGGGCAGCAGCCGGTGCTGCGGCACACCGCCCACGATCTGCAGCGGGCGGGCGTCCAGCTCCCCCCGCGTCACCGGGAACCCGATCCGGGTCACCACGTGCGGATCGAGCCCGGCGGCCCGCTGCGCCTCGGCCAGCTTCTGGGTGCGCACCGTGTAGCCGGCGTGCGCGAACGGCAGGGAGTTGGTCACCAGATGCAGGACCCGCCCGGGCACCGGCCGCACCGGCCGCCCGGCGGGCGCGGTCACCCGAACGGCCGACGGAGCCGCGGCCA
>NZ_WWJT01000484.1 GCF_009865385.1 Streptomyces sp. SID486 | reverse complement strand
CGCCGCCCGAGCGGCCGTCCGCGCGGCCGGCGGCCCGGGCGGTGCCGGCGCCCCGGCAGGCGGTCCGGGCACCGGTCCGGGCACCCCTGAAGGCTTCGGTGCCGCGACGGCCCCCAGCGCTCCAGCCGCTCCCACCGCTTCCACAGCCCCCGCCGCTCCCGCGACCCCCACCGCCCCTGCCGAGCCGACGGCTCCGCCCACCGCCCCCGCGCCAGCGGCCCCCGCCCCGGAAGCCGCGGCGCCCCCTGCGCCCGCACCCTCCGCTCCGCCCGCTCAGCCCCCGGCGGCCCCCGCTCCCGGTGCCTGGCCCACCGCCGCCTCCGCCGGCGGCGGACGGCGCCCCGGTGGCTGGCCCACGGCCGCCGCTCCGGCGAGCGGCCGGCCGGCCCAGGGTTCCGGCCGGCCGGACCCGCAGCCGGGCCGCCCCGCCCCCGAGCAGGCGGCCCCGGGGCCGGTCCCCGCGGTCCAGGCCCCGGCACCCGTTCCGGCCGCCCCCGCCGGTGGCCCCGACCCCCGCGCCCTCTGGCCGAACATCTTGGAGGCCGTCAAGAACCGCCGCCGCTTCACCTGGATCCTGCTGAGCCAGAATGCCCAGGTGACCGGCTTCGACGGCACGACCCTCCAGCTCGGCTTCGTGAACGCCGGTGCCCGCGACAACTTCTCCGGCAGCGGCAGCGAGGACGTGCTGCGGCAGGCGCTGGCCGAACAGTTCAACGTGCAGTGGAAGATCGAGGCGGTCGTCGACCCGTCCGGCGGCTCGGTCCCGCCGGCCCCGGGCGGCTCACCCGGACACGGTGGCGCGGGCGGCGGCTACGGCGGCTCTCCCGCCGGTGGCTACGGCGGCACCCCGGGCGGCGGCTACGGCTCCCCGGCCGCGCCCCGTCCGGCGGCACCCCAGCCCGCCCCGCAGTCGTCCGCCCCGCAGGGCAGTGCTCCGGCCGCGCCCGCCCAGGGGCCCCGGCCGGCCGCCCCCGAGCCGCGGCCCGTCTCACCCGAGGACGACATCCCCGAGGACGACGACCCGGATCTCGACGAGTCGGCCCTGTCCGGCCACGAACTGATCGTGCGCGAGCTGGGAGCGACCGTGATGGAGGAGTTCACCAACGAGTAGCGGCCGCCGAGGCCACACCCCACGGCCCCCGGCCGGGGTACCGGGGCGGCAAGGGACATCGACCGCCCGGCGGCTCCCGGGTGAGTGCCCGGCTCCAGGCGGAGTGCCCGCCGGCTCTCGGGGGAGCACCCGGCCCCTGAGTGCCGTGCTCGGCGGCTTCCCGGGGGTGAGCGCCCGGCCCTTCGGCGGAGTGCCCGACGGATCCAGGGTGGACTGTCCCGCGGCCTCCGGGTGTACTGCCCGGCGCCCCCCGGTCGGAGTGGCCGGGGTGACGGCGGGCCCCTGTCCTCGTCGGGCCCTCCCGGGACCTTTGGAGGAACAGCCGAACGGCCCGGCCCCCTGTCTTCGGTGACCTTGCCAGTAGGCTGAGCCCCGTGAAGGTCCTCGTCATCGGCAGCGGCGCCCGCGAACACGCCCTGTGCCGCTCCCTGTCCCTCGACCCCGACGTCACCGCGCTGCACTGCGCCCCCGGCAACGCCGGCATCGCCGAGGTCGCCGAGCTGCACCCGGTCGACCCGCTCGACGGTGCCGCGGTGGTCGAACTGGCCACCGGTCTCGGCGCCGAACTGGTCGTCGTCGGCCCGGAGGCCCCGCTGGTCGCCGGTGTGGCCGACGCCGTCCGCGCGGCGGGCATCCCGGTCTTCGGTCCCTCCGGGGAGGCCGCCCGGCTGGAGGGGTCCAAAGCCTTCGCCAAGGACGTCATGGCGGCGGCCGAGGTGCCGACCGCCCGTTCCTACGTCTGCACCACCGCCGAGGAGGTCGCCGAGGCCCTCGACGCCTTCGGTGCCCCCTACGTCGTCAAGGACGACGGCCTCGCCGCCGGCAAGGGCGTCGTCGTCACCTCCGACATCGAGACCGCCAAGGCGCACGCCGCCGGGTGCGACCGTGTCGTGATCGAGGAGTTCCTCGACGGTCCCGAGGTGTCCCTCTTCGCCGTGACGGACGGCGAGAGCGTCGTCCCGCTCCAGCCCGCCCAGGACTTCAAGCGCGCCCTGGACGGCGACGAGGGCCCGAACACCGGCGGGATGGGCGCGTACTCGCCGCTGCCGTGGGCCGACCCGAAGCTGGTCGACGAAGTCCTGCAGACCGTGCTCCAGCCGACGGTGGACGAGATGCGCCGCCGGGGCACCCCCTTCTCGGGGCTGCTCTACGCCGGCCTCGCGATCACCTCGCGCGGAGTGCGGGTCATCGAGTTCAACGCCCGCTTCGGCGACCCGGAGACCCAGGTCGTGCTGGCCCGCCTGGAAACGCCGCTGGCCGGTGTCCTCATGGCCGCGGCCACCGGCAACCTCGCCGACCTGGCACCGCTGCGCTGGAGCGCGGACGCGGCCGTCACGGTCGTCGTCGCCTCGCACAACTACCCGGACACCCCGCGTACCGGCGACCCGATCACCGGGCTGGACGCGGTGGCCGCCGAGGACGCCCCGCACGCGTACGTGCTGCACGCCGGCACCAGGCGGGACGGCGACGCGGTGGTCAGCGCGGGCGGACGCGTGCTGTCCGTCACGGCCACCGGCGAGGACCTGGCCGAGGCCCGCGAGCGGGCGTACCGGGCGGTGGGGCGGATCGGCCTGGACGGCTCCCAGCACCGCACCGACATCGCGGCAGAAGCGGCGCGGGCCTGACCGGCAGCCGAAGCCGACCCGGCCACCGCCGGCCTTCGGTCCTCGGCACCCTCGGCAGTCGAAGCCGACCCGGCCACCGC
>NZ_WWJT01000483.1 GCF_009865385.1 Streptomyces sp. SID486 | reverse complement strand
GTCACCGGGCGTCGTGGGCGGGTGGAGGGCGGCGCGCCCGGTGCGGGCTAGGGCGGCACCGGGCGTGGTGGGTACGACGGAACGCGCCGCGGGCAGGGCGGCGGCGCCCGCACCGGCCGGCCGCCGTGGCCGAGCGGTCACCGCCTGTCCGGATGTCGCGTCCCTCGCCTGATGCGGTGTCGCGTCGGCTGTCGCTCCTGGTGCGGTGTCCGTCGTCTGATGCGGTGTCGCGTGGGCTGTCGCTTCTGGTGCGGTGTCCGTCGTCTGATGCGGTGTCGCGTCGGCCGTCGCTTCCGGCGCGGTGTCGGTCGTCGGTCCCGGCGTGGTGTCCGTCGTCGGTCGTCGTGCCGTGGCGGTTGTCGGTCCTGGTGTGGTGTCCGTCGTCTGATGCGGTGTCGCGTCGGCCGTCGCTTCCGGCGCGGTGTCGGTCGTCGGTCCCGGCGTGGTGTCCGTCGTCGGTCGTCGTGCCGTGGCGGTTGTCGGTCCCGGTGTGGTGTCGGTCGTCGGTCGTGGTGGCGCGTCGGCCGCCTGTCCCGATGTCGCGTCCGTCGTCGGTCGTGGTGGCGTGGTGGTCGTCGGTCCCGGTGTGGTGTCGGTCGTCGGTCGTCGTGCCGTGGTGGTCTCCGGGACCGGTGGTTCGCCGGTCGTACGGCTTGTCATCCCGCCCGCCTCCGCCCCCGGCTGTGCCACCGCGACCGGAAGCGGGACGGACGGGGCGCTGTCGTCGTCATCGCGGGGCCGCCTCGGCCGCCGCCCGCCGCCGGGCCGGTACGGCGGTGTGCCCCCCGGTGGCGCTCAGGTCGCCGCCCACCAGCGCCCACCAGGCGATCAGCCCGAAGCACACGGCCGTCAGCACGGTCGACGGGCCGCCGATGTCGGCGTACACGAAGTCCACGAGCTGCCAGACCAGCAGTCCGCAGGCGGCCAGCGCGCAGTCCAGGCCGGCGCCCCCGGCCGCGCGGGTCCGCCGCAGTCCGCGCAGCGCGCACACCAGCAGCGCGAGCCAGCTGCCCGCGAGGCACAGCAGCCCGATCAGGCCCTGTTCGCCGAGGACGAGCAGGTACATGTTGTGCGGGGAGAGCAGCGGCTGCCGGCGGAAGGCCGCGCCCGCGCCCCCGGTGTCGCTGCCCGAGGACAGCGCGAGCGAGGCGTGCCCGTCGCGGTACTCGGGAAACGCCTTCAGGCCCACGCCCGTCAGCGGCCGGTCCCGCCACATGTCGGTGGCGGCGGCCCACATCGTGTACCGGTCGGTGACCGACTGGTCGGGCGCGGCGGTGACCTGGCCGATGCTGTCGATCCGCTCCTGGAGCATCGCCGTACCCACACCCAGCCCGCCCACCAGCACCACGCCCGCGGCCACCACGACCGCCCCGATCCGCAGCGCCCGGCGCAGGCCGGCCAGCACCAGCTGGACGGTGAGGGTGACCGCGGTGGCGATCCAGGCGCCCCGGCTGAAGGACAGGGCGAGCGGCACCGACAGGGCGAGCGCGCAGCACGCGGCGATCATCCGCTCCCGCACGGCGGGCCGGCCCAGCGCCAGACCCACCGCGCACACCAGCCCGAACGACACCACCGTCGCCATGCCCATCACGTCCGCCGCCCCGAAGGTGCCGACCGCCCGGATGTCCTCGCCCTCGTAGGAGGCCCCGGTACGGGTGACGTACTGGTGCACGCCGAGCGTCCCCTGCCAGCCCGCGAGGGCCACGAACGCCCAGGCCAGCAGCCGGAAGTCGGCCCGGTCGCGGACGAGGAGGACGACGGCGGCCGGGACGAGGACGAAGACCTGGAGATACCGGCCCAGACCGGTGATCCCGGCGCCCGGGGTGAGCGCGTGCACCGCGGCCAGCGCGAGGCCGGCCACCGGCAGACCGAGGATCATCGCGGCGGCCGGGGTGAGCGGGCGGCGGCGCGCGCGCAGCAGCCGTACCGCGCAGAAGAGGACGACCAGCGCGGACAGCGCGTCGGCGGGACCCGCGCCGCCGTCACCGCCGTCGCCGGGGGTGGCCGGCAGCGCGAGCAGCGCGACCACGGCCACCACCGGCAGCACCGGGGACAGCCGCAGAGGGCGGTGGAGCGGCAGGGTCAGGGCCATCGGTCAGCTCCCCGTGGACCGCACGAGCGCGGCGGCGGTGCGCAGCAGGATGCAGACGTCCTGCCACAGCGACCAGTTGTCGATGTAGGCGTTGTCGAAGCGGGCCCGGTCCTCGATGGAGGTGTCACCGCGCAGCCCGTTGATCTGGGCGAGCCCGGTGATGCCGGTCGGCATGCGGTGGCGGGCCGCGTAGCCCGGGTGGATGCCGCTGAACTGGGCGACGAAGTAGGGACGTTCGGGCCGGGGGCCGACCAGGCTCATGTCACCCCGGAAGACGTTCCACAACTGGAGCAGCTCGTCCAGCGAGGTCTGCCGCAGGAACCGGCAGAAGGGGCTCATCCGCCGCTCGCCGGCCACGCTCCACCGGGTGGCCGCCTCGTGCTCGTCGACCGGCCGGTGGGTACGGAACTTCAGCAGGGTGAAGGGGCGGCCGTCCTTGCCGACGCGCTCCTGCCGGAACACCACCCCGGGGCCCTCGGTGAGCCGCAGCACCGTCGCACACAGCAGCAGCACCGGACTGGCCAGCACGAGCAGCAGTCCGGACACCGTCATGTCCAGCAGTCGCTTGCCGGCACCGCCGTGCCGCCGCGGGCCCGGCTCCAGACGGCGCACGGCGAACCCGGCGAGCTGGTCGCGCGTCTCGTACGCCGGGGAGGCCGCGTCCACCTCCCACAGCGCGCAGCCCGACTCGGCGAGCGCCCGCAGCAGCGGTTCCCGCTCGGTGCGTACGGCCGGGTCGACGGTGAGGACGACCCGCACCCCGTTCTGGATGAGCGCCCGCTCCACCTCCTCGCCGGTGGTGAGCACCGGCAGCCCGGCGGCACCGTCCGGGTGTTCGGCGACCACGCCCACCGGCCGCACCCCGCAGCGTGGCTGCCGCAGCAGCGCGGCGGCGACCCGCTGCCCGGTCGCGGCGGGCCCGATCACCAGGGCGGTCCGCGGGTGGCGCAGCAGGGCGATCCGGCGCCGCCAGTGCACCGCGCCCCGGGCCGCCCCGGCGGCGGCCGTGTGCAGCGCGCAGCCCAGCAGCAGGGTGCGGGCGGTGAGGGCGCGTCCGGGGTCGTACGCGGCGAGCAGCGCGGCCAGGCCCAGCCAGGTCACCGCGATCCGCGCGCACACCGCGGGCAGTTCGTCGAGCACACCGGTCACCGGTCGGCCGGAGCGCGGGCGCAGCAGCAGGGATCCGGCGACCAGCGCGGCGACCGGCAGCGGCCGGCGGGCGGCCTCGCCCAGCGCGGCCGCGCCCACCAGCGCGGCGCACAGGTCGGCGGTGAACAGCGGCAGCGGCGCGGCGTGCCGGGCGGGCCGGTGCCGCAGCGGG
>NZ_WWJT01000482.1 GCF_009865385.1 Streptomyces sp. SID486 | reverse complement strand
CGCCGCGTCCCCGGCAGGCGCGCGGATCCGGCCCGAGCACCTGGGGTCCGCGGCGTTCCGGGCGGACTACGGGGTGCGCTACGCCTACCTGGCCGGCTCCATGTACCAGGGCATCGCCTCCGCGGACCTGGTCGTCCGCATGGGACGTGCCGGGCTGATGGGCTTCTTCGGCACCGGCGGCCTGCGCCCCGACGAGATCGACGCAGCGCTGCGGGACATCCGGGACCGGCTGCCCGCCGGTGCCGCCTTCGGGGTCAACCTGCTGGCCCAGCCGGCCGATCCGGCGGCTGAGCGCGAGCTGGCCGAGCTGCTGCTGCGGCACGGTGTGCGCCACGCCGAGGCGGCGGCGTTCACCGCGGTCACCCCGGCGGTGGTCCGGTTCCGCTTCGCCGGAGCGCACCGCACCGCCGACGGCACACCCACCGCAGTACGCCACGTCCTGGCCAAGGTGTCACGGCCCGAGGTGGCCACCGCCTTCATGAGCCCGCCGCCGGAGCCGCTGCTGGCGCGCCTGGTGGCCGAGGGCGCCCTCACCCCGCAGGAGGCGGACGCCGCCGCCCTGCTGCCGGTGGCCGGTGACGTGTGCGTGGAGGCCGACTCCGGCGGACACACCGACGCGGGCAACCCCTACGCACTCATGCCCGCCATGCTGCGCCTGCGCGACACCCTGACGGCCCGGCACGGCTACCCGCGGACCGTCAGGGTCGGCGCGGCCGGCGGACTCGGCGCTCCCGAGGCCGTCGCCGCCGCGTTCGTCCTCGGCGCCGACTTCGTCCTCACGGGCTCGGTGAACCAGTGCTCCGTGGAGGCCGGCACCTCCGACGCCGTCAAGGACCTGCTGGAGACCCTCGACGTCCAGGACACCGCCTACGCGCCCGCCGGCGACATGTTCGAACTGGGCGCACGCGTCCAGGTGGTGCGCAAGGGAACCCTGTTCCCCGCCCGCGCCAATAGACTCCACCAGATCTACCGGCAGTACGACGGACTCGACGCCCTCGACGACGCGACGCGCCGCACCATCGAGGAGCGGTACTTCCGCCGGACCCTGGACGAGGTCTGGGCCGAGACCAGCGCCTACCTGCGCACACACCGGCCCGACGAACTGGCCCGGGCCGAGCGCAACCCCAAGGCCCGGATGTCCCAGGTCTTCCGCTGGTACTTCGTCCACTCCACCCGGATCGCCCTGCGCGGCGCCCCGGGCCAACAGGTCGACTACCAGATCCACTGCGGACCGGCGCTCGGGGCGTTCAACCGCCTGGTGGCGGACACCCCGCTGCGGACCTGGCGCCGGCGCCACGTGGACACCATCGCCGAGCTGCTGATGACCGGGGCCGCCGCACTCCTCGACGGTTCGCTGCGCGCCTGGTCCCCTGCCACCCCGGGAGAGTGACGTGCGGGAAGACGAACGGACCGAACGGCTGCTGCGGATCCTCGCCGGCGTGCTGCCCGACGCGGACCTCACCCCCGGCTTCCCGCTGCGGGAACAGGGGCTCGAGTCACTGGCCCTGACCAGGGTCTGGTTCCAGATCCGCAAGGAGTTCGGCGCCGACATCCCCGTCTCCTGGCTGCGCCGGTGTCCCACGCCCGCGGCGCTGCTGGCCCGCATCGCGGAACACGGCGGCGACGACGAGGCTCCGGAGCACACCCCCGCCGCACCGGAGCCGGACGACGCGCGGGACCGCCACGAGCCGTTCCCGCTCACCGACATGCAGCAGGCGTACCTGGTGGCCAAGGGCCGGCCCGACGACCCGGCCGGCTGCCACGTGTACCGCGAGTTCGAGGTCGAGGACCTCGACGTCGAGGCACTGGAGAGGGCCTGGCGCAAGGTGGTGGCCCACCACGACATGCTGCGGGCCGTCGTCACCGCGGACGGCCGGCAGCGCATCCTGCCCGACGCCGGACCACCGGCGATCGCCGTCGGCCCCCGCGACGCCGCCGGTGCCGTCCGGGAGCGGCTCTCGCACCACCGCTACGAGCCCGGCGCCTGGCCGCTGCACACCGTCGAGGTCTCCCACGCCCCGGACCGGCCGTCCGTCGTCCACCTCAGCATCGACGCACTGATCATCGACGGCCACGGACTCGGCGTCCTCCTTCAGGACTGGTGGCGGTGCTACCACGACCCCGCACACGAGCCGGCCCGGCCCGCGGTCACCGTGCGCGGGTGTGTACGACAGCTCGACGCCGAGGGGCGCACCGCCGCCCACCGGGCCCGGCTCGATCACTGGGCCGACCGCCTGACGGGTCTGGCGCCCGGCCCGGCGCCCAGCCGCCCCGCCGGCGACGACCCACGGCGCGTCGCGCTCACCGGCCGCGTCGACCGACGGCAGTGGGAGACCGTCAACCGGCTCGCCGCCTCCTGGGAGGTGTCACCGACCGCCCTGGTGCTCACCCTGTTCGCCGAGACCTTCGGCCGGCAGCGGGACGCGCGGCCGCTGTCCCTGGTGCTCACGACCAGCTCCCGCTCCCGGCTCCCGGCCGAGGCCCAGGACGTGATCGGCCCCTTCACCTCCAGCCTCGTGCTGCCCCTGCCGAACACCCTCGACCGCCCGCTGCGCGCCGCCGCCGGCGAGGTGCACCAGCGGCTGTGGGAGGCCCTCGACCACTCCGCCGTCTCCGGCGTGGCGGCGCTGCGGGCCCTGCGCGCCAAGGACCGTACGGCCGCGGACGTCGAACTCCCGGTGGTCTTCACGAGCCTGCTCGGCAGCGGCCGGTCCGGTGACGACGGTTTCGCGGGGGCCGTCACGTACGCCGTCAGCCAGACCACCGGCGTCGCCCTCGACCACCAGATGTGGGAACGCGACGGCGCTCTGCACCTGCGCTGGGACCTGGCCGCCGAACGCTTCGCACCCGGCGAGGCCGACATCCTCTTCGCCGCCTTCCTCAACTCCCTGCACGCCCTCGGTGACGGGCCCGTCGCACGACGCCCGCTCAACGACCTCCAGCAGGCATACTTCGTACCGCGCGCGGCGGGCGGACCCGGGCCCTGGGACGGCTGCCAGGTCCACCACTCCTTCGAGGTCGACGACCTGGACGTGCCGCGCCTGACCCGGGCCTGGCTGCGCCTGGTGGACGCCTACGACGTGCTGCGCACGGTGGTCACCCACGACGGCGCCCTCGCCGTCGCCGCGCACGTCCCCTCGGCCTGGGCCGTCCCCGTCGTCGACCTCGCGGCCTGCCCGGAACCCGACACCTTCCTGCGTGACCTGAGCGCGCGGATGGCGGGCCGTGCCCACCCGCTGGGCCGCGCCCCGCACTCCGAGCTGTGCGTCACCGTCGGCCACGGTCCCGCCACCGTGCACCTCACCACCGATCTGACGACCCTCGACGGGCGCAGCATCCACTTCCTCGTCCGCGAACTGTTCCGGCTCTACGCCGACCCCGGCGCCGCCGTGCGGCCCTCCGCGGGCCCCGACGCCCACCTCGCCGAGCAGGACCGGCGCCGGCGGCTTCCCGGGCACGCCGGACACACGGCGCACTGGCGGCAGCGCGTCGCGGACCTGTACCCCGGGCCGTCGGTGCTCCCGGCCGGCGACCAGCGGGCCCGGCAGCGGTTCGCCGGACAGCTCACCGGCTGGCGCGCCGTCAAGAAGCGGGCTCAGCAGGCGGGTCTGAGTCCCGACGACCTGCTCGCCGCGGCCTGCACGCAGGCGCTGGCGGAGCACTTCCCGGTGCCCTTCAGCCTGCCCGTGGTGCGCTGGACCGAGGAGTCCGCCCCCTACCGCCCCGGCGAGTACACCGCACTGAGCTGGGTGACCCGCACGGACGCCGGACTCGGACTGTGGGAACAGGCCGCCGCGTTCCGCAAGGTCCTGGACGAGGACCGGGCCGCGGACGGGGCGAGCGGACTCGCGGAACTGCGCCGCAGGGTGATGCGGGAACGCCGTGACCACGACTTCGACCTGCCCGTCGTCTACACCGGGCGGCTCGACGTCTCCGACCAGCCGCTGCCCGCCGGTGTCCGCCTGGGGCCCTGGCTGACCTGCACACCGGACGTCGCGCTCGACTGCATCGCCCTGGACGAGGGCGACGTGCTGCGCTTCTACTGGGACGCCACGGCCGCACGGTTCCCGCCCGGCCGGCTCGACACGATGTTCGCGCGGTACCGGACGCTGCTGGAGTCCCTGACCGCGGGACCGGAGCGGTGGAACGCCACGGAGACCCCCTTCCCCGCCGACCGCCAGGTGCAGCGGCTGTTCGAGGAACAGGCCGCGCTGCGCCCCGACGCGGTCGCCGTACGGTGGTCGCACGGCGGCACCCTGTCCTTCGACGGGCTGAACCGGTGGGCCAACCGCATCGCCTGGGCCCTGCGCGAACACGGTGTGGCGCCGGGTACGCCGGTCGGCATCAGTGTGCGCCGTGGCCCGGCGATGGTCGCCGCCGTGTACGGCGTGCTCAAGGCGGGCGGCTGCTATGTGCCGCTGGAGCCCTCGCTGCCCGCGGCCCGCGCGGCGGCCATCATCGGTGACGCGGGGATCACGCTGATCGTCGGCGAGGCCGGGGACTCCTCCGCGGACGGCCGCAGGCCGGTCCCGGCCGGGGTGACGGTGGTTCCCGTCGACGCCCAGGGGCGGCCCGAGCACACCCCGGAGCCGCTCGGCTCGGTGGACGACACCGCCTACGTCATCTTCACCTCCGGCAGCACCGGCCGGCCCAAGGGGGTGGCCGTCTCCCACCGCCCCCTGCTGAACCTGGTGAACTGGTGCGTGCGGACCCACGGGTTCGGCCCCCGGGACGTCGGCCTGTGCGTGACCTCCCTCGGGTTCGACCTGTCGGTGTTCGACATCCTCGGCCTCCTCGGTCACGGCGCGTCGCTGTACGTGGCCGACGAGACCGAGCAGCGCGATCCACAGCTGCTGCTCGACGTGCTGCTGAACGAGCCGATCACGTTCTGGAACTCCGCGCCGACCACGCTGGCCCGACTCGCCCCGCTCTTCCCGGGCCGCTTCGGGCAGGCCGGCACCGACACCCTGCGCATGGTGTACCTGAGCGGGGACTTCACCCCGCTGCCGCTGCCGGACGAGATCCGGCGGCTGTTCCCGGGGACCCGCGTGGTGAGCCTGGGCGGGGCCACCGAGGCCACCGTGTGGTCCAACTGGTTCGAGATCGGCCGCGTCGACCCGGCCTGGCGCAGCATCCCGTACGGCAGGCCCATCGACAACGCCCGCTACTACATCCTCGACCAGGATCTGCGCCCCTGCGGGACGGGTGTCGAGGGCGACCTCTACATCGGCGGGGAGTGTCTGAGCCAGGGCTACCACCGGCAGCCCGCGCTGACGGCGGAACGCTTCGTGAGCGACCCCTTCGCGGACCGTCCGGGCGCCAGGATGTACCGCACCGGTGACCGGGCGAGCTTCTTCCCCGACGGGGTCATCTGCTTCCACGGCCGGGCCGACAGCCAGGTGAAGATCCGTGGCTTCCGGGTCGAACTCGCCGAGATCGAGCACCAGGTGCGCCGGGTCCCGGGCGTCAAGGACGTGGTCGTCCTGGCGCAGGCGGACCCGGGCGGCGACCGCAGGGTGGTCGCCTACGTGGTGCCCGACGGCACCGAACCGCCACCGGTGGCCGACATACGCCGGCACGCCGCGGCCCACCTGCCCGACTACATGGTCCCCAACGTCGTCGCGTTCCTGGACACCTTCCCCGCCACCGCCAACGGCAAGCTGGACCGTGAGGCGCTGCCCTGGCCGGTGGAGCCGGGAAGCCGGCATGCACCGGGCGGAGCCACGCCGCAGGTCCCGGCGGCGGCCGTGGCGTCCGGTTCCCGGGTCGCGGGCCTCACGGCGGAGATCGCGGAGATCTTCGCCGAACTGCTCGGCGTCCCCGCGGTCGATCCCACGGCGGACGTCTGGGACCTGGGCACCACGTCCTTCACGATGGTGCAGGTCTCCGCCGTCCTCCAGGAACGCCACGGCCGGCGGGTGCCCGTCTCCGCGCTGCTGACCGATCCGACCGTCGCCGGTATCGCCCGTTCGGTGGCGGCGTCGGACACGTCGTACCCGCACGCGGCCGAGCCGGAAGCCGACCGGGCCGCCGCGCCCAGGCCCACCGGGCCGCAGGTCCCCGCACCCGCACCCCCCTCGCCGCCCTCGTCGGCACTCGCCCCCGCGCCTTCACCCGCCCCGGTGCCTCCGGCTGCCCCCGCGTCCAGCACCGCTTCCGCCCCGGTGCCTTCCGCTGCCCCCGCGTCCAGCACCGCTTCCGCCCCGGTGCCTTTGGCTGCCCCCGAGTCCGCCACCCCATCCGCCCCCGTGCCGCCGGCCGCCCCCGTATCCGGATCCGCACCCACGCCCGCGTCGGCCGCCACCGGTGCGGTGGCCCCGGCCGGGGACGACCCCGCCGGGGGCCGGGGGGCGGATTCGGGGCCGCGACCGCTGGAGTTCTTCTCGGCCGAGGAGCGCGCGGAGTTCAAGAAGTCCCGGCTGGACCTGCGCCGCCCTGCCGACGGCGCCCCGGTCGTCCTGCTCGACGAGCAGGACGTGGCCGAGGAGCACTTCCGCTGGCGGGCCACCCGCCGGGAGTTCGGGGCCGGCCCCGTCCCGGCCGCCGCCTTCGGGAACCTGCTCGGCCTGCTGCGGGAGACCGAGGTCGACGGGCGCGGCCGGCGCCTCTACCCCTCCGCCGGGGACACCTACTCCGTCCAGGTCTACCTGCACGTGCGGCCCGGTGGGGTCGAAGGCGTACCCGAGGGCCTGTACTACCACCACCCGGTGGAGCACGCTCTGCACCTGATCGACGCCCACCCCGACCTCGCCCGGTCGCGGCACTTCCCCTACAACCGCCCGGTGTTCGACGGCGCCGCCTTCGAGCTGTTCCTGTTCGGCGCCGACGCCGCGATCGAACCGCTCTACGGCGCGGACAGCGGGTCCTTCCAGCTGCTGGAGGCCGGTTACATCGGACAGCTGATGCTGCTCGCCCAGCCCTCGACGGGCGTCGCCCTGTGCCCCGTCGGCACCCTCGCGCTGGACGGCGTCCGCGCGCAGCTGGGCCTCGGGGAAGGACACCGCTACCTGCACGCGTTCCTCGGCGGCACGCTCGCCGAGGCACCGGCCGCCACCGGCGCACGCGGCGAGCGACCGCTGTTCGCGCAGCCGGCCGAGGCGGTACCGGCCGTGCCCGGGCCGGACGGTCCGGCCGCCGAACGCACCGCGGAGATCGCGATCGTCGGAGCCGCGTGCCGCTTCCCCGGAGCCGACGACCTGGACGCGTTCTGGACCAACCTCAGCCGGGGCACCCGGTCGCTGACCGACGTGCCGGAGCACCGCCGGGCACACTTCCCGGCGCGCGCCCCGGCCGGCGGCTACCTGTCCGACGTCGACTCCTTCGACAGCCTGCTCTTCCGTATCGCCCCGGCCGAGGCCGCCGGACTCGACCCCCAGCTGAGACTGCTGCTGCACACCGTCTGGGACTGCCTCGACAACGCCGGGCACACACCGCGGTCGCTCGAATCGGCCGGCCGGGTCGGCCTGTTCTGCGGTGCGATGTGGTGGGACCACCAGCACGTGGGCGCCGACCGGGCCCGGGACGGCCATGACGCCACGATCTCGGCCACCGCCTCCGAGGCCGCCAACCGCATCTCGCACTTCTTCGGCTTCGACGGCCCCAGCCTGGCCGTCGACACCTCCTGCTCGTCCTCGCTGAGCGCGTTGCACCTGGCCGTCGAGAGCCTGCGCCGCGGCGAGTGCGAATCCGCCCTGGTCGTGGCGGCCAACCTGCTGACCCACCCGTACCACACCCGGTTGCTGGCCGATCTGGGACTGCTCGCCGAGCGCGTGCCCGACGGCGCCTTCGACGCCCGGACCGCGGGCTGGTCACCGGGGGAGGGGGTCGCCGGTGTCCTGCTGCGCCCGGTGTCCCGGGCCCTGCGTGACGGCGACACCGGGCTCGCGGTCATCGAGGCCACCGGCATCGGCCACGCGGGCGCGGCCGGCCGTTTCGGCACCCCGCAGGCGGACCGGCTGGCCGGCTCGATCGGCCGGACGCTGGCCGCCGCCGGACTGGCACCGGGCGATGTCGACTACGTCGAGTGCGCCGCGGCGGGCGCGCTGCTCGCCGACGCCGCCGAACTCGAAGCGCTCGGCACCGTGTTCGAGGGGGGGACGGTCCTCGTCGGGACGGTCAAGCCGAACATCGGACACCTGGAGGCTGCCGCCGGCCTGTCCCAACTGGTCAAGGTGCTCCTGCAGTTCCGGCACGGCCGGATCGCGCCGACCCTCCTCGCCGACCCCGCACACCAGGACGTCGCGTGGCCGCGGAGCCTGCGGCCGGCCGGTCACCTGGTGTTCTGGCCCGGTTCCGGGCCCGGCCGCGCCCTGGTGAACGCCGTGGGCGCCACCGGCACATACGGCCATGCGGTGCTGCGCGCCTGGCCACCGACCGGGGCCGACGGCGGTGCCGAGCGAGGCGACCGGGGCGGCCGGTACGCCTTCCCGCTGACCGCGCAGACCGACGAGCGGCTGGCCGAACTGGCCGGCCTGCTCAGCCGGCGGCTCGGCACGCGCCCCGTCCCCGCACTGGGCGACGTCGCCCTCACCCTCCAGTCCGGCCGCACGCACCTGGAGCGCCGGGCGGTACTGGAGGCGTCGACCACGGAAGAACTGCGGTCCGCACTGGACGCCCTGGCCGAGGGCGGCGCGCCTCCCGCTGTCACGGACGCCGCCCTGACGGCCTGGCGGTCCGGCGCCGACATCGACTGGTCGGGCCACCGCCCGGCGGGGGCGCGGCGCGTCCCCCTGCCCAGCCTCCCCTTCGCCCGCGTCCCCCTGCCCGGCCTCCCCTTCGCCGCCGGGCCCCCGCGACGGGAGCCGACCGCGCGCGTGGCGCCCCCCGCCCACGGCCGGGTGGACG
>NZ_WWJT01000481.1 GCF_009865385.1 Streptomyces sp. SID486 | reverse complement strand
GCCGCATGCCCCCGCCGCCCGGCCCGTTCCGTCCGGGTTTCTGGCGCAGCCCGATCCGCGGGCCCTGGCTGACGTCGGTGTTCGGCCTGGCGCTGCTGATCGGCATCCCCCTGCTGTTCGTCACCGGACTGCTCTCCTACGCCTCCTACAACCCCGGCCTCGGCCCTCTGAACGACGAGACACCCGACAAGGGTGTGCTGGGGTTCTACCTCTTCAGCTGGCCCACGCGTCCGTACTGGCTGTACCGGCTGCTCCAGGGCCTGCACGTGACACTCGGCGTCGTCCTGGTGCCGGTGCTGCTGGCCAAGCTGTGGTCGGTCATCCCCCAGCTGTTCGCGTGGCCGCCGGTGCGCTCCGCCGCCCACGCCCTGGAGCGCCTGTCCCTGCTGATGCTGGTCGGCGGGGTCATCTTCGAGTTCGCCACCGGCATCCTCAACATCCAGCTCTACTACGTCTTCCCTGGCTCGTTCTACCGCCTGCACTTCTACGGCGCCTGGGTGTTCATCGCCGCGTTCGCCGTCCACGTCGGCCTCAGGCTCGGCCGGATGACACGGGCCCTGCGCTCGCGCGGCCTGCGCGCCGAACTGCGCACCGGCCTCGCCGGGACCGTGCCCGAACCACCCGACCCCGACGGCCTGGTGGCCGCCTCCCCCGCTCCGCCGACGATGTCCCGCCGTGGCGCGGTCGGCATGGTGGGCGCGGGGTCGCTGCTCCTCCTCGTCGTGACCGCGGGACAGAGCATCGGAGGCCGGCTGCGCGGCACCGCGCTCCTCGCGCCGCACGACCGCGACCCGGCCGGCGGCCCGAACGGGTTCCAGATCAACAAGACCGCGGCGGCCGTCGGTGTCACGCCCGCGCTCGTCGGTCCCGCGTGGCGACTGCAGGTGCGCGGAAGCGGGGACCCGCTGGTCCTCACCCGTGAGCAGTTGCTGTCCATGCCCCAGCACACGGCGGCCCTGCCGATCGCCTGCGTGGAGGGATGGTCCACCGACGACCAGCACTGGAGCGGCCTGCGGCTGGCCGACCTCGCGGCCCTGGCCGGCCTGCCCGGCGCCGGGAGCGTGCTGGTCGAATCCGTCCAGCCCCCCGGGCCGTTCACCCGGGTCGTGCTGCGGGGCAACCAGATCCGCGATCCCCGATCCCTGCTCGCCCTCCACGTCAACGGCGCCCCCCTCTCGCTCGACCACGGATACCCGGCCCGCGTCATCGTCCCGGCCAACCCGGGCGTGAACAACACCAAGTGGGTCCACCGGCTCACGTTCAGGACGTGACCATGACACGATTCGTCCGCTGGTACGGCTCGGGCCCCCTGCACCTGCTGGCCCTGCTCGCCTCGTTCGCCCTCACCGGGTACGCCGTGGTGCGCCTGTTCGACACCCAGCCGCTGCGGGTGGCGGTCTGGTTCGTCGGTGCCGCCGTCCTCCACGACCTGGTCCTGCTCCCCCTGTACTCGCTGGCCGACCTGCCGGCCCGCTCCGTACTGCGCCACCGCGCCACCGGCGGACCGGCGGTGCCGTGGATCAACCACCTGCGCGTCCCCGCCTTCCTCTCCGGGCTCCTCCTGCTGGTCTGGTTCCCTCTCGTCCTGCGCCTGGCGTCGCCCTACACCCGGGACACCGGACTGTCCGACGACGTCTACCTCGGCCGCTGGCTGGCGATCACCGGCGTGCTCTTCGCCGGCTCCGCAGTCCTCTTCGCGCTCCGGCTGCGGCGCGTCCGCCGGGCGGCCCGGACCCGTAGGACTCCGCCCGCTCCCGAGCCGGGCGCCACCCCGTGACGGCCGGCGAGGACACGGCGTACGGCCCGGGGGAGGAGGACCCCTACGCGCTGGCCCTGCGGCCCGGACGCGAACCGGTGTACCTGCGGCTGGCGGACGGGCGGCGGATCCGGATGCCGGTGCACCGCTGGTTCGCGCCGCCCACGGTGGCGGACCGCACGGTGCTGGAATGGTGCGTCGGCCCCGTCCTGGACGTCGGCTGCGGGCCGGGCCGGCTGTGCAGGGAACTGCTGAGCCGGGGGGTCTTCGCCCTGGGGGTCGACATCGCCCCCCGCGCGGTCGCCCTGACCACCGCCCTGGGAGGGCTCGCGCTCTGCCGGTCGGTCTTCGACCGTCTCCCCGCCGAGTCGGTGTGGCAGACGGTTCTGCTCATCGACGGGAACATCGGCATCGGGGGCGACCCTCGCGGCCTGCTGCACCGCTGTGCCGGGCTCGTCAGTCCGACGGGGCGGCTCGTGGTGGAGGTCGACCACGAGGATGTGGAAGAGCTGTGCACCGCCCGGATCGAGGACACCCACGGCAACAGCGGCCCGCCGTTCCCGTGGGCCCGGCTCGGCCGGCGAGCGCTCCTCCGGGTCGCCGAGGACCTGGCCCTCGGCGTCATCGAGCAGTGGACGAGCGGCCGCCGGTGCTTCGCCGCCCTCGGGACGGCCGGTCCGCCCCCGGCGGACCGGCCTGCCCGGGTCAGCGCCGGGTGAGGTCCGCCTCCGTGATCCGGAAGCGGGTCGTCGACTCCTCGGTGGACCAGTGCCGGAAGCCCGCCTTCTCCAGGACCCGCACGGAGGCCGGGTTGGACAGCTCCGCGGTGGCGGTCACGGTGTGGACGCCGGGTCCGGCGAGGGCGTGCGCGGCGAGCGCCCGGGTGGCCTCGGAGGCGTAGCCCCGGCCGCGGCGGGAGGCGACGACACCGTAGCCGATCTCGACGACTCCCTCGGAGGGCGGCCAGAACAGCCCGATCGAGCCCACGACGAGACCGGTGTCCCGTTCGACGATCAGCCGGTGGCCGTACTCGCCGAGCCAGGCGGGGTTCTCGGTGAGGAGTCCCGCGATGACACGGTCGCCCTCGGCGGGAAAGTCGCCGGCCCAGCCGGCCGGCCTGCGGTCGTCCAGGACGGCGGCCGCCTCGGCCGTGGTCCAGGCCCGCAGGACGAGGCGGTCGGTGGTCAGCTCGCCGTGAGCGGCCGGGACGGAGGAAGTGGAGGAATGCACGTGTGACTCCTGGTCGTTGATCGACCCGGTCCGCGCTGTTCGCACGCGGACCGGAAAAGGGCATGCTGAAGCCGGCCGTCGGCAGCCATATTCATCAACCTCCCTTTCCGATCGGAGTGTTCACACGCTTCCTGCGCCGTGTGACGGTAGCAGGCGGCGCAGGGCGGGGACAAAGGGATTTCCCTGGACCAGGGCCGCGCGTGGCCGCCTCCGGCCGCGCCGCGTGCCCAGCGGAGGGGTGACCGCCCCGGAGAGGACGTCCCGTGCCGTGTCAGTCCAGTCCGAACAGCCGTGCCGCGTTGTCGCGGCACACGGCCCGCAGCCAGTCGTCACCGAGGCCCAGCCGCTCCAGGGCGTGGAGCTGATGCACGTAGGGATAAGGGATGTTGGGGAAGTCGGAGCCGAGCAGGACGCGGTCGCCGAGCGCGGCCAGCAGGGGCAGCAACCGGCGGGGAAACGGCATGAACCCCTCGGTGAAGTCGGTGAACGCCATCGTCGTGTCCAGCCGCACCTCCCCGTACCTCTCGGCGAGACGGAGGAAGTCCTCGTATTCGGGCATCCCCAGGTGCGCGACGATCAGCCGGAGTCCCGGGTGCCGTGCCATCACCCGCGCGACCGGGCCGGGGCCGGTGTGCGCGCCGGGCGCCGGCCCGGAGCCGCAGTGGATCACCACGGGGATCCCCGCCTCGGCCAGCAGACCCCACGCCGGCCGGAGGAGTTCGTCGGCCGGGTCGTACGCCCCCACCTGGACGTGCGCCTTGAACACGCGCGCGCCGGCTTCCACGGCCTCGCGGACGTAGGAGCCCACACCCGGCTCGGGGTAGAGGGTGGCGGTGTGCAGGCAACTGGGGGTGCGACCGGCGAAGTCGGCCGCCCATCCGTTCAGCCACCGGGCCATGCCGGGTTTGTGCGGGTAGAGCATCGCGGTGAATGCCTGGACGCCGAACTCGCGCAGGAGAGCCGTCCGTTCCGCCTCCTCCTTCCGGTAGGTGATCGGCCACTCCAACCCCCCGGTCAGCGTCCCCTGCGCGTCGAAGTAGTCCCACACCTTGTGCAGGACTCGCTCGGGCATGAAGTGCGTGTGGACGTCGACCAGCCCGGGAAGGCCCAGTCGGCGCCAGAAGCGGCGGACCTCACCGGCCTCCCCGCCCACAACCATGTGGTGATCGTTCATGCCGCCACGATCGGCCCGGACGGCCCGCCGGGTCCAGCCCTCCGCGGCCGATCGTCACCCGGAGCACCGGGACGCCCCCCCGGACGGCCTGTTCCGCGGGACGATCTCCGGGCTCCGTCACCCGAATGCCCGCCCTGACATACGCCGCTCCGGCCTGAAGTCCCAGCTCAGGGCGCTTTCGAACGCACAAGCGGGGCTGATGTGCCGTCAGCCGGGTATGCGCCAGTTCTCGACGGCCTCAAGGAAGGGGAAGACCATGTCAGTGGATCCCGAACCTGCCGAAGCCAGGGTGGCGGCGGAGCATGTCGCCCGATCGATGATCGAGTTGTGGCAGCGGGCTCATGAGGACGTGGCACCGACGATCTCCGAAGAGCAGATGCGCGGCCTGCTGGCCCTGGAGAGGGAGCAGGCCGATCCGGACCGCGTCGCCAGGGACATCGGCGTCAGCCCCTCGTCGATGAGGCGGTTGTTCGACGGGCTGGAGCAGCGCACGCTGGTGCGCCGGGTCGCGTCGGGGGAGTTCTGCCTCACCGGCGCGGGGAAGTGCGTACTCGAAGCCACCCGGCAGCGTCGCCGACAGCTCCTGGAGCAGGTGCTGGTGACGGCGGTGCCGGAGGACCGGCCGGTGTTGCGCGACGCCTTCCGCCAACTCTACGGACTGGTGAGCCCGTTGGCGCGGGTGCCGCGCAGCCGCTCCCCGATCTGACGTGCATGACGTGTCTGACGTGCATGACGTGTCTGACGTGCGCAGCGCATTTCGGAATCGATTCCCCCCTGGGCCGCGGGGAATCGTGTTGATGATCACACTGTGTGTAAGTGATCGGCTACACTATCTTTCGGACCGTGACCGAATCTCAACTTCCGGATGGACAAGGGATATCCGCGGAACTCGCCCGGATCCTTTTCGGGCCTCGCGCGGAGCGGATCCACGAGCCCTGGAGGCGCTTGTTCGACGGACCTCGGTTCGCGTTCCAGGAGGGCCTGAGCCCGCAGGAGCGTACGGCTCTGTCGTACGCTCGACTGCACTTCGTCAACGAAGCGGCAGCGGACCCGGTCGCTCTCGCCTCGGACATCGAGTCGCTCACCGCGATGCACGAATGGGCCGGAGTGGTGGACCCCGGCATGGCGACGATAGCCAGCATCCACTGGAACCTGCACATCGGCAGCCTGCTGGACCACGACCCCGGCGGACACGACCTGTACCGGTACGCCCGGATGGACACCGTCGGCACCTTCCTGTGCACTGAGCTGGACCACGGGAACGACGCCGCCGCACTGGAGACCACCGCCACGTTCGACCCCGTGACGAGCGGCTTCGTCCTCGACACCCCGACTCCCGGCGCCTGCAAGTGGATGCCGAACACCTCCGGCACCGGTGGCGCCAAGAACGCGGTGGTGGCGGCGCGCCTCGTGGTGGAGGGAACCGACCACGGCGTCTTCCTCTTCCTCACCCCGCTCACCGACGGCGAGGGCCGGCACTACCCGGGTGTGGAGGTGCGGCCTCTCCCGCAGACAGCCGGCGCGCCCGTCGACCACTGCGCCACGTCCTTCCACGACGTGCGGATCCCCTTCGAAGCCATGCTGCAGGGCGAACACGGACGCCTCTCCCGCGACGGCGGCTTCGTCAGCGCGCTGGGCAGTCCGCGCAAACGATTCCTCAGGTCCGTCGCCCGCGTGCACGCCGGGAAACTGTGCATGAGCGCCTACAGCCTCGGTGTGACGCGGCACGCCCTGGCCGTCACCATGCGGCACTCCCACCGGCGGCTCACCTCGGGAATGACGACCGGCCGCAAGGTCTCCCTCATCGAACACCGCAGCCACCACGCCTCCCTCCTCTCGGCGGTCGCCACCACCTACGCCGCGACCCTGCTGCACCGCGAGGTGGTGCGCCGCTGGGCGCGCGCCGGACGGGCGCAGGACGAGGAGACCGAGCGACTGGCGGCCGTGGCCAAGGCATGGATCACCTGGCAGGCCAGAACGGTCATGACCGAATGCCGTGAGCGCTGCGGAGCACAGGGCCTGCTGCTGTCGAACGGCATCGCCTACCAACTCGCCGCCAACGAGGGCACCGTCACCGCCGAGGGCGACAACCGCGTCATCTGGGTCAAGGCGGCCGGCGAGATGCTCATGGGCGGGTTCACCCCGACGGCGCCTTCCGGGGCACCCGCGGCAGAGCGCTCCCTGGACGACCCGGACCACCTGCAGGAGCTGCTTGCCGACATCGAACGCATCTGGCACGGCAGGGCCCGCAGCCGTCTGCGAAACGGACGCCGCGGCGACCCCCTCGCACGGTGGAACGGAACCGTGACGCCCGCCCTGCAACTGGTCGAAGCCCACGTGCACCGCCTCGCGGCAAAGGCACTGCTGGGCGCCGTCGAAACGGCGTCCGACGCCCGGTCCCGGGCGGTCCTCGGGCACCTGCACCGCCTGTTCGCCCTGCGCCATGTGCGAGCGCACAGCGGTGACCTGCTGGCCGACGGCCGTATCACCGCGGCCCACGTGCAGGCGCTGCCCGACGCGGAGGAGGCCCTGATCGAGGCCCTCGTACCGTACGCCCTGGAGCTGACCGAGGGCTTCGCCGCGATGGAGGGCGTCCTGAGCGGGCATCCGATGCTGCGCACCCCGCTCCCCGCCGCCGAGATGGTGCCCGCGTAACCGCGCGGTCGCTGCGCCGCCCCTCGGTGCTGCCACCCGTCCGCGGCAGCGCCCTCCCCGTCACCGGGCTTCCGCGTGCCGGACGCCGTGTGCGCCACTCGGGTCACCCCCGTTCGCCGACCGGATCCGTGGCGGTGCGCCTCGTGGTCGTCGTCCGCCGGGCAGGCCAGTCTTGCTGGACGCCGACGACAGGCACCGGCCCGACGCGAAGGAGGCCCCGCAGTGGGCGAGCTGTACATCGACGGCCAGTGGACAGGGGCGGCGGCCGGCGGGCGACGGGACGTGATCAACCCTTACGACGCCTCCGTCGTCACGTCCGTCGACGAGGCCGACGCCACCGACGTGGACCGCGCGGTGCGCGCCGCCCGGCGCGCCTTCGAGGAGGAGGACTGGGCGAACACTCCCAGCCGCCACCGGGCCGATGTGCTGCTTCGGGTACGGGACCTGCTCCTGCGGGACAAGGAGGAGATCGCCCGCACGGAGACCCTCGACACGGGCAAGACGCTGACCGAGGCCCGCATCGACGTGGAGGACGTGGCGAACGCCTTCCGGTACTTCGCCGAACTGGCGGGCAAGGACGCCGGCCGGGTCGTCGACGCCGGTCCCGGCGTCCTCAGCCGCGTGGTCTACCAGCCGATCGGCGTGTGCGCGCTCATCGCCCCCTGGAACTACCCACTGCTGCAGGCGTCCTGGAAGGTGGCTCCGGCGCTCGCGGCCGGCAACACCTTCGTCCTCAAACCCAGCGAGATCACACCGCTCACCACGATCACCGTGGTCCGGCTCATCGAGGAGGCCGGCGCACCGCGCGGGGTGGCCAACCTCGTACTGGGCTCCGGAGCGACCGTCGGGGCGGCCCTGACCAGCCACCCGGAAGTCGACCTGGTGTCCTTCACCGGCGGGCTGGCCACCGGCCGGACCATCATGGCGGCGGCTGCCGAAGGGCCGACGAACATCGCCCTGGAACTGGGCGGCAAGAACCCCAACATCGTCTTCGCGGACGCCGACTTCGCCGCCGCCGTGGACCACGCCCTGGACGCCGCCTTCCTGCACTCCGGACAGGTCTGCTCCGCCGGCTCGCGGCTGCTGGTCCAGGATCCCCTGCACGACCGCTTCGTCGACGCCCTCGCCGAACGGGCGCGGGCGATCCGGCTCGGTGACGGACTTGCGGAGGGCACCGAGAGCGGACCGCTCAGCTCCGCCGAGCACCGGGAGAAGGTCGAACGGTACATCGCCATCGGCCGCGAGGAGGGCGCCCGGCTCGTCACCGGCGGCACCCGCCCCGACGATCCCGCGCTCAGCCGTGGCTTCTTCCTGCTGCCGACCGTCTTCGCCGACTGCGACCGGTCCATGCGCATCGTGCAGGAGGAGGTCTTCGGACCGGTCGTCACCGTCGAGCGCTTCCACAGCGAGGACGAGGCGGTGGAACTGGCCAACGACACCCGCTACGGCCTGGCCGGCGGCGTGTGGACCTCCGACGCGAGCCGCGCTCAGCGCGTCGCCCAGCGGCTGCGCCACGGCACCGTGTGGATCAACGACTTCCACCCCTACCTGCCGCAGGCCGAGTGGGGCGGCTTCGGCCGTTCCGGCATCGGGCGCGAACTGGGCCCCACGGGCCTGCGCGAGTACCAGGAGGCCAAGCACATCTACCAGAACCTCGCACCGGCCCCCTCGGGCTGGTTCAAGGGCTGACCGGACGCGGCACACCGCACACCTGCGACGGAACGGGCACCAGAGAAAGGCATCACATGGCCTCCACCCCGCACGGCGCCGAGTCCGCCTACGACTACGTCATCGTCGGCGGCGGCACCGCCGGCTGCGTGCTCGCCGCCCGCCTCAGCGAGGACCCCGACTGCCGCGTCTGCGTCATCGAGGGCGGACCCAGCGACGTCGGCGACGACCGCGTCCTGCGCCTGCGCAACTGGATCAACCTGCTCGGTTCGGAGTTCGACTACGGCTACACCACCGTCGAGCAGCCACGCGGCAACAGCCACATCCTGCACTCGCGGGCCCGGGTGCTCGGCGGCTGCTCCTCCCACAACACTCTGATCAGCTTCCTGCCCCTGCCTCAGGACCTCGACCAGTGGGTGGACCGGGGCTGTACCGGCTGGGACCCGGCGACGATCCTGCCCTACCGCGACCGGCTGCGCACCCGGATCGTCCCGGTGGCCGAAGCCGACCGCAATCCCATCGCCGAGGACTTCGTCACCGCGGCCCACCGCGCCCTCGGGGTCCCGGTCGTCGACGACTTCAACGCCGAACCCTTCGCCGACGGCACCGGATTCTTCTCGCTCGCCTACGAACCGGAGGGCAACCTTCGCTCCTCCGCCTCCGTGGCCTACCTCCATCCCGTCCTGGACCGGCCCAACCTCACCCTGCGCCTGGAGACCTGGGCGCACCGGCTGCTGACCGACGAGGCGGGACGTCTGACCCGCGTCGCCGCCCGGGACGCGGCGGGAGACCCCATCACCGTGCGGGCCGAACGCGAACTCCTGCTGTGCGCCGGGGCGATCGACACGCCGCGCCTGCTGCTGCTCTCCGGCATCGGCCCGGCCGACGACCTGCGCGCCCTGGGCATCACCGTACGGGCCGACCTGCCCGGCGTGGGGGAGAACCTGCTGGACCACCCCGAGTCCGTGATGGTCTGGGAGACGGCAGGCCCGCTGCCGCCCAACTCGGCGATGGACTCCGACGCCGGCCTGTTCCTGCGCCGCGACACCGGGCAGCCCCGCCCGGACCTGATGTTCCACTTCTACCAGGTGCCGTTCACCGTCAACACCGAGCGGCTGGGCTACCCCGTGCCCGAGCACGGGGTGTGCATGACACCGAACGTGCCGCGGGCCCGCTCCACCGGCCGCATGTGGCTGCGCAGCGCCAATCCCGCCGAACACCCCGCCCTGGACTTCCGCTACTTCACCGACCCGGAGGGGTACGACGAGCGCACCATCGTGGACGGACTGAAGATCGCCCGCGAGGTCGCCGCCACCGAACCGCTGCGCGGCTGGCTGGTCCGCGAAGTCGCGCCCGGCCCGGACGTCACCTCCGACGCCGACCTGTCGGAGTACGGCCGCCGCGCCGCGCACACCGTCTACCACCCCGCGGGCACCTGCCGCATGGGCGCGCCCGGCGACGCCATGGCCGTGTGCGACCCCCAGCTCAGGCTGCGCGGTTTCGAGGGGGTGCGGATCGTGGACGCGTCGGTGTTCCCGACGATGCCCACCATCAACCCGATGGTCACAGTCCTGCTCGCCGCCGAACGCGCCGCCGACCTGATCACCGGCCGCGCGGGCCCGGCAGACCGGGAGCCCGGGCGGTGACGGGCACGCAGCCGCCGGCGGCGGAGGCCGGCACGCCCGGGGGAGAACCAGGCTCGGAGTTCCGCAAGGACATGGGCCCCTGGGCCAACTTCGCCCTCGGCTTCACCTACCTCTCCCCGGTGGTGAGCACGTACACCCTCTTCGGCACCGCGCTCGCCACCGGCGGCCCGCCGATGGTGTGGGCCTTCCTGCTCGCGGGCTGCGGCCAGTTCCTCGTCGCACTGGTCTTCGGCGAGATCGTCGCCCAGTACCCCATCGCCGGCGGCGTCTACCCCTGGGCCCGGCGGCTCTGGGGCAAGCGCTGGGCGTGGATGACCGGCTGGGTGTACATGTGGGCGCTGCTGGTCACCATCACCTCGGTCGCCTACGGCGCCGGACCCTACATCGCCATCCTCTTCGGGTTCCGCCCCACCGTCCACACCACCGTGCTGTGCACGGTGGTGCTCATCCTCATCGCCGTCCTCATCAACTACGCGGGCACCAAGGCGCTGTCGGCGGCGGCCATGATCGGGTTCGTCGGTGAACTCGTCGGCGCCCTCGTCGTCGGCATCTACCTCCTGGTCACGCACCGCGCCCACGGCATCGGCGTCGTCCTCGACACCTACGGCACCCAGGGAGACGGTTCCTACCTGCCGGTGTTCCTCGCCGCCGCCATCATCGGCTTCTACCAGTACTACGGCTTCGAGGCATGCGGCGACACCGCCGAGGAGGTCCCCCACCCCGGCCGCGTCATCCCCCGCGCCATGCGCCGCACCATCTACATCGGCGGTGCCGCCGCCACCTTCACCTGCCTGTCGCTGCTGCTGTCCGTCACCGACTACCGCGCGGTCATCTCGGGCAAGGACAGCGATCCGGTGGTCCATCTGCTGTACGACGCCATGGGAGAGACCGGGGCACGTCTGGTCATGGCCGTGGTGCTGATCTCGTTCCTCTCCTGCACCATCAGCCTGCAGGCCGCCGCGGGCCGGCTCATCTACTCCTACGCACGCGACGAGATGATCGTCGGCCACCGGCTGCTGCGACGCTTCTCCCACGCCCGTGCCGTACCGGGTTACGCACTGCTCGTGGCGGCCGTGGTGCCGATGCTCATCGCCTTCGGCTCACTGGTGTCCGCGGACGCCCTCACCAAGATCGTGTCCTTCGCCATCCTCGGCATCTACGCCTCCTTCCAGATGGTCGTCCTGGCCGCGCTGCGCGCCCGGCTGAAGGGCTGGCGCCCGCAGGGGGAGTTCACCCTGGGCCGCTGGGGCCTGGCGGTGAACGCCGCGGCGCTGGCCTACGGCGTCTTCGCCATCATCAACATCTCCTGGGCCCGCAAGCCGCAGGAGCCCTGGTACGACAACTGGATCGTCCTGCTGTGCGGCGGGGTGGTGGCGGCCGCCGGCCTGCTGTACATGTTCACCACGCACCACTACGGCCGCGGAGACGCTGCGGCGGGAGACGCGGTACCGAAGCCCTAGTTGTACTGCCCTGTGAGGTTGGGGACGCGGCTGGCGGGTGGTTGGCCCTTGAGCGCGGTGTGTCCGCGGTGGTGATTGTAGGTGTGCAGCCACTCGCTGAAGGCGGCGCGTCGTTCGGCCTCGGAGCGGTAGGGGCGGGCGTAGGCCCACTCGTCCAGCAGGGTGCGGTTGAAGCGTTCGACCTTGCCGTTCGTCTGCGGCCGGTAGGGCCGTGTTCGCTTGTGGACGATCCCGGCCTTCGCCAGGGCATCGCGCCAGTCGCGTGAGCGGTAGCAGG
>NZ_WWJT01000480.1 GCF_009865385.1 Streptomyces sp. SID486 | reverse complement strand
GCCTCCCGCATGGCCGCCGCCATGTCCGGCGGCAGCTGGGCGGCCACGTGCCGCGCCAGCCCGGCCGGCAGCCGCTCCGACAGCGTGCTGACGACCGCGTGCGCGGCCCGCTCGGCCGCCCCCCGGTCGGGCAGCTGGGCCAGCGCCTGCACTTTTCCGATCATCTCGTCGTGCCGCATGGGACCGGTCCCTTCCGGACGAAATGCCGACGGCACGCCCGTCCCGCGGGCGTCGCGACACCGGTCGAGTACCCCACGCCCGCCCCTGGTCACGGCGGCCGTCCTCCGGTCAGGTGGGCGTCGACCACCCGGCGCGTGGGTACGCGTCGGCAGCGGGACATCGGCGGAGTGACGTGCGAGGTGTGCATGGCAGGCGCGGAGCTGGCGGCACCGTTGTGGGACATCCACAACGGGCAGGGACCGCGGCAGCTGGCCGAACTGGGGCTGGCGCTGCTGCTGTCGAGCCTGATCGGCTGGGAACGCGCGGCCCAGCAGAAGAGCGCCGGGATGCGCACCCACACGCTGGTCGGTATCGCGAGCGCCCTGATGATGGAGGTCTCCCAGCACGGCTTCACCGCGGTGCTCGGCCTGGAGAACGTCTCCTTCGACCCCTCCCGGGTCGCCGCGCAGATCGTCTCCGGCATCGGCTTCATCGGCGGCGGGCTCATCTTCGTACGGCGGGATGCCGTACGGGGCCTGACCACCGCCGCCACGATATGGCTGACCTGTGCGGTCGGCATGGCCTGCGGGGGCGGGCTGCCGGTCCTCGCACTGGTGGTGACGGCGCTGCACTTCCTCGTGGTCCGGGGCTATCCGCTGCTCTCCGCCCGGGTGGTACCCGGCACCACCGCCGCCACCTTCGAGGCCCGCCTCACCTACCGGACCGGTTCCGCGCTGCTGCCGCGTCTGATGCAGACCTGCACCCGGCGCGGCTTCCGCATCCTGCAGGTGAAGGTCGAGAGGCTGCCCGGTCGCACCGACGACGCGGCACGGGTGCTGTTGCAGCTGGAGGGCACCGATGACCCCTCCCGGCTGGCGTCGGAGCTGTTCCTGGACGACGGCGTCCTGGACATCGAACTGATCGCCGCCACGGACGAGGAATAGCCAGCCCGAGCGGCCCGGCCACGGAGCCCACCTCGGGCGACGAACAGCCACCGAGTGGCCGCCTTGAACAGCCGCCGAGTGGCCGCGTTGAACAGCCGCCGAACGGCCGTCCTGAACAGCCACCGAACGGCCGTCCTGAACAGCCGCCGAACGGCCGTACTCGACGACCGGCCCGACGACCAGCCGGAAAAGGCCCGAGACAGTACGAAAACAGCTGGATGGTCGGACCGGAACGCCGAGCCGCTCAGTCCTTCGCCGTCTCCTGGGTCGCCGTCCAGGCGTACTGGAGCCAGTCCGACACGGTCAGTGCGCCCAGGCCGCCGCAGACCAGCCGGGTGAGCCGGGGCGCCGCCGTGTAGGAGCAGACCAGCGCGCCGGCGGCCCAGGCCGCGGTGCAGAACGGGCAGGAGACCAGGTCGCCCACGGCGCGCCGGAGCCCGCTGCCCCGGGGTTCGTCGATGACCTCGGCGCCCTCGCCCTGCTCCGTGCGGCGGGTGAACGGCGCCCGGACGAAGCTGGTGATCTTGTCCCTGGTCAGCAGCCGGGACGTCTTGTACGTCGCCGCGCCGATCAGCGCGACGTCCCACGGCGGGACCCCCTCCGGCAGTCGCACACCCCGGCGCCGGGCGAGCAGCGCGAAGGCGCCCGCGCTCCCCGCGAACACCGACGCGAGGGCGGCATAGCCTCCCAGCGGGACGTCGCCCCGGTCGTCGTAACCTGCGGCGTCCGTCGTCATGAGACCTCCCGTGTCTCCGGCCTGCTCGGGCCCTGCTCGGGCGCGCGACGAGTTCCCCCCGTGTGCGGGGTGACACGTGACCTTGGGGGGGGTGCGTGACCGCCGGGGATGGCACGTGACGTTCGGGGATGGCGTGACCTTCGGGGATGGCACGTGACCTGCGGGGCTGGCACGTGACCTCCGGGGACGGCACGTGAGCTGCGGGAGTGACGGAGCGACCTTTCGCGGGGGACGGAGCGATCTCTCCTGGGGCTGACCCGGGACCTTGTGCGGCGGCCGGGCGGACGCTAATATTCATCATGCGATGAATTAGTGGAGCGATGAATCAACGCTCTCCCGAAAGGCGGGACGGCCATGGAGAAGACCACTTGCTGTGTCGTGGGGGGCGGTCCCGCCGGCATGGTGCTCGCCCTGCTGCTGGCGCGGGCCGGGATCGCGGTGACCGTACTGGAGAAGCACGCCGACTTCCTGCGCGACTTCCGCGGTGACACCGTCCACCCGTCGACCCTGGCCCTGCTGGACGAACTGGGGCTGGCCGAACCCTTCGCCCGGCTGCCGCAGCGCCGCGTCCGCACCGTCCAGCTGCCGGTCGGCGCCGGGCGTCCGGCCGTCACGGTCGCGGACCTCTCGGTCCTGCCCGGGCCCTACAACTACGTGGCGATGGTGCCCCAGTGGGACCTGCTGGACCTCCTCGCCGAGCACGCGCGGCGTGAACCGACCTTCGAGCTGCGGATGAACACGGAGGCGACCTCGTTCCTGGTCGAGTCCGGCCGCGTGACCGGGGTGCGCTACCGCACCTCCGACGGCCGTACCGGCGAGTTGCGCGCCCTCCTCACCGTCGCCTGCGACGGCCGTGGCTCACTGGCCCGCTCCCGCCCGGAACTGGGACTGCGCCGGTTCACCTGCCCGATGGACGCCTGGTGGTTCCGCCTGCCGCGCAGGGACGGCGATCCGTCCGGACTCGTCGGCGGTGCCGGGGAGGGATTCCTGACGGCGATGATCGACCGCGGTGACTACTGGCAGTGCGCCGCGCTGATCCCCAAAGGCGCCGACGCCGAACTCCGCGCCGGGGGCCTGGACCGCTTCCGGGCCGCCTACGCCGCCGGCGTCCCGTGGATCGCCGACCGCACGCACGTCCTGCGGTCCTGGGACGACGTCAAGCTCCTCGACGTCCATCTCGACCGTCTGCGCCGCTGGCACCGCCCCGGCCTGCTGTGCATCGGCGACGCCGCGCACGCCATGTCCCCGGTCTTCGGCATCGGCATCAACCTGGCCGTGCAGGACGCCGTGGCCACCGCCCGCCTGCTGGCCGGGCCACTGCGCCGGGGCACGGTGCGGCTGCGCGACGTACGCGGTGTGCAGCGCCGCCGCCGTCCCACCACGGTCGTCACCCAGGCGCTGCAGCGGACGGCCCACGCCCGCTTCATCGCCCCGGTCCTGCGCGGCCGGCCACCCCTGGGCAGTGCTGAGCGGGCCCGGCGCGTCGCCCGCCTGGTCGGCGGCTCGCCATGGCTGCGCCGCCTGCCCGCCTACTTCGTCGCGTACGGCGCCCGCCGGGAACGTCCCCCCGCCGCGGCGGTCCGCAACCGGGAGCCGGGCACGCAGACCGCGGCCGGCGGACAGCACGCGTGAGCACCGGTGCCGCGGACCGGATCCGACGGCACGGCACGGCGACCGGTCGACCCCGGGCTCCTGGCCGGAACCCCACCGCCCCCCACCCCCCACTGCC
>NZ_WWJT01000479.1 GCF_009865385.1 Streptomyces sp. SID486 | reverse complement strand
CGGCCGGAGCTGCTCGCCCTGGTGGCCGTGCGGTGCGCCGACTGGGCGGAGCCGGTGCGGGCGCGGGCCCGCGAGCAGCTCAGCGCGGAGCTGGACGCGGCGGCGGCCGTACGGCTCGCCCCGCTGATCCTGCGCCTCGGCGGCCGGCGGCGCGGCGGCTTCGCCCTCGGCCTGCTCCGTGACGTACTGCGCCGGGCGCCCCGGGAGCGGATGAGCCCGCTGCTCGCCTCCGGGGACCGTGCGGTACGCCGGCTCGGGTACGGCCTGGCCCTCGAGCGGGGCCTGCTCTCCGCCGTGGAACTGGCCCGCGCCGCCGCCCGGGACGACGACACCGTCGTACGGGCACGCTGCGCGGACGCCGCGCTCGCCGCGGTGACCCGGGACGACGCACCGCAGGTGCTGGACGCCCTGCTCGGCGCCCGCAACCCGCTAGCCAGGTCGGCGGGCGTGACCGCGCTGCGGCGGCTGGACCAGGCGGACAGGGCCGTGGACTTCCTCACCGACCGCGCGGCACTGGTGCGGGCCTGCGCCCGGTACGTCCTGCGGCAGCACGGCACCGATCCGCTGCCCTGGTACCGGACACGCTGCGCCGACCCGGCCGACCCGGCGCTGCCCCCCGGTGCGGCGATCGGGCTCGCGGAGTGCGGTCGGCGGGCGGACGCCGCCCTGCTGTGGCCGCTGCTGGACCACCCGGCACCCGGCGTGCGGGCGCGTGCGGCGGCGGGGCTGCGGGCCCTGGACGTGACGGACGTGCAGCGGATGCGGCGGCTGCTGGACGATCCGGCGCCCGGCGTCGTCCGTGAGGCCACGCTCGCCCTGCTGCCGTCGGCCGACGCGCTGCCGGTGCGGTGGCTGCTGCGGCGACTGGACCCGGCCCGGCCCCCGTGGGAGCGGCTGTCGGCATGGCGGCTGCTCGGTGCGCACGGGGAGGACGTACGGCTGCGGGCGGCCGTGGCCCTCCTCGGTGATCCCGGTGAGCCGCTGCGTGCGCGGGCGCTGCCGGTGGTGCGGGGCGCGCTGCGGTGGGGTGCGGTGCGGGGCCGGTCGGAGCCGGCGTTCGCCGAGCTGCTCGCGCGGGGCCGCGCCCTGCTGGAGTGATCCGGGCTCTTTTGCCGCTCCTGGGGGCGTTCGGGACCGCTTCATGGCGATCGGCAGGTGCACACTGGACAGCGGGACGAGTGCCTGACTGCGGGGTGATGCAAGATGCAGAGCCGGTTCCGGAGCGATCGGCGGCTGACCGTGCGCATGGGTCTGACGCTGTTCCTGCTCGGGCTGCTGTACGTGGGCTTCGTCGCCGCCCTGATCGTGCTGCTGAAGTCCTGGTTGCTGGTGGTCGTCCTGATCGGCGCGCTGTTCGTGGCGCAGTTCTGGTTCTCCGACAGGATCGCCATGTTCGCCATGCACGGCCGGGTGGTGGAGCGGGAGGAGTATCCCGAGCTGCACGCGGTCGTCGACCGGCTGTGCGCGATCGCCGACATGCCCAAACCGGTGGTCGCCGTGTCCCGGATGGACATGCCGAACGCGTTCGCGACCGGCCGCAGCCCCGACCACGCCGTGGTCTGCGTGACCACCGGGCTGCTGCGCCGGCTGGAGCCGGCCGAGCTGGAGGGCGTGCTCGCGCACGAGCTGTCGCACGTGGCGCACAAGGACGTCGCCGTGATCACGATCGCGTCCTTCCTCGGGGTGATCGCCGGCCTGATCGTGCGGTTCGCCCTCTACTCGCAGATCCTCGGCGGGGGCCGCAGGGACCAGAACACCGCCGCCGTCTTCGCCGTCGTGCTGGGTGTCTCGGCGGCCGTGTACACGATCAGCTTCCTGCTGATCCGGGCGCTGTCCCGGTACCGGGAGCTGGCGGCGGACCGGGCGGCGGCGCTCCTGACCGGCCGGCCCTCGGCGCTGGCGGCGGCGCTCACCAAGGTCTCCGGGGAGATCGCCCGGATCCCCACCAAGGACCTGCGTACGGCGCAGGCGTTCAACGCGTTCTACTTCACCCCGGCCACCGGCAAGGAGCCCGGGATCGAGCGGTTCTTCTCCACGCACCCGAGCCTGGAGCAGCGGCTGGAGCAGCTGGGCCGGATCTCGGCCGAGCTGGGCGAGGCCGCCGCCCCCGGGAAGGCCGGGTGACCGGTGGGGCTGCTGGACATCCTGCTGGGCCGTACCAAGCCGGTCGCACCCGATCTGGACCGGCTGTTCGCGCTGCCGTCGGCGGCGGTGACGCTGGAGGCGGCGGCCGGCTTCACCCCGGCCGGCACCGGCGCGGTGTGCTTCGCCACGGTGGAGGGCGCGGCCTTCGAGCAGCTCCACCGTGAGGTGCAGGCGCTGCTGGACGCGGACAGCGACCGCACGGGCCCGCCGGTGGAACTCAGCCGGGACGGGTACGGCTACTCCTGGCTGGTCTCCCGGCGCTCCCCCGACCAGCTGCCCCAGCTGGTCAACGACCTGCACGCGGTGAACAGCTCCCTGGAGTCGGCCGGGTTCGGACCACAACTGCTGTGCTCCCTGACCTCCTTCACCGACGCCGCCGGCCGCGGTCTGGCGCTGGTCTACCTCTACAAGCGCGGCACGTTCTATCCGTTCGCCCCGCTGCCCGGGGCCGCCGAGCGACGGGACACCGCGCTGGAACTGCAGCTGAAGGCGGTGCTCGGTGCCGACCTGCCGGTCGAGCAGGATCTGGGCCGCTGGTTCCCGGTGTGGGGTGCCCCCGGGCTGTGACGGCCCGGGGGCGTGCCGGTCAGCGGGTCTTGCCCTGGTTCTGCCGGCGGGTCTCGAAGGGCCGCTCACGGCGGTAGCGGCGCTCCCACCTGGCCTGTCGGTCCCGGCGTTCCCGGTAGGCCCGGTAGCTTTCGGGCGGGGTGCCGGGGGCGGCGGGCGGGGCCGTACCGGGTGAGCCACGCCCCAGCGCCGCGTACAGGTACAGCAGCGCGACGGCCGCGAGCCACCAGAGATGGTCGCCGATGCCGAGGATCACCAGGACGAGGGTCCCGGTCGCGAGAATGCCACGCATGACGGACCTCCATGGGTGACGTGGGGTGAGGGGCGCGAGGCCGTGTCCGTGCCGACGCGTTCGCTCAGCGTAGGAAGGCTGTGACCGCCCGTGCATCCCGTTTTCCGGCTCGCGGGGCGGCCGTGAGTGAATGGCCCGCATGGACGAACTCACCGTATTCGCGCACCCGTACGACGGCGAACGGCTCAGCGGGGCGATCGCCGGACCCGCCGGACGGGCCACGGCAGTGCTGTTGCACGGCGCGGGCAACGGCAGCAAGGAACGCCTCCTTCCGTTCCTCGCCGACTTCGCCGCCCAGGGCTGCCGGGCCCTGGCGTTCGACTTCTCCGGACACGGCGAGAGCAGCGGCGCGCTCGCCGAGCTGAGCCTGCGCCGCCGCTTCGAGCAGGCGGTGGCGGTGCTCGACACACTCGCCCCGGCGGACGACCCGCTGGTGCTGGTGGGCTTCAGCATGAGCGGCCAGACGGTCGCGGACCTGGCAGGGCACTACGGCCCGCGGGTGGCGGCGGTGGGCCTGTGCGCGCCCGCCGTCTACGCGCCCGAGGCGTGGGAGGTGCCGTTCGGCACCGGCGACGGCCGCTTCTCCGAGCTGATCCGCACCCCGGACAGCTGGCGGCGCTCCCCCGCCCTGGAGGCGCTCCGGTCCTACCGGGGCCGGTCGGTGCTGGCGGTCCCCGGCCGCGACACGATCATCCCGCCGGAGGTGACGCGGGCCGTGCAGGAGGCGCTGTCGGCCGACGGCCGGCTGACCCGCCTCGAACTCCCGGACGCGGACCACTTCCTGGGCCTGTGGTTCCGCGACCACGCCGAGGACCGGCGGGCGTTCGTGACGGCGCTGCTGGACGGGCCGCTCACGGCGCAGGCACCGGCTGTCAGCGGCATGGGCGACCATGGCGGCAGGGCATCGTGAAGCGTGGGGAGGCCGGGATGACGGACGGACGGCGGCACATCGGCGTGGCGGAGCGGCGGGCCCGGCTGGGCCTGCGGCACCGCCTCGCGGGTACGGCGCGGGCGGCTACGCCCGAGGAGGTCGCGGCCTCCCTGGTGGCCCTGCACGGCACCGACCCGGCGACGGTGCACCTGGCGGTGGCCGCCCGGCTGGCGGACCCCGCGAAGGCGGTGACGGAGACGGAGCGCGCGCTGTACGAGGACGGCACGCTGGTGCGGATGCACGGCATGCGGCACACGGTGTTCGTGTTCCCCACGGAGCTGACGGCCGTCGTCCACGCCTCCACGGGCCTGGCGGTGGCCGCCCGTGAGCGGGCGAGCCTGGTCAAGGACATGGCGAGCGCGGGAGCACCGGACGCCGCCTGGCTGGCCGAGGTGGAGGCGGCGACGCTCGCCGCGCTGGCCCGGCGCGGCCAGGCGACGGCCGCGGAGCTGGCGGCGGACGAGCCGCGGCTGCGCGAGCAGTTCGTATACGCGGCCGGCAGGAGTTACGAGGGCGTCCACACGGTCTCGACGCGTCTGCTGCGGGTGCTCGGTGTGGAGGGCAAGGTGGTCCGGGGCCGGCCGCTCGGCTCCTGGACGTCCAGCCAGTTCCGCTGGGCACCGGCGCCGCCCCATCCCGAACTGGACGTGGCCGGCGCCCAGGCCGCGCTGCTCGGCCGCTGGCTGCGGGCGTGCGGCCCGGCGACCGAGGCGGACCTGAAGTGGTGGACCGGCTGGCGGGTGACGGAGGTGCGCCGGGCGCTGTCCGCGTCCGGCGCCGAGGAGGTCGCGCTGGACGAGGGCACGGGGTACGTCGCCGAGGGGGACGCGGCGCCGGTGGCGGCTCCCGGTGAACCCTGGGCGGCGCTGCTGCCCGCCCTTGATCCGACGGCCATGGCCTGGCAGGGGCGCGACTGGTACCTGGACCCGGCGCTGCGTCCGCTGCTCTTCGACCGCAGCGGCAACGTGGGTCCGACGGTGTGGTGGAACGGCCGGGTGGTGGGCGGCTGGGCCCAGCGGGCGGACGGCGAGATCGTCTGGCGGATCTTGCCGGAGAGCGTCCGCCGGGAGGCCGCGGCCGAGGTCGAGGCGGGCGTCGCGGCGGAGGCCGGGCGGCTTGGCGGCCTGCTCGGGGCGACCCGGATCACCCCGCGCTTCCGGACACCGCTGGAGCGGGAGCTGACGGCGTGACGGTGCCGGGTGCCCCGCGCCGGACGGCGGGCACCCGGCACCCCGGCTCCCTCAGCGCGCGTAGCGCATCAGCGCCCGCACCATGTGGCAGGTCGTGTCGGACGGCGGCCGCATCCCGATCCGCTCGGCGGTGCCGCGGATCGTCTCGTTCCGGGCCTGGTTCGGCAGGTAGATCCCGGAGTCGAGCAGGGCTATCGCCAGGCGCATGGCCTTCAGACGCCGGTTGTGCGAGACGTACCACTCGCGCGGCCGTCCGGCCGGCAGCGGGAGCTTCGCCACGGGCTCGTAGGGCGAGTCGAACAGCACGGGTCGCCGGGCGGTGGACTGGGTGGGCAACGGCTTCGGCTGCAGAGCGGCAGCGGGCACGGGCATCCTCCTGTCGCGGTCGGGGCGGACACCGGAAGGCCCGGCTCCCACCCTCGAACACTGCTTCCAGTCTACCGGGGGGCACTGACAGTCGGGGGGCCTCCAGTGCGGGTAAATGCACTGGTGAGATGCGGAATTGGCGCTCCGTCACAGCGGGGAAGGATGAGGCTGCCGAGGCGCCCTGAATTCGAACAACGGGAGTACCGCGTACCGTGTCCGCATGGAGATCTGGATCAATCCCGCCTGTTCCAAGTGCCGCAGCGCGATCAGCCTGCTGGACGCCGAGGGGGCCGAGTACACCGTCCGTCGGTACCTGGAGGACGTGCCGGACACGGACGAGATCAGGGCCGTACTCGACCGGCTGGGCCTGGAACCGTGGGACATCACCCGCACCGGGGAGGCGGTCGCCGGGGAACTGGGGCTGAAGGAGTGGCCCCGGGACGAGAGCGCCCGGGACCGGTGGATCGCCGCGCTCGCCGGGCACCCCACGCTGATCCAGCGGCCGATCATCACCGCCGACGACGGCACGGCGCTGGTGGCCCGCAGCGAGGACGCCGTGCACGAGGCCATCTCCCGGCGCACGGACTGACCGAGCGTCAGATCGGTTGTGGCGCAGGTTACTTCGGTGCGCCGCGTGACCGCTGAGTAATCCCGGACGGCATCCCGTACATAGCGACGTACGCTCCCCTACCTCTGCAGGAGGCGCGCATGTCGCGCAGGAGAACTCTCGGCACGAAGAAGAAGATCGCGCTGCTCGTCAGCGCCGCGGCGGTGGCGGGCGGCGGGGCCTTCGCCCTCGCGGCCACCTCGAACGCCGCGCAGAGCCCGCAGAACGCCCGGACGCTGTCCGCGGACTCGACCGCCTGCCAGGGGCTGGCCACCGCCCTCGGCAACAACCAGAAGTTCATCGAGGGCCAGAAGGCGAACCCGGACGCGCAGTCGGCGGCCCGTATCGCCAACCGCGAGGCGGTCATCCGCCAGATCGAGGTCCAGCAGAAGGCGGCCGGCTGCACCGTCGGGGAGTCGGCTCAGGACTCCCAGTCGGGGCAGGGCGGCGCCGGACAGCAGGGCGCCGGACAGCAGGGCTCGGGACAGCAGGGCGCCGGACAGCAGGGCTCGGGACAGCAGGGCGCCGGACAGCAGGGTGCCGGACAGCAGACGGGCGGGGCCCAGCAGAGCGCGCAGCCGCCGCAGTCCGGCGCCGCCGGAGCCGGTGACGGCGGTGCGGCGGCGGCCGGCCGGCAGGTCTGCAAGGGCTCGACCGTCACGCTCTCCGGCGAGGGCGGCGCCCCGGCCGCGTCCAGTGGCCAGTTCCCGGCGGGGACGACCCTGAAGGTCACCAACCTGGACAACGGCAAGGCCACCACGGTGAAGGTGACGTCCGTCTCCGGCAGCTGCGTGCTGCTCAACAACGCCGCCTTCGAACAGGTGCGGGAGCCGGGCAAGTTCCTCATCCGGCGCGCGGTGATCGAGAAGGTGGGGTGAGACCGGGCGGTTCGGCAGGAGACCCGTGAGGCGGCGGGCCGCCGCCTCACGGGAGGGAAGGTGCCGCCGACCCGCGGCCACGGGCGGCCGCACCGGCCGCGCCGCCGGGCGCCCATACCGCGCCCGGCGGCGCCCGGCCATGTGACCCGCGGCACAGAACGCCCAGGTAACACGGGGTTCACATACGGGCAACGGCCGGGAAACGGCCTGTTGACAGGCTGCCCGGCAGTTCGAGCGGCGCACCGGTGCCGCAGCGCCGCGGCACCCGCGAAGCCGGGTACGCCGACCCACCCCGAAGGATGTGGCCCCCGTGACCTTCAAGGCTGAGTACATCTGGATCGACGGCACCGCGCCGACGGCCAAGCTCCGCTCCAAGACGAAGATCATCACGGACGCCTTCACCGGTCTCGGCTCGCTGCCCCTGTGGGGCTTCGACGGCTCCTCCACCAACCAGGCCGAGGGGCACTCCTCGGACTGCGTGCTCAGGCCCGTCTTCACCTGCCCGGACCCGATCCGCGGCGGTGACGACATCCTGGTCCTGTGCGAGGTCCTGGACACCGACCTGACCCCGCACCCGTCCAACACGCGGGCCGCGCTGGCCGAGGTCGCCGAGCGGTTCGCCGCGCAGGAGCCGATCTTCGGCATCGAGCAGGAGTACACGTTCTTCGACGGCTCCCGCCCGCTGGGCTTCCCCGAGAACGGCTTCCCCGCCCCGCAGGGCGGCTACTACTGCGGCGTCGGCGCCGACGAGATCTTCGGCCGTGACGTCGTCGAGGCCCACCTGGACAACTGCCTGAAGGCCGGTCTCGGCCTCTCCGGCATCAACGCCGAGGTCATGCCCGGCCAGTGGGAGTTCCAGGTCGGCCCGCTCGCCCCGCTGGAGGTCTCCGACCAGATGTGGGTGGCCCGCTGGCTGCTCTACCGCACCGCCGAGGACTTCGGCGTCTCCGCGACCCTGGACCCCAAGCCGGTCAAGGGCGACTGGAACGGCGCCGGCGCGCACACCAACTTCTCCACCCGGGCCATGCGCGAGGGCTACGACGCGATCATCACCGCGTGCGAGTCGCTCGGCGAGGGCTCCAAGCCGCTGGACCACGTCAAGAACTACGGCGCCGGCATCGACGAGCGCCTGACGGGCCTGCACGAGACCGCCCCGTGGGACAAGTACTCCTACGGCGTGTCCGACCGCGGCGCCTCGGTGCGCATCCCGTGGCAGGTCGAGAAGGACGGCAAGGGCTACATCGAGGACCGCCGGCCGAACGCCAACGTCGACCCGTACGTGGTGACCCGCCTGCTGGTGGACACCTGCTGCGCCGCCCTGGAGAAGGCCGGCCAGGTCTGACCCGCCCAGCGCCACCGAGGGGCGTCCGCCGGCACGGCGGGCGCCCCTCAGGCATGCCCGGGAAGCGGCCGGTGTCCGTATGGTGAGACGGACTTTCGGCCACGGCCACGCCTTCACACACCCCTGACCAGGCCCGAAAGCCAGGATGCCGGGTGGGGGCAACATCGATTTCACGTCAGGGAAGCGTCCAAGCAGTGAGAGGAGACTCCTGCCCGCCGCGCGCCTCTGCTTCAATATGCCCATGGCCGGCTTCCAGCAGATCACCGCGACGGGTCGCGACGACCTCGAGCCGTTCTGGCCTTCCCGTCAGCACCACGACTTCGACCGTGTGTGTTGCCGCGCGATGAACGCGCGGGCCCTCTAAAGCCGTACACCCCGGCCTTCGGCCAGCGCGAAACGACGTACGTCCTCCGGCGCGCCCGACCACGAATCGCGGCCGTCGCCCTGCCCGACGAACTCCTCGCGCGAAAGAGCTGACCTCACATGGCGACCACTCGTACCCTCTCCACCGCCACCCTGCCCACCCCCGCCCCGGCCGCGCGGCACCGGTTGCGCGCCGTCGACCGGGACGAGGTGGCGGACGTCACCGATCTCCTCCCGCCCGGGGCCACCTGGCTGCCCGCACCGCAGCACACCCTGCCCACCCTGCCGGGCCAGCCGCCGATGGTCGGCTACCTGGTGCTGGTCCCGGCCGACCAGCGGCCCCCGTTCCTGCCGGTGGCGGTCCCGGACCGGCCGGAGAGCGGGACCGGCACCGGCTCCGACCCGCTGGTGCGGATCGACTCCGTGCGGCGCGCCGCCAGCGTCGACGGCGAGGAACTCGACCTCACCTACCTGGAGTTCGAGCTGCTGGCCCACCTGGTGGCCCATCCGCACCGGGTGCACACCCGCGACCAGCTGGTCACCACGGTGTGGGGCTACGGCCACGTCGGCGACGGCCGCACCGTCGACGTCCACATCGCGCGGCTGCGCCGCAAGCTGGGTGCCCAGCACCGCCAGTCGATCCAGACGGTGCGCCGGGTCGGCTACAAGTACACCCCGCCGACCGGCCGCTGAACCCCCGCTCTGCCCTCAGCCGAGTCCCGTACCCGTGGGCGCCCCCGGCGGGCAGCATCACCCGCATGAGACTTCTGGTGCTGGGTGGAACCGAGTTCGTGGGCCGCGCCGTCGTGGAGGCCGCGCTGGGACGCGGCTGGGAGGTGACCGTCTTCCACCGGGGACGGCACCGGCCCCCGCCCGGTGTGCGGTCGCTGCACGGCGACCGCACGGCGCCCGGCGGTCTCGCCGCGCTCGCGGCGGACGGCGGTGCCTGGGACGCCGTGGTGGACACCTGGTCGGCGGCCCCGCGTGCCGTGCACGAGGCGGCCCGGCTGCTCAGCGGCCGGGCCGGACGGTACGTGTACGTCTCCAGCCGGTCGGTGTACGCCTGGCCGGTGCCCGCGGGAGCCGGCGAGGACGCCCCGCTGGTCGAGGGCGCAGCCGCCGACGCCGCCGCGAGCGACTACGCCCGGGACAAGCGGGGCGGGGAGCTGGCCGCCGTGGCGGCCTTCGGCACCGGGGGCTCGCTGCTGGTGCGGGCCGGGCTGATCCTCGGACCGTACGAGAACGTCGGCCGGCTGCCCTGGTGGCTGACCCGGATCGCCCGGGGCGGCCCGGTCCTGGCACCCGGGCCGCGCGAGCTGGCCGTGCAGCTCATCGACGTGCGCGATCTCGCGGCGTGGCTCCTCACCGCGGTGGAGCGGGAGTTGGGCGGGCCCTTCGACCTGGTCGGGCCGCCCGGCCACACCACCATGGGCGAACTGCTCGAAGCCTGCGTACGGGTCACCGGCGCGGACGCCGGACTGCGCTGGTACGAGCCGGAGGTGATCCTGGACGCCGGGATCGCGCCGTGGACGGAGCTGCCCGTGTGGGTGCCGCCGGGCGGCGAGGCGTACGACGCCATGCACCGGGCGGACGTGTCGCGGGCGCTGGCGACGGGACTGGTGTGCCGGCCGGTGGACGAGACCGTCGCGGACACCTGGCGGTGGCTGACGGGGATCGGCGGCGTGGCTCCCCGGCGACCGGACCGGACCGGCGCGGGGCTGGATCCCGGGGTGGAGGCGCGGGTGCTGGCCGGGGGCGGGGGTGTAGCCGGCACCACCCCCGCAGAGGGGGCCTCGGACGACTGACTCGCGCCCGGGCGTCGGCAAGACTTGCCGCATGAACACCGACATGACGAGGAACGACTTCCGCACGGTGGCCAGGGAGGCCCTGCTGGCCGCCGTGCAGGGCCTGGTGCTGGCCATCGTGGTACTGCCCTGCGGCCTGGCGTTCGTCGTACTGACCCTCGTCTCCCTCGCCTTCGTCCCGCTCGGCATCGGGCTCCTCACGACTCCGGCGGTCCTGACCGGCGTACGGGCCCTGGCGGACACCCGCAGGAAGCTCGCGGCGCAGTGGTGCGGCATACACGTCCCGGCCGTGTACCAGCCGCTGCCCCGGGGCGGGAGCCCGTGGACACGCACGTTCGTCCTGCTGCGGGACCCGCAGGTCCGGCGGGACCTGCTCTGGCTGCCGGTGGACATGACCGCCGGCTTCGTCACCGCGCTGCTCCCGGCGCTGGTGGTGTTCTATCCGCTCCAGGGGATCATGCTGGCCGCGGGCCTGTGGCGGGCGTACGTGCCCGCCACGGGCGAGAGCACCTGGTACCTCTTCGTGCCGGTCTCCGGCCAGGGGACCGCGTTCCTCGCGGCCGTGCTCGGCGTCGCGATCCTCGCCGTCGGCTGGCGCCGCACACCGCGCCTGCTGGCCGCGCACTTCCGGCTGACCCGGGCCGTGCTCGGCGGCGACGCGGAACTCGCCGAGCGCGTCCGGGTGCTGACCGAGACCCGGCGGGACGCCGTGGACACCTCCGCCGCCGAACTGCGCCGGATCGAGCGGGACCTGCACGACGGCGCGCAGGCCCGGCTGGTCGCCATGGGCATGGACCTCGGCACCGTCGAGATGCTGGTCGAACGGGATCCGGCGCAGGCGAAGAAGCTGATCGCCCAGGCCCGCCGGAACTCCGCCGAGGCCCTGGAGGAACTGCGCGACCTGGTCCGCGGCATCCATCCGCCGGTCCTCGCCGAGCGCGGCCTCGGCGACGCGGTGAGGGCGCTGGCGCTGCGGCTGCCGCTGCCCGCCGAGGTGACCGTGGAACTGCCCGGCCGCGCGGACGCGCCCGTGGAGTCGGCCGCCTACTTCGCGGTCAGCGAGGTGCTGACCAACGCCGTCAAGCACGCCGGCGCCGACCGGATCTGGATCGACGTGCACCACGCCGACGGCCGGCTGCGGGTCACCGTCACCGACAACGGCAGGGGCGGTGCGGTGATCGGCGCGGGATCGGGCCTCGCCGGCGTCGAGCGCCGGCTCGGTACATTCGACGGCGTCCTGGCCGTCAGCAGCCCCGCCGCCGGCCCCACCATGGTGACCATGGAGATCCCGTGCGCGTTGTCCTAGCCGAAGACCTCTTCCTGCTGCGGGACGGGCTGGTGAGGATGCTGGAGGCCTTCGGCTTCGAGATCGCCGCCGCCGTCGGGTCCGGCCCCGAACTCACCCGGGCGCTCGCGGAGCTGCGGCCCGACGTGGCCGTGGTCGACGTGCGGCTGCCGCCCACGCACACCGACGAGGGCCTGCAGTGCGCGCTCGCCGCCCGCCGGACCCGGCCCGGGCTGCCGGTGCTGGTCCTCTCCCAGCACGTGGAGCAGCTGTACGCGCGCGAACTGCTCGCCGACGGCGACGGCGGCATCGGCTATCTGCTGAAGGACCGGGTGTTCGACGCGGAGCAGTTCATCGACGCCGTACGACGGGTGGCGGCGGGCGGTACGGCGATGGATCCGCAGGTGATCCAGCAGCTGCTGTCCCGGCGGTCGGCGGACGACCGGCCGCTGGGCCGTCTCACCCCGCGTGAGCGCGAGGTACTGGAGCTGATGGCGCAGGGCAGGTCCAACGCGGGCATCGCGGCGCAGCTGGTGGTGACGGAGCGGGCGATCGCCAAGCACACCTCCAACATCTTCGCCAAGCTCGGCCTGGAGGTCTCGGACGACGACAACCGCCGTGTGCTGGCGGTCATCGCCTACCTCGACGGTGACCGCTGACCGGCCGACTCGGTGTGTCGGCAGGGAACTTGTGGGTCCGGTGAACATCTCCGGGGCGGTGTCCGTATGAATGGGCGCCGCTTCACTCCTGTCGGGCGCCTCGATGCTGCCCCGCAAGGAAGTCAGAGGAGTTCCATGGGACGCAACACACGAAAACGCCGTACGCCGCTGGCCACCAAGGCCATTGCCGCATCGGCGGCCCTAGCGCTCGGTGGGGGCGGGCTGATCTGGGCGAACTTCTACGCCTCGGCGCACGAGTCGGACCACCAGACGTGGGGAGGCAACCAGACGAAGGCCGCGACGGCGCAGGTCGCGACCATCTCCTGCCCGGACGTCGGCCAGAAGCTGACGAACGTGCCCTACCGGGCCCGCCAGGGCGTGGCGATGGAGCTGGCGAACCTCGACAAGCAGATCACCGAGGCCTACGCCCGGCTCGCCTCGACCCGGGATGCGCAGGCCAAGGATCCGAGCTTCGTGCAGAACGCGATCGTCGGCCCCCTCAAGGACAAGCGGGCCGCGACGATCGACCGGATCCGGATCGACATCCGGCAGCGCGGCGGCTCCTTCGACGACTCGCTGAGGCAGCTCGCCGCCTGCACCACGCAGGCCGCCGACCGGACCACCGCCGGGGGCCAGAACGGCAACGGCCAGCAGCAGGGCGGCCAGCAGAACGGCGGCCAGCAGCAGGGCGACGGCGGGCAGCAGAACAACGGCGGCCAGCAGCAGGGCGGCCAGCAGGGCAACAACGGCCAGCAGCAGGGCGGCCAGCAGGGCAACGGCGGCGGGCAGGCCGGCAACGGTCCGGCCGCGGCCGACTTCGTGGACATCACCAGGGTCGCGCCGAACGTCCAGGGCAAGCCGCGCCGGCTCCGCGGGGCGTCGACGGGTACGTTCACCACGCGCTGCGGTGTGAACGCCAACAAGAACCACAACACGGACAACGTGATCGTGGCACCCGGCGTCGCCAACGGCGCGCACCACCTGCACGACTACGTCGGCAACCAGAAGGTCAACGCCTTCTCCAGCAACCAGACGTTCCTGCAGGGCGGCACCAGCTGCCAGAACCGCAGCGACCTGTCGTCGTACTACTGGCCGGTCGTGCGCGTCCAGGACGGCACCCAGGACTTCGACCAGAACGCCGACGGCGGTGGCAAGGAGGGCAACGTCGGCAAGATCCTCAACCCGGTCCAGGCCGAGATCAGTTACGTCGGCAGCCCGGCGAGCAAGGTCACCGCGATGCCGCAGTTCCTGCGCATCATCACCGGTGACGCCAAGACCACCACCAACGGTCTGGCCAACGCCAACGCGCACTGGAGCTGCACCGGCTTCGAGAACAAGGTCCAGCTGACCGAGCAGTACCCGATCTGCCCGCAGGGCAGCAAGGTGGTGCGCTCGTTCGCCTTCCAGAGCTGCTGGGACGGGCAGAACATCGACAGCGCCAACCACCGTACGCACGTCGCCTTCGCCGACCCGGCCAGCGGTGTCTGCCCGAACGGCTTCCGGGCCATTCCGCAGCTGACGATGCGGCTGGTCTACGACATCGCCCCGCCGGTCGTGCAGAACGGCCAGGTGAAGAACGCCTACGCGGTGGACGGCTTCCCCGAACAGCTGCACAAGCCGGCCACGGACCACGACGACTTCATCAGCGTCACGAAGAACGGTCTGGCCAACCAGATCGCCCGGTGCATCAACCGCGGTCAGAACTGCGCCTGACCCGGGGCAGCACCTGCCCGCACCACGGGGGCAGGACTGAAGGCCGGTGACGAACCCCCCTCCCGTCACCGGCCTTCGTCATGCCCGCGGGCCGTACCCGCGCCGCGTCACCCGCTGTGCGCGTGGTGGTCGGCGCCGACCTCCAGATCGCCGCCGAGCGTGCCGCGCAGCGCCTTGACCACCCCGTCCTCGCCGACGGCGACCCACTTGCGGCCGACCAGGTAGTGGCCGCCGTAGTCCTTCGCGTCGTTGATCCACTCGCGCTGGCCGCGGTCGGTGGCGAAGGTGGCGAGGATGAACTTCCCTTCGCCGTTGCGGCAGATGGCCTGGCGGATCTCGTCGGCGTCGGTCTGCATGTCCGGCGTGCACTTCACCTCGGCGGCCAGGCGCTCCAGGCTGCCGGTGGCCGTGGGCGGCACGGTGTCGGTGTCCCCGCCCGCGCCGCAGCCCGCCAGCGTCACGACGGCCGCGGCGCCGGTCAGCAGTCCTGTCAGTCTCATCTGTTCCTCCGGTCCTGGTGTGCCAAGCATGCCCCAGCGCCTTCGGATACGGCTCCGGCGCCCGGGACGCTCAAAACCGCTGTCCGGACGCGCACGGGTGTGCGAGGGTGAGCCGGTGAACACGAGTTGGGAAGATCGCGTGGCCGGAGCCTGGGCCAGGCTCGACGACTATCCGGAGGAGCGCGCGCACGAGTTCCGCGCACTGATCGACACCCTCGTCGCCGAGCTCGCGGACGACAGTCCGCTGGGCCTCTTCGAGCGGGCCTGCGCCTGGGACTCGACCGGGCACTCGGACAAGGCGGTGCCGCTGTACCAGGAGGCGCTGGAGCGGGGACTGAGCGAGGTCAGCCCGTACAAGGGGCGCCGGGCCAAGATCCAGCTGTCGAGTTCGCTGCGGAACGTCGGCCGGGCGGAGGAGGGCGTCAGGCTCCTCACGCCCGAACTGGTCGCTCCGTCAGACGAGTTGGACGACGCGGTGCGGGCGTGCCTCGCGCTGTGCCTGTCCAGCCTCGGCCGCGACCGCGAGGGCCTGTCCCTCGTGCTCGGCGCGCTGGCGCCTCATCTGCCGCGCTACCAGCGGTCGATGGCCAACTACGCGCGCGCCCTGGTCGAACCGGAGGCGTGAACCACTCGCCCGGCGGTGACCAACTCACGTCCGGCTCGTTCTCCCGGACGTGCAGTCACAGGATGTAGCCCAGCGTCACGCACCCGACTCCGGCCCGGTCGACGTCGAGCAGGCCGAGGCCGCCCTCGTCGAGCACTATCCCCGGCTGGTCCGGCTCGCCTACCTGGTGCTGCCGCCGGGCCTCGGCCGCAGTCGCCGCGTACTGACGGCACACGCCCTCGTCCAGCGCGCGCTGCCCCGGGGCCGCAAGCAGGCGCCCGCGATCCCGGCCCAGTCCACCGGCCGGGAGGCCGACCCCGGGTACGCCTACCTGCGCGAGCGGGTGCTGCGCACGGCCCTGGAGACGGCCCGCCCGCGCAAGGGGCCCCGGCTCGCCCAGCTGCCGCCGCTGCTCCCCCAGGTGTGGGGCCTGCGGCTGTTCCCGCGTTCGGGCGGGGCCGACGAACTCGCCCTGGACCAGCGGCTGTCCGCCCTGTCCGGGCCGGCCCGCGCCGCCTATGTCCTGCGCGACCTGGAGAAGCTGCCCGACGGCAGCGTCCGCCGGCTCCTGGAGAACGCCGGGGTGAGCGACGCCGGTGGTGCGCTGGCCTCGGCGAACAGCGTGCCCGCGCAGCCCGGACTGCTCGCCTCGGCCGAGTTCGACCCGTGCTCGCTGCAGGCCCGGCCGACCGATCTGGTGCGCCGCCGCCAGCACACCAAGGCGGCCCTCGCCGCCGCCGCGGCGCTCGCGGTGTGCGGCGCGCTGGTCGCCCTGCCGGGCGGCGGCTGGGGCCCCGACGGCGCCGCCGCGCCCGTCTACGCCGAGAACCCGGCCGCTCAGGCCGCCCTCGATCCCGGCAGGCTCGGCCGGGTCTCCCCCGCCGCCTGGCGGACCTCGGCGCGCACCGACTTCTCCGTGTGGCCCGCGCGCGGCCCGCTCACCGGCGACT
>NZ_WWJT01000478.1 GCF_009865385.1 Streptomyces sp. SID486 | reverse complement strand
ATCGGGTCCGGGGCCGGCCCCCCACCGGCGCCCGGTCCGGCACCGGCACCCATGCCCGCGGCCATACCCGCGCCAGGGGCGAGGGCGCCGCCGTGGGCCTCGGGGCCCGGCGCGTAACCCATCGCGGGGGTGCCGGCACCGGCCGAGAAGGCGACGCCGCGCTCCAGGCGGTCGAGGCGGGCCATCACCGACCGCTCGTCGCCGTAGGCGGCGGGGAGCATGACGCGGGCGCAGATCAGTTCCAGCTGGAGGCGGGGCGAGGTGGCGCCGCGCATCTCGGTCAGGCCCTCGTTGACCAGGTCGGCGGCGCGGCTCAGCTCGGCCGCCCCGAACGTCTCCGCCTGGGCCTGCATCCGCTCCAGCACGTCGGCCGGGGCGTCGAAGAGCCCCTTCTCGGCGGCGTCCGGCACGGCGGCGAGGATCACCAGGTCCCGCAGCCGCTCCAGCAGATCGGCGACGAAGCGCCGGGGGTCGTTGCCCCCCTCGATGATCCGGTCGACGACCTCGAAGGCAGCGGCCCCGTCACCCGTGGCGAAAGCCTCGACGACGGAGTCGAGCAGGGACCCGTCGGTGTAGCCGAGGAGGGAGGTGGCCATGGCGTATGTCACACCCTGCTCGCCGGCGCCGGCGAGGAGCTGGTCCATGACGGACATGGAGTCACGGACGGATCCGGCGCCTGCCCGCACGACGAGCGGCAGCACGCCGTCGTCCACCGGGATGTCCTCCTTCTGGCACACCTCGCCCAGGTAGTCCCGCAGGGTGCCCGGGGGCACGAGCCGGAAGGGGTAGTGGTGGGTCCGCGACCGGATGGTGCCGATGACCTTCTCGGGCTCGGTCGTGGCGAAGATGAACTTGAGGTGCTCGGGCGGCTCCTCGACGACCTTCAGCAGGGCGTTGAAGCCGGCCGACGTGACCATGTGGGCCTCGTCGATGATGTAGATCTTGTACCGGCTGCTCGCGGGGCCGAAGAACGCCTTCTCGCGCAGCTCACGGGCGTCGTCCACACCACCGTGAGAGGCCGCGTCGATCTCGATGACGTCGATGGAGCCCGGTCCGTTGCGGGCCAGGTCCTGGCACGACTGGCACTCCCCGCAGGGGGTCGGCGTCGGACCCTGCTCACAGTTCAGGCAGCGGGCCAGGATGCGCGCGCTGGTCGTCTTGCCGCATCCGCGCGGACCGCTGAAGAGGTACGCGTGATTGACCCGGTTGTTCCGCAGCGCCTGCTGCAGCGGGTCGGTGACATGCTCCTGCCCGATGACCTCGGTAAAGGTCTCCGGGCGATAGCGGCGGTACAGCGCGAGAGACGACACGCATACGAGGTTAATGGCGCCCACTGACAACCGGCTCCGCCGACGGATCCCGGGAACGCAAGCGCCCCCCACGCACCCGCCAGAGCCGACCTACCCTTGCTGCCTTCCGGCCCTGGGGGAGTTCAGTCAGATAGCGCCGCGTGAGGGGCTGTGCCCCACAGTACCCGATCCCGGGCCGGGGGCTGTACCCGGTCCCGGCGCGGACCCCACCCGGTGGCGGCCTGCGGGAACGAGTTCGCGAGCACCCTCCTCGGTCATGTAATGTTCCGACCGGAGGATTCGCCTAGAGGCCTAGGGCGCACGCTTGGAAAGCGTGTTGGGGGCAACCCCTCACGAGTTCGAATCTCGTATCCTCCGCCAGTGCCTCACCGGGCACGATGTCGAAGGGCCCCCTGGAAACAGGGGGCCCTTCGACGTTGTCATGCGTCTAGTTGTCATGCGTCTCGTTGCCCTTGTCCTTGCGTCTCGCTGTCTTTGCGTCTCGCTGTCCTGGTCCCTGTACGCAGCCCGGTGCGTGGGATCGGGAAGACCGGGGCGGTGACAGCCCGGGACGAGGCGGTGGATGATCCGGCCCATGCGCATACGACGAGAGGCTCGCTGGGTCCTGTGGGGGCTGTGGCTCGCTTGTCTGGTGTTCACCGTCTGGGCCTTCGTGGAGGCGGTCAGGCTGTTCCTGCGTGCCGAGTCCTGGTGACGCGGCGAGGTGTCGGGCCGTCGCCGCGCCTGAACGGCATCCAGCCGAGACCGGAAACCGCCCTGGCCGGAGGCTCGCAGTATCGAGCCCGCACGCTGCGGGCGCCGGCCGGGCTACCGGGTCACCCGTAGTGGCGCGGACACCGTCACCTGGTCCACGTCGGAGATCCGGACCGTCGCCTTCAGGGTCCAGGTGCCGGGGAGCGGGAGGGTGAAGGCGTCGGCCGCCCAGTAGCCGCCGCGATTCGTGACCTTGGTGTCCAGCGGCCCCACCCGCTGGGCCGGCAGCGTCAGGGTGATGCGGAGTTCGGGGACCGTGGAGAAGCCGCCGTCGGGGCCGTAGACCACCGCCTGGACGGAGTTACCGCCGACCCGGCCCGGGTCCAGGGTGATCTGGACCGTGCCGTGGCCGCCGGGGGCACCGGTGTCGAAGGGGACCGTGATGACGGAGGCCGTCGGGATGCCGGCCGCCACCGGCGCGGGACCGGGCCGTGCCGACTCCGTCGCCGCGCGGCCGGGCACGGTACTGGTCAGGAGGGTGGTCAGGGCCAGCACCACCACGGCCGCCGCCGCCTCGGCCAGGACCGAGCGGCGCAGGAGGTGCGTCGGGGCGGCGGCGGTAGGGGTGGTCGGCCGCTCCGGGCTCGGGGGGAGCGGAGGGCCCATGGCAGGTTCCGGGACGCGGGCGCGCACCGGGGCCAGGGCGGCTGCCCGGACCGCGCGGACGGTCCAGGTGCGGGAGCAGGCCGCCGCGAGGAGGAGGGCCGCGACCGCCGCCAGTTTGGCCAGCAGGGTGCGGCCGTACGTGGTGTCCGTCAGCGCCTGCCAGGAGCCGAGGCCCCGCCAGGACTGGTAGACACCGGTCACGACCAGGACCGTCACCGAGGCGAAGGCCAGACGAGAGAAGCGGGCCGGGACGGAGGCCGGCAGGGCGGCCGGTGCGGCGGTGCGGCGCAGCGTCCACAGGAGGGCGGCGAGACCGCCCAGCCAGGCCGCCATGGCCAGGAGGTGGAGGGTGTCCGAGACCATCGCCACCGGTACCTGGATGCCCGCCGAGGCGTGGTCGGACGCGGACCAGGTCAGCGACAGGGCGACGGCGTACACCGCGGCTGCCGCGAGCCCGGCCCGGCGCGGGAACCGGGCGCGGCGGACCGCCGGCAGGGCCGCGGCCGCCGCCACCAGGAGCAGCAGCACCAGCCGGGCCAGGAGGAGCAGGCCGGGGCGGGTCGTCGCCGGGCGGGTGAGGGAGGACAGCGTGAGGGCCGTCGCCGGAGAGGTGCCCTCCTCGTACGGCGTCCGCAGGAGGTAGAGCGCGGCCGTGGTCACGAGGAGCGTCGCCGCCGCGGCCAGGACGGGGGTGCGCAGGTGGGCGGTCTCCGGCGGGCGGCAACAGGCGACGAACGCGGCCGTGCCCAGGAGCAGGGCCAGGGAGAGGTAGGCGAGGTACCGCGCGATCGTGTGCAGGGCCGTGGTGACCGGGTCCCCGGTGCGCTCCGGGGGCGGGGCGGCCGGTGTGGCCGTGCGTGCGCCCACCGAGAAGGTCAGGGCGCCGGACACCGGGTGGCTGTCGGCCGACACCACCCGCCAGGCGACCGTGTACGTGCCGGTGGCCAGCCTGGCGGGGAGGGTGACGCGCGCGGTGTCCGAGTGGCCGGAGGCGTGGCCGGCGGAGCCGGTGCGTACGCGGTGGTTGCCGGGGTCGTAGATCCGGAAGGAGTCGGTCAGCAGGCCGACCGACTCGCTGAAGGTGAGGGTCACCTGGCGCGGCGCGGTGCGCAGGACGGTCCCGTCGGCGGGGTCGGTCGTGCGCAGGACCGCGTGCGCCGAGGCGGGGGCGGCCGTGCCGAGGAGCAGGGAGACGAGGACGGGGAGGAGCAGGAGCACGGCCCGCAGCGACCGGCCGGACCACGGCGATCGGCCGGACCACGGCGATCGGCCGGGCCGTGGTGATCGGCCGCATTCGCGTAGCCCTCCCGGCCGGGGCGACCGTCCGGATCCGTGCAGGCTTCCCGGCTGGGGCG
>NZ_WWJT01000477.1 GCF_009865385.1 Streptomyces sp. SID486 | reverse complement strand
CCGGTCCGGTCCGGCACCGGCGCGGTGCGGATCCCGCGAAGGTCTGCGCACCGCGGTGCGGGGCCCGGTCAGGCGGCGGCCACCGGAGCGCCGAGCCAGCGGGCCAGGGAATCCGGGAGGCCGGCACCGTCCGCCGTGTCGGCGGCCCACGCCACGAACCCGTCGGGCCGGACGAACAGCGCCCGCAGCCCCGGGCGGTCCGGGCAGCGGGCCGTGACGACGTCCAGCCGGTCGCCGTACCCCCGCGCCTGGGCCCGCAGCCCGGCGTCGTCGGCCAGGTCGAGCAGCAGGGCGCGGCCGGTGTGCAGCCGCTCGCCGAGCCGGGTCCCGTCGGCGAGGGCCAGGTCGGGGGCGAGGGCGCCGGTCAGCGGGTGGTCGCCGGGCAGGTCGTAGCGCTGCCAGACCCCGGAGATCCGGGTGGCCAGGTAGGTCGTGCCGGAGGTGGTCAGCGCCATGTCGGTGACCACCTCGCGCAGGGCGCGGGCATGCCGGTCGGGACGCATCAGCGCGATCTGGGCCCGGGTCCAGTCGAGCACCCAGGCCCCGATCGGGTGCCGTTCGGCGGTGTAGGTGTCCAGCAGCGACTCGGGAGCCCGGCCGCGGGCGACGGCGGCCAGCTTCCAGCCCAGGTTCAGCGCGTCCCCGATCCCGAGGTTGAGCCCCTGCCCGCCGAACGGCGAGTGCACGTGCGCCGCGTCACCGGCGATCAGCACCCGGCCCCTGCGGTACTCGGTGGCCTGACGGGCGTTGTCGGTGAACCGGGTCGCCGTGACCACCTCGGTGACGCTCACCTCCGGCACACCGGACACCCGGCGCAGGCTGGCCTGCAGTTCCCCGGCGGTGACGGGCAGCCTCGGGGTGCCGTCGCGGAGCCCGGCGGGCGGGCCGTCGAACTCGACGGTGAGGACGCGGCCGGGAAAGGGCCCGTGGACGTAGGTGCCTGTGTCGGTGGTGTTCCAGCCGGTGCCGAGCCGCTCGGCACCGGCTAGCTTCGCGACCGCCTGATAGCCGGTGATCTCGGGATCGGTGCCGGGGAAGTCGAAGCCGGCCAGCTTGCGCACGGTGCTGCGTCCGCCGTCGCAGCCCACCAGCCAGCCGGCCCGGACGGTCCCGTCACCGGTGTGGACGTCCACCCCGTCCTCACCTGCGTCGAAGCCGGTCAGCTCCACACCCCGGCGCACCTCGACGCCCAGCTGCCCGGCCCGCCGGGCCAGGATCCGCTCCAGCTCGGCCTGTGGGACGCCGAGACCGGCGCCGGCGGCGGGGCCGACGTCCGCCCAGGCGGGGCCGGAGTCGTCGAACAGGTCGGGGTCCAGCATGATCCCCGCGAAGTGCCCGGCGAACTTGGGCGGGATCTTGGTGTCCGGCCGGAAGGCGAGGAGCTTCTCCCGCGCCGTCTCCCACGCCGCCGTCAGCTCGGGCAGCAGGCCCCGGCGGTAGAAGGCGACCGCGCTCGGGATGTTGATGGAGCCCGCCTTGACCGTCTCGTCCACCTCGGCCAGCCGCTCCACGACCAGCACCCGCGCCCCGCCGAGCCGCAGCTCGCAGCCGAGGAAGAGCCCCACGGGGCCGGCGCCGGCCACCACCACGTCATAGTCCGTCGTCGTCATGGAGGTAACTGTAGTCACTAAAAACTTTTAGTGGATACACCTGAGGGTAGAATTTTTCCCATGGACGGCAACGACGAGGAACTCCCCCTGCGGGAGCGCAAGAAGCGCGAGACCCGGCAGCGCATCTCGGACGTCGCGACGGAGCTGATCGGGGAGCGCGGCTTCGACGCGGTGACGGTCGCCGAGATCGCCCGCGCGGCGGGCGTCTCCCCGATGACGGTCTTCAACTACTTCCCGCGCAAGGAAGACCTGTTCCTCGACCGCATCCCGCAGGCCGTCGACCTCTTCGCCGCCGCCGTACGCGACCGCGCCCCCGGCGAGCCCCCGCTCGCCGCCCTGCGCGGCCTGGCGCTGCGGCTCCTGGAGGAGAGGCATCCGCTGAGCGGGGTGGGGGAGACCTTCGCCGACTTCTGGCGGACGGTCGCCGGATCACCGGCCCTGCGTGCCCGCGCCCGCGAGGGTGCGGAGGAGATCGAACGGGCGCTGGCCGACGCGTTCGGCGAGGCGGGCGTGGCGGATCCCGGACTGGCGGCCGCGCTGACGGTGGCCGCGTACCGTACGGCCTTCCTCGGCTCCGTGCGCCGGCTGGCGGCCGGCGACCCGGTGGCCGAGGTGGCCCGCGATCACCGGACCCGGCTGGAGGAGGCGTTCGGCGCCCTGGAGCGCGCGGCACTCGACCGCTGACGCCGCCGGCCGTCACCGGCGCCGGCCGCTGGTCCGCGGCGGGACGTTCGCCCGGTAGCATGGTCGGCACGGCAGACGAGCCGGGCGGGCGGCCGCGTGAGATCCCCCAGGGGGTTTCCCGAGGAACGTCCGGGCTCCACAGGGCAGGGTGGTGGCTAACGGCCACCCGGGGTGACCCGCGGGAAAGTGCCACAGAAAGCAGACCGCCAGGGCTGTGCTCTTCTGAAGAGGACGGCCCTCGGTAAGGGTGAAACGGTGGTGTAAGAGACCACCAGTGCCCAGGGTGACCTGGGCAGCTAGGTAAACCCCACCCGGAGCAAGGTCAAGAGGGGCGCCGTGAAAAGCGCCCTGCGCGGACGTTCGAGGGCTGCCCGCCCGAGTCCGCGGGTAGACCGCACGAGGCCGGCGGCAACGCCGGCCCTAGATGGATGGCCGTCGCCCCGGCGTCCGCGAGGACACCGGGGAACAGAACCCGGCGTACAGCCCGACTCGTCTGCCCGTCAGGTCACTGACCCGCGGGACTCTTGTCGCACGCCAGAGATGATCTTGCGCCGGGGAGCGCCCCGGGAGTGTCCGGGGAACGTCCGGGGAGATCGGGAAGCCTCTGCGGCCTCCGGCTCCGTCCGCGCTCCGGTACGGCCCACTCGCCGAGCGCGGCCGTCCCCCGGCCGAGCGGTTCGGGCTCGCTGTCGCTCCCGGGGGTCCACGAGTCTGGTTGGATGACGCGTCCCGGACCTGGACCTGCCGAGGAGACCGTGCGTGGACGCTGACGAACCCCTGGACGAGTGGGCGAAGCGCCGGGAGGAACGGAAACGGCCGATCGGCGAGTTGAAGGCCGTCATCCTCGGTCACGAACACGCCGCCGCCCACCTCCACCCCAGGGCACCCCGGGTGATCCTCCGCTGGGACGGCTACCAGTGGAGTCCGTACCGCATGGCCGACGGCTACGCCGCCGCTCAGCGCGTCCTCCACGGAACCGACGACGGACAAGCGGCCGTCCTCCCGACCGGCCCGAGCGGTCAGCCGATGGCACCCGGAACCGGCCGCCACCGCAAGCCCTGACGCCGGCTCGCGCGCGGCCTCGGTGTCTTCGGGGCCGCCGCACCGGCCGCGCCGTTCCTGCCGGGACTCCTCGGGTTCCTTCGAAGGGGCCGCGAAGTGGGGGGTGTCGGGACTCCTGCCGGACCTCCGCTTCCGCACGGGTGTGGAGCAGCGACGCGGTGGCCGCGGTCCCGCGACGCGGCGGCCGCGGTCCCGCGACGCGGCGGCCGCCTTCCCGCGATGCGCACGGGGCCGACCGGCGACAGCGGCGTGCCGCGCCTCGCGCCGCGTAAGCTGATCGTCGTGAAAACCCTTGGCCTGTGCGGAAGTCTGCGATCCGGATCGTTGAACGCGGCCGTGCTGCGCGCGGCGGCCGAGCTGACCGTGCCTCCGCGTGAACTCACCGTCGACGCGGGCCTGGACCGGCTGCCCTACTTCGACGCCGAGGTCGAGGAGACCGCGTTGCCGGAGGTCGTGGCGGAGTTCCGGGCCGCGGTGGGCGCGGCGGACGGCCTGCTGATCGTGACCCCGGAGTACGCCCACGGCACCTCGGGCGTGCTGAAGAACGCCCTGGAGTGGCTGGTCGGCGGAGGCGAGGTCGATGGCAAGCCGGTGGCTCTCGCGAGCGCGTCCCCCACGGCGACCGGCGGCGACCGGGCCCGCGCCTGGCTGGCCGAGACGCTCACCGTGATGGGGGCCCGGCTCGTCACGCCGGACCTGCGTATCCCGCAGGCGACCCTGAAGATCGTGGACGGCCGGCTGACCGACGAGCCGACCCGGGCAGCCCTGGCCGCCCTCCTGGACGACCTCGCCCGTGCCGCCGCCGGGGCCGGAGAAGTGGACGCCGGCCTCGCCCGCTGACCGCCCCTCGACGGCTCGCCGCCCTCCCGGACGACCGACGGCGGACCGCTGCCGGACGGCCCGCGGTGGACCGCTGTCGGCCGGCCCCGGAGTGCCGAGACGCCCTCTGCTACGGGGCTCGTCGCGCCGCGTCACTCCTCGAACAACGCCTCCTGCTCGCCCTCCGTCCGCAGCCGCAGCCGGCGGTTGCGTGCCCCCACCACCACGGCCGTCGCCGCCGCCGTCACGCCGAGCGCGGCCGGGACCATCCAGCTGCGGTCGAACACGTGCCCGAGGGTGTGGTCGAGGGAGAGCCGGCCGGGGCCGGTGACGGCGAGGCCGGCCGCCGCCAGCCCCAGGCTCGCCGCGTGCTCGTAGCCGCCCTCCTGGGCGAAGAACCCGTTGGGCGCGTGCACGGCCGCCGCCCCCGCCATCGCGCCGGC
>NZ_WWJT01000476.1 GCF_009865385.1 Streptomyces sp. SID486 | reverse complement strand
CTTCCGGGCCGCCGGCGGCGCGGCCGTGGTGCAGTGGACGCCGCACGGCATGGGGCGGCGGGCGGCGGACCTGCCGGCGCTGTCCCGGGCGACCGGGGTGCGGATCGTCTGCGCCACCGGTCTGCACCAAGCCGCGCATTACGACGCCGAGTCACTCGACCGACTGCGCGGCGGGGGGCTTGCCGGGCTGTTCGTGTCCGAACTCACCGAGGGCATCGGTACGACCGGGGTGCGGGCCGGTCTGATCAAGGTGGCGGGCGGCTTCCACGGGCTCGACGCCCATGCCCGCTGGACCATGACCGCGGCGGCCGAGGCGCACCATGCCACCGGCGCGCCCATCGCCGTACACCTGGAGCTCGGCACCGGCGCACTGGACGTACTGGACCTGCTGTGCGGGGAGTTGGGGGTGCCCGGAGACCGGGTGATCCTCGGGCACCTCAACCGCAGCCCCGACCCGGTCACGCACCGGCAGGCCGCCGCGTCGGGCTGCTGGCTGGCGTTCGACGGGCCGTCCCGCGCCCACCACGCTACCGACTGGCGGATGCCGGAGGCGCTACGGGACCTGGCGGAGGCGGGGTTCGGGGACCGGCTGCTGCTCGGCGGGGACACCGTGGTCGCGGGGGCACGCTCGGTCGACGGCGGGCCCGGCATGCCGTACCTGCTGCGCCGGGTACGGCCCCGGCTCGCGGAGGCGGTGGGCGCGGACCTGGTGGACCGCATGCTCACGGAGCATCCAGGACGGGCGTTCGGGACCGACTGGGCTTGAACACGCCGCTCGACACGAGCAGTCCCCCGGCCGTGAGCAGCCCCCTGGACGCGAGCCCCCCGCCAGCGCTCCGCCCGGGAAGGTCCGCCGGGGGGGTGGCTCCGTCTCGATAGTCTGCGCGGCGTGATCAACTCATACGCGGGTTCCGACGATGCCGAAGTCGCGATAGCCGGGGCGAGGGCCGGCGCGGACGTGGTCCGCGACATGTACGGCCGGCGGCTGCAACGCATCGACAAGGGCGCCGGGGACTTTGCCACCGCCGCCGACGTGGAGGCCGAGAGGACGATCCTCGGCGTCATTCGTGCCGCGCGCCCCGACGACGCGGTGCTCGGCGAGGAAGGCGGGCAGCAGGGCGCCGTCGGCGCTGTGCGCCAGTGGTTGGTGGATCCTCTGTGCGGCACGCTGAACTACGCCGTCGGCCACATGCTGGTGGCCGTCAACGTGGCCCTGCGTGACGGGGCGGCGGCGGTGGCCGATCCGTTCAGCGGCGAGGTCTTCTTCACCGACGGGGAGACCGCCTGGGTGCGGCGTGACGGGGCCGACGACGCGCTGCTGGCCCCTTCGCCCGCTACCCGGCTGGTGGACGTCAACCTGGATCCGCCGTTCCCGAGTGCGCCCGGATTCCGGGCCGTGGATCTGCTGGCTCACCCTGTGTTCACCGAACGGTTCCGGCCTCGGGTCGTGTCCACGACGCTGGCGTTGGCCTGGGTCGCTGCCGGAAAGCGAGCCGCGTATGTCACCGACGGCGGCGACCTTTCCAGGAGCGTGCACTTCGCGGCCGGTATTGCTCTGTGCCGGGCAGCCGGCTGCGTTGTCACCGGGATCGACGGTGCCCCGGTCGACGAGGCAGGTCGTGGGCTTGTGGTCGCCGCCGACGACGAGACCCACGGGCTGCTGATGTCGATGGTGCGTAGCCGGAACTGGTGCGGCCCCTGAGCGGCCCCTGACCCGACCCGGAAAAGCCCCCGAGAGGGGCACCACACGGCCGACGGTGCACCTAACGTGACGATGGGTGCCCGGCCGCGTCCGCACCCCGCACACCACTGCTGTCTTCAGGGGGAGGACCCATGCCGTCAAGGGGTAGATCCGCACTGCGGCGTATCGTTGCCCGGGGCACGGCCATGACCGTGGGAGCCGTCACGGCCCTCACCACCTGCCTTGCCGCCGCTCCCGCCGTCCACGCGTCGCCGTCTGCCACCGGGGCCTTACGGTGGGCTCCGTGTGGCGACCGGCAGGATCCGGGAGCCGAGTGCGCGACACTTTCGGTGCCGGTCGACTGGGCCCACCCGGATGGGCCGAGGCTCGGTCTGGCCGTGGCCCGACGCAAGGCCACCGACCCCGGCGCACGCGTCGGCTCCATGGTGTTCGGCCCGGGCGGCCCTGGCGACTCGGGTGTCGAGATGGTGGTGGGGCGTGTCAGCCGGTTCAGTCCCGAGGTGCGGCGCCGGTTCGACATCGTCAGCTTCGACCCGCGCGGCGTGGGCGGCAGCAACCCGGTGACCTGCTCGGCCGGCCTGCTTGCCCAGCGGCCGTCACCAGTGCTGAAGAGCCAGGCGGACTTCGAGACGACCGTCGCGTACGACAGGCGGCTGCGCGCGGACTGCCGGGCCCGCACCGGTCCGGTATTCGACCACCTTGACACCGCCCAGACGGTCCGGGACGTGGACGCCCTCCGTGCCGCCCTCGGCGAGCGGAAACTCACCTTCCACGGCAGCTCGTACGGCACGCTGCTCGGGGCCCAGTACGCCGAGACCTACCCGCGCCGCGTGCGCGCGATGGTGCTGGAAAGCGTCATGGACCACAGCGTCGCGACCACCCGAGGCTTCCTGCGGGCCGAGGCCGCCACGGCGGAGGATTCCTTCCAGGAGTTCCGTAAGTGGTGCCACGGTGCTGCCGAATGCGCGCTGCACGGCCGCGACGTCCGCGTCGTCTGGCAGGACCTGTTGACCCGGGCCGGCCGCGGCACGCTGGAGGATCCGGCGAAGCCGGGCACCTCGCTGTCGTCTTCGGACCTGGTCAACAAGATCGCGTTCCGCGCGTTCTACGCGGCCGACCACGCGGGCCTGGCCACGGCGATCGCGGAGATGGAGGCGAGCAAGCCGCTGCCCGCTTCACCCACCTCGCCCGCGCCGCTGCCCTCGGCCACTGCGGTCTTCTGCTCGGACTGGCACCTGCCGGTGCGCGACTACCGGGAGTACGCCTCGGTGGTGGCCATGATGAAAAGGACCGCGCCTGACCTGCCCTACCTGTTGCCGATCCACATGGCAGCGGCCTGCCTTGGCGCGCCGACCGCCAACCCGCAGCACCGGCTGGACGTGCACGGTTCCCCGCCGGTCCTGGTCTCCAACGCGCTGCACGATCCCGCCACAGGTTACCCGTGGGCGGTCTCGGTGGCCCGGCAGCTCGGCCGCAGCGGCGTGCTCCTGACCTACGAGGGCCAGGGGCACGGCAGTGTCACCAGCGGCCCCTGTATGGAGCACGCCGTGGACAGCTACCTCACCGACCTGGCAGTCCCGCCACAGGGCACCAGCTGCCCTGCCGTACCGTCCTGACAGCGTCCCGGTCCGGATCCGTCCGGGGAGGGGATGGGGCGCTTCGCGGTGACGTTACCTCTCAGGTGCATGTCTGCGGGGTTGTCCCGGTCGGCGTCGCCGGTGGGTGAGCCGGCCGCCTCTGCCCGCGGGCGGATCCGTAGGTTCTGGCGAGTACGTCCACCGTGTCGGCCATGGCTTGACGCAGTTCGGCCGGTGCGACGACCTCGACGTCGATACCGAGCCGCAGCAGCTCACCGCATGCATGCTCGGTGCTCTCCGTCGGGATGACCGCCTCGACCCATCCCTCGTCCCCGATGGCGGTCGCGGTGACGTCGACTGCCCGCACCACCTCCGGGGGCAGGTTGTCGGGCAGGCGTCGGCGTCCTCGTGGGGACAGGCGGACGGTGGCTGTGCCGGTGAAGCGGCGTGTGCGGAAATCGTCGAGGTAGGAAGTCCAGTACGCGCCCAGGTCGAAGTCCTTCGGCCGGTCGAAGTGCTCGTCCGTGAGCGTCGCTTCCAGGATGTGCGTCACCCGGTAGGTCGCGGTCCGGTTCTTCGTGGCGGCGACGAGGTACCAGACGCCGGACTTGAGCACCAGGCCGTAGGGGCGAAGGCGGCGGTGCACCTCCTGCGGTGCGCGCCAGCGGCGGTAGTGCACGTCTATCGCACGCTGTTTGGTCACCGCGTCGACCAGCAAGGTGAGGTACGACGTCTGCTCGGGTTCCCGGTACCAGCCAGGAGCGTCCAAGTGGAAGACGGCCGCGGTACGCGCGGCCTCCTCACGCAGTCCCGTCGGCAGCGCGGCCAGCAGCTTCAGCCGTGCCGCCGTCACCTCCGCCGCGAGCCCCAGGTCGGCGGCGGGACCTGGCAGTCCGGCCAGGAACAGCGCCCGCGCCTCGCCCTCGCTCATCCCGTTCAGGCGGGTGCGGTAGCCGTCGACCAGCTGATATCCGCCCGCGCGGCCCGGCTCCGCATAGACGGGGACCCCAGATGCCTGCAGACGCGCCAGGTCACGGTAAGCGGTCCGCACCGACACGCCCAGCTCGTCGGCGAGCCCACGCGCGGACATACGGCCGCGGGATTGCAGCAACAGCAGCACCGAAAGCAGTCGGCCAGCAGACATGGGCGCATTCTCCCCGTAAACCCTGACAGCACCTGGCACACGGGTCTCCTACCGTCGGCTCGCACCCGGCTCCGGCCGGACGAGCCGGAAAGCCGCGCCCACACAAGAGAACCGCACCAGAGAACCGCACAGGAGCCTGCCGTGCCCATCAACCCTGCCAACCGCCCCACCGTGCTGGAGCTTCGCCAGTACACGCTGCGACCCGGTCGGCGCGACGAACTGATCGAGCTGTTCGACCGGGAGTTCGTCGAGACCCAGGAAGCGGCCGGGATGGCCGTACTCGGCCAGTTCCGGGACCTCGACGACCCGGATCGCTTCGTCTGGCTGCGCGGGTTCAGGGACATGGCGGTACGGCACCAGGCACTGACGGCCTTCTACGGCGGTCCCGTCTGGGCCGAGCACGGCCCCCAGGCCAACGCCACCATGGCCGACTCCGACGACGTCCTCCTGCTGCGTCCCCTGTCACGCGGGAGCGGCTTCGCCGTCTGTCCCTCCGAGCGGCCCGAACCCGGTGCTCCGGCACCGAACCGGTTCGTGTCCGCCACCGTGTGGTCCTTCCCTCCCCGACGACACGACGGCATCGCACTGATCCGCGACGGTCTCCTGCCCGTGCTCCGCGAGACGGGCCCCGCGCCGCTCGCCGCCCTCACCTCCGAGACGGCGGACAACACCTTCCCCCGGCTGCCGGTTCGCACCGGCGAAAACGTCGCCGTGGTCGTCACGTCGTACCCCGACGAGAGCGCTTGTCGACAGCACCTGGCTGATGTACTGGCCCATCCCGTCGCACAGGACGAGATCCTGCCGGGCATCGAGCGGGAGCAGACAGCACCTCCCCGGACACTGCGGTTGGCGCCCACAGGCCGTTCACTCGTTTCCTGACCTGCTCCCATGCGGCCGGCGGTGCCAGGCCCATGTCGTGCAGCGCGCGGAACCGGCATCCGAGTCATCGCGCAGCCCCGCCGCACGTCAGCGGCCCCGCTGGGCGTGAGCACGCCGGTGGCCGCGAGCACCGCCCTGGACGTGACCACGCCGGTGGCCGTGAACTGGCCGCTGGGCGTGAGCACGACGTCGGCCTCGGGGGACGTGGCCGGGGCGGCGGCCCGGGGGCGTCGGCGGACGTGGCCGGGGCGGCGGCCCGGGGGCGTCGGCGGGCCCTGCGGAGGCATCGGGGTTCCGTGAGGGCCGGCCTGAGCGCCTCGCCCGCGGCTAGCCGCCCCCGGCCAGCGCCCGCAGCGGATCGTCCAGCACCGGCTGCCAGGCCAGTTCCGCCGCGCCGACCAGGCTGCTGTGGTCCAGCGTGCACGGCAGGATGGGGACGCCGCCGCTCTGGCCCCACAGGCTGCGGTCGGCGACCACAGCGCGCAGCCGACCGGGGTCGGCGTCCAGCAGGGTGCGGTGGAGGCCGCCGAGGATGATGCGGTCCGGGTTCAGGATGTTGACCAGGCCGGCCAGTCCGAGGCCGAGGCGGTCGATCAGGGCTTCGGCGGCCGTGCGGACGGCCGGGTCGTCGTACCGGGTGCGCAGCAGGTCGTCGGCCTGCCGGAGCAGCGACACCTCGGGGCCCGGCTCTCGGCCGGCCTCCACGAGCAGGGCCAGCGGGTCCGCCTCCACGTCCAGGCAGCCGCGGCTGCCGCAGTGGCAGGGCCGGCCCTCGGGGTTGACCGTCAGGTGGCCGACCTCCAGCGCGAGGCCCGAACTGCCGGTGTGCAGACGGCCGTCCAGGACCAGCGCGCCACCCACACCGCGGTGGCCGGTGGCCACGCACAGCAGGTCCCGGGCGCCCCGGCCGGCGCCGTGCCGGTGTTCGGCGAGCGCGACGAGGTTGACGTCGTTCCCCGTGAACGCCGGTCCGCCGATGCCGGCGGCACGCACGCACTCGGCGAAGATCTGCCGGACGGGCGCGCCTACGGGCCAGGCGAGGTGCAGCGGGTTGAGGGCCAGACCGTCGGGTTCGGCGACGGCGGACGGCACGGCGAGCCCCGCGCCGACACAGCGCCGGCCGGTCCTGTGCAGCAGTTCCGCGCCCGCCTCGACCACGGAGCCGAGCACCTTCGCCGGGTCGGCGTCGACGGTCTCACAGCCCGGCGCGGTCGCCACGATCCGTCCGCCGAGACCGACCAGCGCCGCCCGGAAGCCGTCGGCGTGAATCTGCGCGGCGAGGGCCACCGGGCCGTCCTCGGCGACCTCCAGCCGGTGCGAGGGCCGGCCCTGGGAGCCGGCCGCGGAGCCGGGCCGGGCGTCCACCCGGATCAGGCCCAGTGCCTCCAGTTCGGCGGCCACCGCGCCGGCCGTGGCCCGGGTGACGCCGAGTTCGGCGGTGAGGACGGCCCGGGTCGGCGCGCGTCCGGTGTGCACCAGCTCCAGCGCCGGTCCGAGTGCCCCGCGCCCCCGGTCCAGCCGTGCCCTCGAGGTGGTCCTCTCCCCCGCCGTCCGGGGTTCCGCCTTGCCGCTCATGAGGGCGAGTCTCCCATGATCCGCATCCGGTGCGTCCTGTGCCGCCGCCTCCAGGCCGCTCCCACGCGAGGTGCCGGCCGCAGGCCGCTCGCCGCGAGGGGCGCCACGGGCCGCTTCACCCGCAGGGTGCCGGCCGCAGGGTGCTCGCCCGCGAGGTGCCACCACGGGCAGCTTGAACGGCAGGCTGTCGGCCGCAGGCCGCTCGACCGCGAGGTGCCGCCACGGGCAGCTTCAACGGCAGAGTGCCGACTGAGGCCGCTCGCCCGCGAGACCCGGCTACAGGCCGCTCACCCGCAAGGTGATGTTCAGGCGGCCCGCGAGGTCCAGCGGGGGCGGCGCCGTGCCCGGGCGGACGCGCGGCACGCCGTGGTAGGCGAGCCGGGACGGTCCGCCGAAGACGAACAGGTCGCCGCTGCGCAGCTCCACGTCGGTGTACGGCTTCCCGCGCGTCTCGGTGTTCCCGAAGCGGAACACGCAGGTGTCGCCGAGGCTCAGTGAGACCACCGGGGCGTCCGTCCGCTCGTCGCCGTCCCGGTGCATGCCCATGCGGGCGTCGCCGTCGTAGAAGTTGATCAGCGCGATGTCGTAGGGCGCGGCCGGTACGGCGGCCCGGCCCAGCGCGTCGGCGACCGCGCGCCGGCCCAGCTCGCCGAGCCAGTCCGGGAACGGCTTCACGGGGCTGCCGTCACCGTCGGCCACCGTGCGGGCGTAGGCGTACGGGTACCAGTGCCAGCCGAGGCACACCTGGCGGGCGGTCATCGTGCCACCGCCCGGGGTGCGGACCGTACGCAGCCCGGCGGGGGGCCGTGCCCACTCCCGACAGGTGGCGAGCAGGGCGTGCTGCCGCTCGGGGTCCAGCCAGTCCGGGACGTGCACGGCGCCCGGCGCCACCTCCGCGCGCCCCCGTGGGAACAGCTCGCCCTCCATGCCCCCATCCTGCCCCACGGGCTCTGATCTGCGGCTCGGCTAGCCTGGACGCACGATGAGCGACCGTATGACGACACCGTGGGGCGAGGTCGAGCTGACCCGCTTCCCCGAGGATCCGCGCGACCGGCTGCGTGCTTGGGACGCCTCCGACGCGTACCTGCTGCACCACCTCGCCGAGGAGAGAGTGCCGCTCACGGGCACGGTCGTGGTGGTCGGGGACCGCTGGGGCGCACTGGTCACCGCGCTGGCGGAACACCGGCCGACACAGATCACGGACTCCTTCCTGAGCCAGGAGGCGACCCGTGCCAACCTGGCGCGGGCCGGTGTGGAACCGGGTGCGGTGCGGCTGCTCACCACGCAGGAGCCGCCGCCCGAGCGGGTGGACGTGCTGCTGGTGCGGGTGCCCAAGAGCCTGGCACTGCTGGAGGACCAGCTGCTGCGGCTGGCGCCCGCGGTGCACTCGGGCACGGTCGTGATCGGCACGGGGATGGTCAAGGAGATCCACACCTCGACGCTCCAGCTGTTCGAGCGGATCCTCGGGCCGACCCGGACGTCCCTGGCCCGGCAGAAGGCCCGGCTGATCCTCTGCACCCCGGACCCGGCGCTGGAGCGGCCGGCGAACCCGTGGCCGTTCAGCTACGCCGTCCCGGACGGGGTCGGTGCGGTGTCCGGGCACACGGTGGTCAACCACGCGGGCGTCTTCTGCGCCGACCGGCTGGACATCGGCACCCGCTTCCTCCTCCAGCACCTGCCCGCTCCGGGCGCCGGGCGCGTGGTGGACCTCGGCTGCGGCAACGGTGTGGTCGGTACGGCGGTGGCCCTGGCCGACGCGACGGCCGAGGTGCTGTTCGTGGACGAGTCGTTCCAGGCGGTGGCTTCCGCGGAGGCGACGTACAAGGCGAACGGGGTGCCGGGGCACGCCGAGTTCCGGGTCGGGGACGGGCTGGCCGGGGTGGCGCCGGACAGTGTCGACCTGGTCCTGAACAACCCCCCGTTCCACTCCCACCAGGCGACCACGGACGCCACGGCGTGGCGGATGTTCACCGGGGCGAAGCGCGCGCTGCGTCCGGGCGGCGAGCTGTGGGTGATCGGCAACCGGCACCTCGGCTACCACGTGAAGCTGAAGCGGCTGTTCGGGAACAGCGGGCTCGTCGCGAGCGACCCGAAGTTCGTGGTGCTGAAGGCCGTCAAGAGGGGGTAGGACCGGCACCCGGGGCGCCACGGCAGGGCACGAAGTGACCCGGGCCGCCACGGCCGGACGAGAAGGAACGGCACGGCAAGGCGCGAGGTGCCCGGGACGGCACGGCCGGACACGAGGCGCCCGCAGCGCCACCGCCAGACGCGAGGTGCCCAGAGCGCCACCGCCGACACTAGGCGCCCGGAGCGCCACCGCCGGACACGAGGCGCCCGGAGCGTCACGGCCGGGCACTAGGCGTCGGTGCGTGCCCTCTGGTGCGCCACGGGCCGCCCGGCCGTGGCGCCGCACGGCCATGGGCCGGTCGCTGACCTGGGTCGCGGCCCGGGGCACCTGCTCTCCAGGAGGCGGCCGGTCAGGTGCCGGCGCGGGCGAGGACGCCGATGATGCGGGTCACCTCGCGCGCCATCGCGTCCCGGCCGACGCTGAGGTACTTCCGGGAGTCGACGGCCTCGGGGTGGGCGGCGAGGAACGCGCGGATCGCGCCGGTCATGGCGGCGTTGAGCGCCGTACCGACGTTGACCTTGGCGATACCGTCGCCGACCGCGGCGGCCAGCGCGTCGTCCGGCACTCCGGAGGAGCCGTGCAGGACGAGCGGTACGGTCAGCGCCGCGGACAGTCGCCGGAGCAGTCCGTGGTCGAGCCGGGCGGTGCGGGTGGTCATGGCGTGCACGCTGCCGACGGCGACGGCGAGAGCGTCGACACCGGTGCCGGCGACGAAGTCCCGTGCCCGGCCGGGGTCGGTACGCGCGCCGGGCGCGTGCGCGTCCAGCGGGGGTCTGCCGTCCTTGCCTCCTATCTGCCCCAACTCGGCTTCGATCCACAGCCCCTGGCCGTGCGCCCAGTCGGCGGCGGCCCGGGTGGCGGCGAGGTTCTCGGTGTACGACAGGCGTGCCGCGTCGTACATGACCGACCCGAACCCGGCGTCGGTCGCCTGCCGCATCAGGTCGTCGCTCTGGACGTGGTCGAGGTGCAACGCGACCGGGACGGCTGCCTGTTCGGCGGCGGCGACGGCGGCGCGGGCCAGCGGCAGGAGCCGGCCGTACCGGAACTTGACGGCGTTCTCACTGACCTGGAGGACCACGGGTGCGCGGGCCGACTCGGCGCCTGCGATGACGGCCTCGATGTGTTCCAGGGTGATGACGTTGAACGCGGCGACGGCGGAGCGGGCTGCGGCAGCCCGGGTGACCAGCTCGCCGGTGGGCACGAGGGGCACGAGGGGTGTCCTTCCTGGGCGGGACCGGCGGACGTCAGGGGGCGAGGATCACCGAGCGGGTGAGGTGGCGCGGCCGGTCGGGGTCGAGCCCTCGCGCGGCGGCGACGGCGACCGCGAGCCGCTGTACGCGTACGAGTTCGGCGAGCGGGTCGAGGTCCCCGTCGATCCAGGTCCCGCCGGTGGCGCGGACCTGTGCGGCGAGCCCCTCGGGCGCCGGGCCGAGCATCCAGGTGGCCGTGCCCTCGGTGGTGACGCTGATCGGGCCGTGCCGGTACTCCATCGCCGGGTACGCCTCGGTCCAGGAGAGGGACGCCTCGCGCATCTTCAGCCCGGCCTCGTTGGCGAGTCCGACGGTCCAGCCGCGACCGAGGAACGTGAACTGCGTGCAGTCGACGAGCCCTTCGGGCAAGGGGCCGGCGAGGGCGGTGTGTGCGTCGGCGACGACCGCGTCGGTGTGCAGGCCGAGGTGCGCGCGCAGGAGGGTGAGTGCGGTGGTGGCGAACCGGGTCTGGACGACGGAGCGTTCGTCGGCGAAGTCCAGCACGACGAGGTCGTCGGCGGCTGCCATGACCGGGGTGTCGGGGTCGGCGGTGATCGCGGTGGTACGTGCCCGCCCGGCCGACCCGGCGAGGAGTTCCAGCACTTCGGTGGTGGTGCCGGACCGGGTGAGGGCGACCACCCGGTCGTACCGCCGCCCGTACGGGAACTCGGAGGCGGCGAACGCGTCGGTCTCGCCCTGCCCGGCGCCCTCGCGCAGGGCGGCCACCGCCTGGGCCATGAAGTACGAGGTCCCGCACCCGACGACGGCGACCCGCTCCCCCCGCTCCGGCAGTGCGCCCCGGTACCGGCCCGCCTCCTCGGCCGCCCGTATCCAGCACTCCGGCTGGCTGTTCAGCTCGTTCTCGACATGGGTCATGCCCACACCCTCCCCTTGCTGATTGTTCCTGCAAGATATAGCGAGCTTTCGAACACAATCAAGCATCTGGACGCAAGGCCGGGTGCGCTAGGGTCACCGGGAAGACCGGAGGCGGCCGGAAGAGCCGGCCGGAGTGCGATCGCGAGGTCGCCCCCGGCAGGCCGGCCGGAGGACCGTCCGGAGGAAAGGGAACGGAGGCTGCGGATGTCCCGGGACGCCCGCTGGAAGGCGCTGCTGGAACTGCTCGTCGAGCGCGGCCGGCTGGACGTCGAGGAGGCGGCCGTCGAGCTGGCGGTGTCGGCGGCGACGATCCGCCGGGACTTCGACCAGCTCGCCGAACAGCAGATGCTGGTCCGCACCCGGGGCGGAGCGGTGGTGCACGGGGTGTCGTACGAACTCCCGCTGCGCTACAAGACGGCCCGCCGCGCCTCCGAGAAGCAGCGCATCGCCAAGGCGGTGGCCGAACTCGTGGCGCCGGGCGAGGCGGTGGGGCTGACCGGTGGCACGACCACCACGGAGGTGGCCCGGGCGCTGGCCGTGCGCGGCGACCTCGCCACCGGCTCCCCGGCGCTGACCGTCGTGACCAACGCGCTGAACATCGCCAACGAGCTTGCCGTGCGACCCCAGTTCAAGATCGTGGTGACGGGCGGGGTGGCGCGTGCGCAGTCGTACGAACTCATCGGTCCGCTCGCGGACGGGGTGCTGAGCCAGATCACGCTCGACGTGGCCGTGCTCGGTGTCGTCGGCTTCGACGTCGCGCACGGAGCGGCGGCGCACGACGAGGCGGAGGCCGCCATCAACCGTCTGCTGTGCGACCGGGCCGAGCGCGTGGTGGTCGCCGCCGACTCCAGCAAGCTGGGCCGCCGGGCGTTCGCCCGGATCTGCGGGGTGGAACCGGTGGACACGCTGGTGACGGACACGGCGGTGGAACAGGACACGGTACGGCGGTTCGAGGAGGCCGGCGTCCGCGTCCTGGCGGTGTGACCCCGGCGCGATGACGGGACCCGTACTCCCGGCGCGGCCACGGCCGTTCCGCCTGCGCGCCCGCCTCCGGAACGACGCCCGCCCGACGCCGGGCGCGGGCGGGCGAGCCGGCCCGGC
>NZ_WWJT01000048.1 GCF_009865385.1 Streptomyces sp. SID486 | reverse complement strand
CTGGACGACGTACGCCCAGTCCCTCACGAGCCGCCCGGTCAAGGGCATGCTGACCGGACCGGTCACCATGCTCGCCTGGCCCTTCGTCCGCGACGACCAGCCCCTCGCCGACACCGCACGCCAGGTCGCCCTCGCCCTGCGCGACGAGGTGAACGACCTCGAAGCAGCCGGCACCTCGGTGATCCAGGTGGACGAGCCGGCGCTGCGCGAGACCCTGCCGCCGCGCGCCGCCGACCGTCCGGCGTACCTGGACTGGGCGACCGAAGCCTTCCGGCTCACCACCAGCGGTGTGCGGCCGGACACCCGGATCCACACCCACATGTGCTACGCCGAGTTCGGTGACATCGTCCGGGCCATCGACGACCTCGACGCCGACGTCATCAGCCTGGAGGCCGCCCGCTCCCACATGCAGGTCGCCCGCGAACTCGCCTCCCACGGCTACCCGCGCGAGGCCGGACCCGGCGTCTACGACATCCACTGCCCGCGCGTCCCGAGCGCCGAGGAGGCCGCCGGCCTGCTCCGCACCGGGCTGAAGGCGATCCCAGCCGAACGGCTCTGGGTCAACCCCGGCTGCGGCCTGAAGACCCGCGGCCGGCCCGAGACCCGCGCCTCCCTGGAGAACCTGGTCGCCGCCGCCCGCACCGTCCGCGGCGAGTTGCCGGACGCGTGACCTGACCGGACACTTCAGTGGGCCGGGACGCCATGAGCGTCCCGGCCCTGATGTGTCCCCCGTACGGAACGTCGCAGCCGCGTGTCCCTACTCGGCCGTCGGCACCGGCCGCTGCTCCGGGCCCGTGTACGAGGCGAGGGGACGGATCAGCGCATTGTGGGCGAGCTGTTCGGTGATGTGGGCGGTCCAGCCGGTGATGCGGCTCATCACGAAGATCGGGGTGAAGGTGGGGGTGTCGAAGCCCATCAGGTGGTACGCGAGGCCGGCCGGGTAGTCCAGGTTGGGATGGATGCCCTTGCGGGTGAGCACGGCGTGCCGCAGGGCCGCGTGCAGGGTGGCGAGGCGGGTCACCTCAGGATCCGCCGCACGGGCGACCAGGCGGTCCAGTGCGTCCTGCATGATGGGCACGCGGGAGTCACCGTGCTTGTAGACGCGGTGGCCGAAGCCCATGATCTTCCGCTTGTCGGCGAGCGCCTGGTGCAACCACGTCTCGGCACGCTGCGGGTCGCCGATCTCATCGAGCATGTTCATCACGGCCTCGTTGGCTCCGCCGTGCAAGGGGCCCTTGAGAGCGCCGATGGCGGCGGTGACCGCGCTGTAGAGGTCGGAGAGCGTGGACGTCACCACGCGAGCGGTGAACGTGGAGGCGTTGAAGCTGTGTTCGGCGTACAGCGTGAGAGAGATCTCGAAGCAGCGGACCACCTCCGGAGCGGGAACGCCGCCGAGACACATGTGGAAGAAGTTCTCCGCGTATCCGAGGTCCGGGTCCGGCGGAATCGGGGTGAGGCCGCGCCGGCGTCGCTGGTCGGCCGCCACCACGGTGGGCAGTTTCGCCAGCAGAGTCAGGGACTTGGCGCGGTTGGCGGAGAGAGTGCCGTCGTCCTCGATGGGGTCCTCGGCGCCGAAGAGGCTGACGGCCGTGCGCAGCACGTCCATCGGGTGGCATGTCCGGGGGAGACGGGCGAGCAGTTCGGAGGTGGTGCGGTCCAGGGGGCGCAGCGCGCGTTCGCGGGCCTGGAAGTCGCGCAGCTGGGAGGCGTCCGGGAGTTCGCCGTGCCACAACAGGTGGGCGACCTCCTCGAAGGAGCGGTGGGCGGCGAGGTCCTGGACCGGGTAGCCGCGGTAGGTGAGTGAGTTGCTCTCCTGGATGACGGTGGAGATCCGGGTGGTGTCGACGACGACACCGGCGAGGCCGCGGTGGATCGCGGGTGCGGTGCTGGTCATGGCGGATGCCTCCGGTGCGTCAGGTGCCGGGCGGGGGGGTGAAGTCGTACACGGCCGAGTCGAAGGCCGTGTACTGCTCGTAGCCGAGGAGTTCGTAGAGGCGGGAGCGGGTCTGCATGCGGGGCAGCAGGGATTCCTGGGTGCCTTCTGCGGCGAGGGTGCGCAGACCGTCCTCGACGGCGCCCATGGCCAGGCGGAGCAGGGTGACGGGGTAGAGGGCGATGTCGTAGCCGAGGTTCTCCAGCGTGCGCGCGTCCAGCAGTCGGCCCTTGCCGAACTCGGTCATGTTGGCGAGGAGCGGGACGGGGACGGCCTTGCGGAGTGTCTCGAACTCCCGCTCGTCGGCGAGGGCTTCAGGGAAGAGCGCGTCGGCGCCGGCGTCCACGTATGCCTTCGCACGGTCGATCGCGGCTCCCAGACCCTCGACGGCCCGCGCGTCGGTGCGGGCCATGAGGAGGAAGTCCGGGTCCCGGCGGGCATCCACCGCGGCGCGGATACGGCGGCTCATCTCCTCGCGCGGGACCACCGACTTGCCGTCGAGGTGCCCGCAGCGTTTGGGGTTGACCTGGTCCTCCAGGTGGAGTCCGGCGAGGCCGGCGTCCTCCATCAGCTGGACGGTGCGGGCGGCGTTCACCGGTTCGCCGAAACCGGTGTCGGCGTCGATCAGGACGGGCAGGTCGGTCACCCTCGTGGTCTGCTGGGCTCGGGCCGCGACCTCCGTGGAGGTGGTCAGGCCGATGTCGGGCAGGCCCAGGTCGGCGGCGAGGACGGCGCCGGAGAGATAGGCGGCCTCGAATCCGGTGTCCTGGATCAGGCGGGCGGACAGCGGATTGACGGCACCGGGCATGACGAGGACCCGGTTGTCGGCCAGTCGTTCCCTGAGTGCCCGGCGGCGCTGAGCGGGCGTGGTCCGGGTGTGCAGCATCAGAAGAGGCCCTTCGGCAGGCCCGCGTCGTACGCGGCGACGGCGGCGGTGTCGACGACCGGGAACAGGCCGCTCAGTTCGGCGGAGGACAGTTCGGCCAGGCGCTCGGCGTCGGCCAGGAAGCGGTCCTGATCGGCCGGTGCCACGACTCCCTCGGTGAGAGTACGGAACTTGCCCGCGTAGGCGGGCCGGTCGAAGGGGCGGGCCCCGGCGGGGTGGGCGTCGGCGACGGCCAGCTCGTCCTCGATCACGGACCCGTCCTCCAGGGTGATCACCGCGCGTCCGCCGAAGGCCCGGCGGTCCGGGTCGGGGTGGTGGTAGCGGCGGGTCCACTCCGGGTCCTCGACTGTCGTGATCTTTCGCCACAGCGCGACGGTCTCCGGGCGCCGGGCGCGCTCGGGGGCGTAGGAACGCTCGTGGTGCCAGGTCCCGTCCTCAAGGGCGACGGCGAAGATGTAGGGCACGGAGTGGTCGAGGGTCTCGCGGCTGGCCGCGGGGTCGTACTTCTGGGGGTCGTTCGCGCCGGATCCGATCACACGGTGGGTGTGGTGGCTGGTGTGCAGGACCACGGAGCGCACCCGGTCCAGCGGGCCGGTCTTCTCCCGCAGCCGCCGGGCCAGGTCGATGATCGCCTGGGCCTGGTACTCGGCGGAGTGCTCCTTGGTGTAGGTGTCGAGAATGGCCCGCCGTGGATCGCCGGGCTCGGGGAGCAGCACGGTGTAGCCGGACTCGGGGCCGTCGAGCATCCAGGCGAGGAAGCCGTCCTCGCCCTCGTAGACGGGTGACGGGGAGGTCTCCCCACGCATGGCCCTGTCGACGGCCTCCACGGCCGCCTTGCCGGCGAAGGCGGGCGCGAACGCCTTCCAGCTGGAGATCTCGCCCTTGCGGGACTGCCGGGTGGCTGTCGTGGTGTGCACGGCCTGCTGGACGGCCTGGTAGACCGTCTCGGTGGGCAGCCGCAGCAGGGCACCCAGGCCGCAGGCGGTGGCCGCGCTCAGGTGGGCCACATGGTCGATGCGGTGCTCGTGCAGGCAGATGCCCTTCACCAGGGCGACATGGATCTCGTAGGCGGCGACGATCCCCCGCAGCAGGTCGGCACCCGCGCGGCCGGTGTGCTGAGCCACGGCGAGCAGCGGCGGGATGTTGTCGCCGGGATGGGAGTAGTCCGCCGCCAGATAGGTGTCGTGGAAGTCCAGCTCGCGCACGGCGGTGCCGTTGGCCCAGGCGGCCCACTCCGGCGAGACCCGGGCGTGGGTCCCGAAGACCGAGGCCCCTCGTCCGGCCGCACCGTGAGCGGTGGCCTGGGCGCGGGCGACGGCGACCGGCCGGCGCAGCAACGAGGCCACGGCGACCGAAGCGTTGTCGATCACCCGGTTGACGGCCATGGCGCCGCTGCCGGCGTCCAGACGCTCGGTGCTCGTGGCCACCGCCGCGAGCTTCCAGGCGAGTTGGTCCTCGCGGGGCAACCGGTCGGCGCTGGGGTGGACACGGACGTGGTGCTCGGTCACGGGACTCCTCGCGATGTCGGGCGGCAGTGCTGAAGGCGGCTGACGTGAGAGAGCCTTCCCGGCGACCGGCCATCGGGCCACCGCTCCACAGTGCGGAATGTGTACAGCGCGGAGCTGCGAATCTGCGAAAACTGCGAATTCTGCGGATGCTATGTTCGCAAGGAGGCAAGCTGACGGGGAGGTGCGCCCATGGCCCGACGACCGGCGGACCGGAAGATCTACGCCCACGCCAAGCTGCGTCGGCTGCGCCGTGAGCACGGTATGAACCAGGTCGACATGGCCCGCGCCCTCGGCATCTCCACGAGTTACGCCAACCAGATCGAACAGAGCCAACGCCCGCTCACGGCACCCGTACTGCTGCGGATCGCCCAGGTCTTCGGTGTCGACACCGAGTTCTTCTCCGAGGCCGACGACGACCGGCTCGCCATCGACCTGCGAGCCGCGCTCGCCGACGAGGCGTGCGGGGTGTCACTGCCGGCCGACGACGAAGTCTCCGCCGCCGTCAGGGACCATCCGGAAGTGGCCCGTGCCCTGGTCGCGCTGCACCACAGATACCGCGACACGGCCGAACAGGCTGCCGCCCTCGCCGTACCGGGGACCGACGGAACACTGCTGCCTCACGGCGAGCCGCACGACGAGGTCCGGGACTTCTTCTACGCCCACCACAACCACTTCGAGCCGCTGGACAGCGAGGCCGGACAGCTGGCGGCGGCGCTGGAGCTGCGGCCGGGCCGGGCGGCCGACCCGATCACCGCTCGGCTCGCCGAACGGCACGGTGTGCGTGTCGTGCAAGCAGCTCCCGACCACTCCCCCGACGCCCGCCGCTACGATCCGCAGACCGGGGTGCTGTTCCTCTCCCCCTGGCTCAGCGACGGTCAGCGGGCCTTCCAGCTCGCCACCCAGCTGGCGTTGCTGGAGCACGGCCCGCTGCTCGGCCGACTCTCCGACAGTGCCGCTGAACTGACGTCACCGGAGTCGTCGGCGCTGGCGCGTATCGGTCTGGCCAACTACTTCGCGGGCGCTCTGCTGATGCCCTACACCGCCTTCCACACCATCGCCGAGGAGGTGCGGTACGACGTCGAGTTGCTGTCCGCCCGCTTCGGCGTCGGATTCGAGACGGTCTGCCACCGCCTGAGCACGCTGCAACGCAGCGGCAGCCGAGGCGTGCCGTTCTCCTTCCTGCGGGTCGACCGGGCGGGCAACATCTCCAAGCGGCAGTCGGCCACCGACTTCCATTTCTCCCGGCTGGGCGGCACCTGCCCGCTGTGGACGGTCTACGAGGCGTTCTCCGCGCCGGGCCGGATCCTGACACAGGTGGCGGAGATGCCGGACGGGAAGCGGTACTTCTGGGTCGCGCGGACCATCGTCCGAGGTGGCTTCGGCCACCACGCGCCACGCGCCGAGTTCGCCGTGGCACTCGGCTGCGAGCTGCGGCACGCGCACCGGCTCGTCTACGCGGAGGGCATCGCCCTGGACGATCCCCGCGCCGCGACACCCATCGGCCTGGGCTGCCGGATCTGCGAGCGCCGCGACTGCGCGCAGCGGGCCCGCCCGCCGGCCGGCGGGCGCCTGGCCATCGACCCGGACCGGCGTACGTACGTGCCGTACGCGGTGGACACCCACGCCCCATGACACCGACAGCCGGAGCCACCGAGCCGGAAGCCGTGGCCCGCTGGCTCACCGACCCGGGGAGCGCACCGCACGGGGGTGAGTCCGTACAGGTTCCGTGCGGGAGAGTCGCGCGGTGGCTGGAGGAGGCGGGGCTGTCGAGGGTCGTGTGCTCGCTGTGGCCGGGCCGGAGGTGGCGCGGGCGGCGATCAGTGCGGCGTGGGACATACCCGCCGCTGTCTTCTGACGCCTCGATGTGCCTCCCCTCACGTTGACCGAGCTCAGCGGCCGGCCTGGGCGCTGGAATCTGCGGCTCGGGCGCCCCCTGGCCGTGCCGGACGTCGACCAGGACTCGTCACCGACATTCAGGACGCCGGATCCCGGTGACGGCGCAGCAACGCCGCCAGCTCGCAGCGGAGGCAGGAACCAGTCTGGGCGGACGTACTTTCGGCACAGGGCGCCGACGACGTGTGGGCCCGCCCGGTGCAGTCCTCCCCCTGTGAGGCGATCAGGGCCTCCAGGTCATGGAGCAGTTGTTCGGTGCGCTTGGCCTGCTGGGCGAGGACCCGTACCCGGGCGCTCTGGCCGCCGATCTGCCGTCGGCTGGCGATGAGCTGGTCGTATTCCTCCCGGGTGAGGGCGACCGCCTCACGGCCGCCGAGGGTGATGTGGCGCGGCTGGGGGGTTCTGGCCACTCGGTTCCTCCGCTCATCGGCCGGGTGGTCCGCGTCGGGTCGGGCTGCACTGTCGAGCCGTACGCACTCTTGAGGTGGGACTCGGTGTCCGGAGAACGCCAGAGGGCCCCCGGATGGTTCCGAAGGGCCCTCTGTTGTCCGGAAGGAATCAGTGCGCGGCCGGAACCGCGCTGCCGCTGGTGGCCGCTGCCGGCTTGGGGGCCAGCAGGCGTTCCGCCAGTTCACCGAAGAGCAGACCGAAGCCGGCCCACAGGGCGGACTGGATGGCCAGTGCGGACAGGCGGAACCGCCACAGCAGGGCGGCCGGGAAGTCCTTCGGCACCTCGTTGATGACGGGCAGGAACGCGTAGGCCAGACCGATCACGACGGCGAAGGCGGCCACCGCGACGACCGTCGCCCACCAGGTGCCCAGGCTGGGCGCCAGGCGCTTGCCCAGGATGGTCGCGGCGACCGCGAGGAGGACGCTGAGCAGCATCATCAGGAAGTACAGCGTGGTCCGCTTGCCGATGGTGTCGGGGTCGCCGACCGAGGGCGGGTTCGCCGGGTACTTCAGGAACGGCACGACGTAGACGGCGAGCAGGGCGCAGCCGGACAGCAGCAGCGCGGTCGCCCGCGGGCCGAAGCGGCCCACGCGGCCGAGCGCGAAGCAGTACGCGAGCGCGGCGATGCCGCCGAAGGCGACCCCGTAGACGAGGACGCCGGTGGCGAGGCCCGCGGTGGACTGCAGGGAGCGGGAGACGACTTCCATCTCGTGCTCGTGGGAGTGGGCGTCCTCGAAGGCGATCGCCTTGTCGACGCTCGGCTCACCGAGGAGGTAGGCGACGACGAGGGCGAGCACGCCGGCGGCAAGGCCGGCGAGCATGCCCCGCACGAGGAGGTTTCTTACCGTTGCGGAGTTCATGGGTGTGCGGCGTCCCTCGCGTCAGTGGCAGGGGAAGCCGAGCAGGTGGCGGGCGTCGTGCACCCACTCGTGGACGTCGGTGCCGTTGACCACGGAGGTGGCGCCCTGCTCGGCGCCGACGAAGTAGAGCAGGACCAGCATCAGGACGCCGAAGAAGACCGCCCAGGGAGCTATCGCCTTCAACGGCAGCTTGGCGGGGATGGCGGGAGTGCTGGCTGTCGGCTGGGCGACGGTCTGCGCCATGGCAGGGCCTCCTCTGGGAGTTCGCGTCCCATCTCGGTGGTGCACAGGACGACGGCCACGGGTCTGACTCACGCAACACCCCAGGAAGGGGTCCCGCATACAGTGGCGCGACCGTGCCGGATTCCCACCGGCTTCCGTCTCGCCGTCGTCGATATCGGACAGACCGTACCGCGTGACGCATGCACGGCCAAGACCGCGTCCGCCCGGCGTGATCTTCCTCTCCCACCGGACGGACGGTACGGGCATGGGCTTCGTGGTTCAGCGGTGCCGGAACACCGGTGGTCGTCTGCCGACGAACGCCCCCATGCCTTCCTTCTGGTCGGCGGTCGCGAACACGGCGTGGAACAGACGGCGTTCGAAGCGGACGCCTTCCGTGAGGGTGGTCTCGAAGGCCCGCCCGACCGCTTCCTTGGCCATCATCGCGACCGGCAGCGACATGCCGGCGACCGTCTCGGCTACGGCCAGGGCTTCGCCGAGCAGGTCGTCGGCAGGGACTACGCGGGAGACCAGTCCGGCTCGCTCGGCTTCGGTCGCGTCCATGGTGCGCCCGGTCAGGCACAGCTCCATGGCCTTGGCCTTGCCGACGGCACGGGTCAGGCGCTGGGAGCCGCCGATGCCGGGGATCACCCCCAGCTTGATCTCGGGCTGGCCGAAGACGGCCGTGTCGGCGGCGAGCAGGATGTCGCAGAGCATGGCGAGCTCACAGCCTCCTCCCAGGGCGTATCCGGCGACGGCGGCCACGGTGGGCGTACGCAGTTGTCCGAGGCGGTCCCAGGCGGCGAACCAGTCGGCCAGGTACATGTCCATGTATCCCTGTGGCTGCATCTCCTTGATGTCGGCACCGGCCGCGAACGCCTTCGCCGAACCGGTGATCACGATGCAGCCACAGCCCGGGTCCCGGTCGAGGGCCTCGGTCGCCGCGACGACTTCGTTCATGACCTGGAGGTCGAGGGCGTTGAGTGCCCTGGGCCGGTTCAGGGTGAGCAGGGCGGTCCGGCCCTTGCGCTCGACCAGGATCGTCTCGTACTCGGCGGCCGGTTCCGTGGTCATCCCTCAGCTCCGCTCTGGTCCCTGATCGTGCGTACGATGCCGGAGAAGTCCTCCGTGGCACCGGCTCGCTCGGCATAGGCGGAGTACAACTCGGCGGCTCTTAGGCCGAGTTCCGCGTGCACTCCGCCCGCCCTGGCCGCGTTGGCCGCGAGCCCCAGGTCCTTGGCCATCAAGGAGGCGGCGAATCCCGGACGGTAGTCCCGGTTGGCCGGGCTGGTCGGCACGGGCCCGGGAACGGGGCAGTTGACGCTGAGGGCCCAGCACTGCCCGGATGCCGTCGAGGCCACGTCGTACAGGGCCTGGTGGGACAGGCCGAGGCTCTCGGCGAGGACGAACGCCTCACTGACGGCGATCATGGAGACCCCGAGGATCATGTTGTTGCAGATCTTGGCCGCCTGCCCGGCACCCGCACCCCCGCAGTGGACGGCCTTCTTGCCCATGGCTTCGAGCAGCGGAAGCGCCTCGGCGAACGCGGTCTCTCCCCCGCCGGCCATGAAGGTGAGGGTGGCCGCTTCGGCTCCCACGACTCCGCCGGAGACCGGTGCGTCCAGGGTTCGCATTCCGGCGGCTGCCGCGCGGTCGTGGGCGGCACGGGCGTCGGCGACATCGATGGTGGAGCAGTCGATGAACAGGGTGCCGGGCCGGGCGGCGGGCAGAAGGGTGTCGTAGAGGTCCAGGACATGGCGGCCCGCGGGAAGCATGGTGATGACCGCGTCGGCGTCGGCGACCGCGGCGGCCGCCGACGGCGCGGGTTCCACGCCTGCCCGCGCGGCGCTGTCCACGGCCTCGGGCACGAGATCGTGACCGCGCACGCGGTGCCCGGCCTTGACCAGGTTGGCGGCCATGGGGGCTCCCATGTGCCCGAGGCCGATGAAGGCGACGGCAGGGCTCACCAGGCCACCTCCGTGGTCGCGTCCGGACCGGCGAGTCCGAGTTCGCGCTCACCGAGCGGAGCGAAGAAGCGTTCGACGTCGGCTTCGGTCACCTCGACCAGGGTGGCCGGCGACCAGCGCGGATCGCGGTCCTTGTCGATGACCTGGGCGCGGATGCCCTCCACGAGGTCCGGATGCCGCAGGGCGGCGCGGGAGACGCGGTACTCCTGGTCGAGGACGCGCTCCAGCGGGCCGAGGCGCCGGGCGCGGGACAGGGCGGCGAGGGTGACCTTGAGGGCGGTGGGCGACTTGGCGAGGAGGGTCTCGGCTGCTTCCTTGGCGTCCCGGCCGCCGTCGGCGAGCAACCGGTCGACGATCTCCTCGACCGTGCCAGCGGCGTAGCAGGAGTCGATCCACGCCCGTCGGCTGCCCAACTCGTCCTCGGGGGGCGGCTGTACATGGCGGCCCAGTGCGTCGCGCACGGGCATCTCGGCGAGGTCGTCGATGAATCCCCTCAGTGCCGCGGACGGCACGAAGTGGTCGGCGAGCCCGCAGAGCAGAGCGTCCCCCGCACCGATCCGTGCGCCGGTCAGCGCCAGGTGCGTGCCCAGTTCACCGGGCGCCAGGCCGAGCAGGTAGGTGCCGCCGACGTCCGGGACGAAGCCGATCCCGGTCTCCGGCATGGCGATCCGCGAGCGTTCGGTGACGATCCGGACGCTGCCGTGCGCGGACACTCCGACCCCGCCGCCCATGACGATGCCGTCCATGACGGCCACGTACGGCTTGGGGTAGCGGGCGATCCGGGCGTTGAGGCGGTACTCGTCGCGCCAGAAAGCGGCCGAGGCGGAGCCGTCGCCGTCGCGGGCGTCGTCGTGGATGCTGCGGATGTCGCCGCCCGCGCAGAGGCCCCGCTCCCCGGCACCGGTGATGACGACGGTCTCCACGGCCGGGTCGCGCTCCCAGTTGCCGAGCGCGTCGTCGATGCGGCGGACCATCTCGTGGCTGAGGGCGTTGAGGGCCTTGGGCCGGTTCAGGGTGATGTGGGCGGCCCGGCCGGTGGTGTGGAACAGGACGGGTTCGTCGGTGGCGGTCATCCGCACACCTCCGTCAGGCCGCGGGCCACGATGACGCGCATGATCTCGTTCGTTCCTTCCAGGATTTGGTGGACGCGCAGGTCTCGGACGATCTTCTCGATGCCGTACTCGCTGAGGTAGCCGTAGCCCCCGTGCAGCTGGAGTGCGCGGTCGGCGACCGAGTACCCGGTGTCGGTGGCGAACCGCTTCGCCATGGCGCACAGGTACGGTGCCTGCGGGTCGCCTCGGTCGAGGGCTCCCGCGGCCTGCTGGACCAGGGCACGGGCGGCGGCCAGCTCGGTGGCCATGTCGGCGAGGCGGAAGCGCAGCGCCTGCGCGTCGAGGAGCCGGGCGCCGAACGCCTCCCGGTCGGCGAGGTGGGCGAGGCTGCGGTCGAGGGCGCTGCGGGCGCCGCCGAGCGAGCAGGCGGCGATGCCGAGGCGGCCGCCGTTCAGGCCGTTCATGGCGATGCGGAAGCCCTCGCCCTCGCGGCCCACGAGCCGGTCGGCGGGCAGTCGTACGCCGTCCAGGACGACCTGGCGGGTCGGCTGGGCGTTCCAGCCCATCTTCCGTTCATCGGGGCCGAAGGTGAGCCCGGGGTCGTCCTTGTCGACGAGGAAGGCCGAGACGCCGTCAGGGCCGGCGCCGCCGGTACGGGCCATCACGACGTACACCTGAGAGGCGCCCGCGCCGGAGATGAACTGCTTGACGCCGGTCAGGACGTAGTGGTCGCCGTCGCGGACGGCCCTGGTGGTCAGCGCTGCCGCGTCGGAACCGGCGCCCGGTTCGGTCAGGCAGTAGCTGGCGAGGTCCTCCATGGCGCACAGGCGGGGCAGCCACCGGTCGCGCTGGGCGTCGTCGCCGTAGCGGTCGATCATCCAGGCGACCATGTTGTGGATGGAGAGGTATCCGGCGATGGACGGGCAGCCGGAGGCGAGGGTCTCGAAGACGAGCACGCCGTCGGTGCGGGTGAGGCCGGAACCGCCGGACTCCTCGCGGACGTAGACGCCGCCGAGTCCGATCCCGGCCGCCTTGCGCAGCACATCGACGGGGAAGTGCTTGTCGCGGTCCCAGTCCAGGGCGTGCGGCGCCAGGTGGTCCTGGGCGAAGTCGAGGGTGGTCTCGACGAGGGCCTGCTGGTCCTCGGTGAGCCAGGTGGTGGTCATACGGCACTCAGCCCATCGTGGGGATCGTGAAGCTGGCGCCCTCGCGCAGCCCGGCCGGCCAGCGGGAGGTGACGGTCTTGGTGCGGGTGTAGAAGCGGATCGCGTCCGGGCCGTGCTGGTTCAGGTCGCCGAATCCGGACCGCTTCCAGCCGCCGAAGGTGTGGTAGGCGACCGGCACCGGGATGGGCACGTTGACGCCGACCATGCCGGTGTTCACACGCCGGGTGAAGTCACGGGCCGTGTCCCCGTCGCGGGTGAAGATGGCGACGCCGTTTCCGTAGGTGTGCTCGCTGGGCAGGCGCAGGGCTTCCTCGTAGTCGGCGGCGCGCACGACCGACAGCACGGGGCCGAAGATCTCCTCCTGGTAGATGCGCATCGCCGGGGTGACCCGGTCGAACAGCGACGCCCCCGCGAAGAAGCCCTTCTCGTGACCGGGAAGCACGAAGCCCCGGCCGTCCACGACGAGTTCGGCGCCCTCTGCGACACCGAGGTCGATGTACTCGCGGACTCTGTCGACGGCGTCCCTGCCGACCAGCGGACCGAAGTCGGCCTGCGGGTCGTCGCTGCGGCCGATCCGCAGCGCGCCGATGCGCTCCTTCAGCCGGGCGACCAGCGCGTCGGCGGTGTCCTCGCCCACGGGGACGGCCACGGAGACGGCCATGCAGCGCTCGCCTGCCGAGCCGTACCCGGCGCCGATCAGGGCGTCCACCGCCTGGTCGAGATCGGCGTCCGGCATCACGATCATGTGGTTCTTGGCACCGCCGAAGCACTGGGCACGTTTGCCGTGGGCCGCGGCGGTCGCGTAGACGTGCGCGGCGACGGGGGTGGAACCGACGAAGCCGAGGGCGGCGACGCGGGGATCTTCCAGGAGGGTGTCGACCGCTTCCCTGGCGCCGTTGACGACGTTGAGGACGCCGGCCGGCAGGCCCGCCTCCAGGAACAGTTCCGCCAGCCTGAGGGGGACGGAGGGGTCGCGCTCGGACGGCTTGAGGATGAAGGCGTTGCCGCAGGCCAGGGCGGGCGCGGCCTTCCAGAGGGGAATCATCGCCGGGAAGTTGAACGGTGTGATGCCGGCGGCGACTCCGAGCGGGGCGCGCAGGGAGTGCACGTCGATGCCGGTGCCGGCGTTGTCGGTGAACTCGCCCTTGAGCAGATGCGGGATGCCTGCGGCGAACTCCACGACCTCCAGACCGCGCTGGATGTCACCGTGGGCATCGGCGATGGTCTTGCCGTGCTCGGACGACAACAGCCGGGCGAGCGCGTCCTTCTCCTGTTCGACGAGGTGCAGGAAGCGCAGCAGGACGCGGGCGCGGCGCTGCGGGTTCCACCCGCCCCACTCGCGCTGGGCGTCGACGGCGACGCTGATCGCCGCCTCGGTCTCGGCCCGGTCGGCCAGCGGCACGCGTGCCTGGACCTCGCCGGTGTTGGGGTCGTACACGTCGCCGTGGTTCCCCGAGGTTCCCGGGGTGTGCTTGCCACCGATGAAGTGGGTCAACTCACGTACGTCTGCGGAGTCGTTCGGACGGATCATGGGTGCCTGCTCTCGTCAGGTGCGGGTGATCCGGGATGGCGCGCCGAACCGGCACACAGGGACGCGGTGGCGTGCACGTGTGTGCGGGGGCAGCGCGAGAACGCGTATGGCGGGCGAACCGTCAGGCGGTGACGACGGGAATGCGGCGTGAGTGACGCCGGCGGCCGAGTCCGCCGGGATCGTGAATACGCAGCGGTGCCATGCGTGTCAGCTCCATCCTCGTGGACAACACGGAACATCCCGCGGCCGGTATCCTGACTCCCGGATCAGCGCGCGCCGTCCGCCTTCCCGACATCCAGCTCGTCAGTGGCGTCCTGCTCGACGGCGTACTCCCCGGTCACAGTGGCGGGACCGTGCCGGAATCACACCGGCTTCCCTGCACCGCGGGCCTACCCCTCGAATATATAGTTGGACGTCCTAGTAAATCCACCCCCGCAGGCCGGGTTCCGGTGGTGTTCGAGGTCAGCGGGGTTCGGATTCGGCCGTCCGGGGGGCCACGAATCGCACGGGCGCCCGGAAGCGGGCCTTGCGGGCGGCGCGCCGGAAGGTGGTCAGGACGGCGGGTCCGGCCAGCAGCACGCACACGAAATTGGTGACCGCCCGGCCGGTGTCCCAGCCCAGCGAGGTGGCCAGGTCGAACGCGACGTAGCGGTGCCACTGCTCGGTGAAGGGCAGGCCCGGCAGGTAGGCGATGGAACTGTGGGGGTCCAGGGAGAACGGCCAGAAGGAGAGGTTGAGCAGGAAGCCGAAGAGGTAGCCGGACAGCGAGCCGTACATGGCCAGCATCAGCACCTCGCGCCGGCCGCCCGCCCTGGGCAGGAACCCGGCGAGCATGCCCACGAAGGCGCAGCCGAACATCTGGTACGGCATCCAGGGCCCGACTCCCCCGGTGATCAGCGCGGAGGCGAACAGCGAGGTGCAGCCGAGGACGAAGCCGAAGCCGGGACCGTAGACCCGCCCCGCCAGGACCAGGACGAAGAAGACGGTCTCGATGCCCGCCGTTCCGGCGCCGAGCGGGCGCAGGGCGGCGTTGACGGCGGAGAGCACGCCCAGCATGGCGAGCGCCTTGGAGTCGATGCCTCCCTCGGCGATCTCCGAGAGGACCACGCACAGGACGAGCACCAGCAGGACGCCGAAGATCAGCGGGGGCGCGTAGTTCGAGCCGAACGTGCCCGGCGCGACCACGAACGGCCAGAAGAAGGCGACCAGTCCGAGGAAGGCGGCCAGCCCCATGACCACGCCGGCGCGTGGGGTCAGCCGGATGGCGGTGCCGGTGCGTGGGTTCATGGGCGTGCTCCCTCGTCACAGTCGGCGGCGAGTTCGTGTGCCACTTGGTGCACCGTCAGGAAAGGCAGCGGGGAGAGGATCTTCGCCGTCTGCGGGGCGAAGGTCGGCGAGGAGACGATGACGTCCGTGGTCGGGCCGTCGGCGACGACATCACCTTCGGCCATCACCACGACGCGGTCGGCGGCACGGGCGACGAATTCGACGTCGTGCGTGGAGACGACGACCGTACGGCCTTCCGCCGCGAGGGCGTCCACGATGCCGATCAGTGCCGTCTTGGCCTGGTAGTCCAGGCCCCGGGTCGGTTCGTCCAGCAGGACGACCCGGGGTGCGGCCGAGAGCTGGATGGCGAGGACCAGCGCGAGTTTCTGCCCCTCGGAGAGATCTCGGGGATGGCTGGCGTCGTCGATGCCGGGCGCGAGCCGGTCGAGCAGGGCGCGCGCCTTCGACTCGGTGCCCGACTCGGCGTCGGCCTGGTCGAGTTCCTGTTTGACGCTCTCCAGGTAGAGCAGGTCGGCCGGGGTCTGCGGAACCAGCCCGACGAGCCGACGGGCTTGGGCCGGCGGTACCGAGTGCGGGTCCGTCCCGCCGGTGTCGCCGGTCACCCGCACGCTTCCCGCCCGGCGTGGTCCGGAGCCCTGCAGGGCCCACAGCAGGGAGGATTTTCCGGAGCCGTTGCGGCCCATCAGCGCGGTGACCTCACCCGCGTGCAGGTCGAGGTCGACTTCGCGTACGGCGGCGACGCCCCGGTAGCTGACCGTGACGCCGCGGGCGCTCAGCAGCCGTGTCCGTTCGCCGTCCGTCAGCGGGGACCGCACGGGTACGGGCGCAACGTCGGCGAGCGTGGCCCGCAGTGGTGCGGCGGCGCGGCGGGCGTCACGGACGGACAGCGGCAGCGGTGACCACTTCGCGGTCCGGCCGAGTTCGACGATCGGTGGTGCGATCGTGGACGTCCGCAGGATCTCGGCGGGGGTGCCGATGTGGGCGTGGCCGTCGCCGGGCAGGTGGATGACGCGGTCCGCGTACTGGACGACGCGTTCGAGGCGGTGCTCGGCCATCAGGACGGTGACGCCGAGGTCGTGGACGAGCCGGGTGACGGCGGCGAGGACCTCCTCGGCCGCGGTGGGGTCGAGGGCGGACGTGGGTTCGTCCAGGACCAGGACGCGCGGGTGGGCGGTGAGGACCGAGCCGATGGCGACGCGCTGCTGCTGGCCGCCGGACAGTTCGTGCAGAGCGCGGTGGCGCAGGTCGGCGAGGCCGAGCAGGTCGAGGGTCTCCTCCACACGCTTGCGCATGGTCGCGGCTGGAACGGCCAACTGCTCCATCGTGTAGGCCAGTTCCTCCTCGACCGTGTCGGTGACGAAGCCGTCGGCCGGGTCCTGGCCGACGACGCCGACGACGTCGGCGAGTTCACGTGGGGGGTTCTCGGCGGTGTCGCGGCCGTCGACGGTGACGCGGCCGTACAGGGTGCCGCCGGTGAAGTGCGGCACCAGCCCGTTGACGGCACCGAGGAGCGTGGACTTGCCGACGCCGGTGTGCCCGACGACGAGGCACAGTTCGCCTTCCTCCACCGTGAGATCGACGTCGCGCAGGGCGGGCTCGGCCGCGTCCTCGTACTGGACGGTGACCTGGTCGAAGGTGATCACGGGTTGTCGGCTCTCTGGGCGGGGCTGGGCGGAGGGGCGAGGAAACCGGCCGTTCCGGCGAGGAGGACCGCGACGGTCGGGACGAGGGGAAGGTCCGGCCAGGACAGCGGGTAGTAGGTGGGGTTGAGCTGGGCCGGGTCGTAGCCGAGGTCGCTGAAGAGCAGGACGGCGGACAGCACTCCGCTGCCGGCGACGGCCCACTCGGGCAGGCTCCAGGGGTCGGGCCGGTACACGGTGCGGGTGACGCGCCGGCCACCGAGTCGCAGGCCCGCGACGCACAGGACGGCTCCGACGGCCATCGCCGGCAGCCCCAGGAGCGCCGGCGCCGAGGCGTCGAGCAGCCCGTACGCCCCCGCGCACAGCCCGCACATGCCCAGCAGCATCAGGGCACCCGTGACGCGGCGGGAGCGCCGGGTGGCGGTGCCCGCCCGGCCGTAGCCGCGCGAGTCCATGGCGGCCGCCAGCCGCAGGGAGCGTTCGAGCGCGTCTTCCAGGACGGGTACGACGATGCCGCGCAGCGCCTTCATCCCCTGTGTCCGTGCCGCGCGCAGCTTCTTGGCGCGGCCGACGCGTTGCACGCTCTGCACGAGCTGCGGCGCCACACTGATCGCGACGGTGACCGCCACTCCGAGTTCGTACAGGGCGCCGGGCAGCACCCGCAGGGCTCGTTTGGGGTTGGCGAGGGTGTTGGCGGCACCGATGCAGCACATCATGCAGGCCAGCCGCAGCCCGTCGGTGGCCGAGGACAGCAGCGCCTCCAGCGAGACCGGGCCGCCGATCCTGATACCCGCGTACCAGTCGGGAGTGGGCAGGTGCGGCAGGGAGAAGAGGAAGTGGTCGTGCGGGGTGATGCCGGTGGCGAACACGGCACGGAAGACGACGCGGATCGCCACGACCGTCAGGGCGAGCCAGAGGTAGTACTTGAAGCCCCGCGCCCACGGTGCCTCGGTGCGCCGGGCCGTGACGACGTAGCCGAGGACGGCGAGCACCAGGAACAGCAGCAGCGGGTTGTCGGTACGGCTGACGGCGGTGGCCAGGGCGACGGCCCACACCCACCAGGCGACGGGATGCAGCGTGCGCGGGAGGCGACGGCCGCCGCCGTCGGACACCGTGACGGCCGGCGACACCTCCATGGTCGTTCGGGCCACTGCGGTCACTCGGTACGACGACGCCGGTGTGCCACGTACCCGGCGGCGCCGCCGATCAGGACCACGAGCCCGGCGCCGGTGGCGACCGGTACGAGCGAGCCCGAGCCGTGCTCGGCATCGGCGGCAGGCTCGGCGTTCACCACCCGGGTACCGCTACCGGTGGCCGGGCTCGACGCGGTGGGCGCCGGGCTGCTCGTGGTGGCAGTGGGCGACGGCGACGGGCTCGGCGACTTGCTGGGCCTCGGCTTCTCGGGTTTCGGTGAGCGCGGCTCGGAGGGCGTCGTCGTCTGCCGTCCGGGAACCGGGCCGGTGTCGACGTCCGGTGGCAGCGACGGCGCCTTGTGGGTCGATCCGGGCTTGCCCGTGTCACCCTGCGGCCTGGTGTTGTGGGCGCGCAACTGGTCCGGCGTGACCTTCGGGCGGCCTTCGGTGCCCTGGATGTCCGTACCGCCGAAGATCCACAGGTCGACGCTGCCGGGCCTGGGCTTGTAGAGCATGGCGCCCAGCTGGCTGTAGCTCCAGTCCCTGGCTCCGGGATCCGCGTGCCAGTACGACCAGTACGCGGAGGCCGGCGGGGTGAGCACGCAGTCGTCCTGGGCGGGCGTCGGGTACTGCTCACCGTTCTTGTAGCCGCTGTATCCGATCCTGCAGATGAAAGCCGGGCCGTCGTGACCGGTGCCGGTGGTCCTCCAGCCGCCCTGGTTGAGCAGCTCGTACCCCGTCGTCGGTGTGGTGCCGCAGGAGCGCAGGATCGGACCGCCCCAATGGCTGAGGTCCACGGCGAGGACGACGCCGGAGGTGGTGGTGCAGCGGCCCATGGGCTGCGGGTCGGCGGCCGCCGGGGTGGCGGTCGCCGCGACCGTCCCGGCCGTCAGGCCGAGCGCGGCGAGCACGCGAAGGAGACCGATGCGTTTCATCGTCCGCTCCCGGTGTCCGTGCGACGGCGGGCGACGATCACCGTGCGCCAGCCGGCGAGCACCAGCAGGGCGGCGATCGCGGCGAGGGCACCGACCTGGGTACCGGTGGAAGCGAGGGCACCGCCCCCGCCACCCCCGTTCGCGGTCGTCCCGCCGTCGCCGCCACCGGACTCACCCGTGGTGATGATGTCCGGGCCACTGCTGCTGGGTGTGGGTGTGGGCTGCGGTGACGTGCCGGTGAGGCTGCGCTTCAGCTTGCCGAACGAGATGCCGGTGGCGCCGCCGACGGCCTGGGTGGAGGCGCGCAGGTCGGAGCCGCGCTGACCGCCCTTGGCGACGTTGAAGCCACCGTCGGTGTTCTGCTGGGAGGCGAGGAACCTGCGTGCCTTGGTGATCTTCGAGGTGTACTTGCCGGCGTCCAGGGACAGCGCCTGCACGGCGAGGGCGGCGGAGTTCACCGAGTCACCCGCGGCGCCGGGGAAGCCGCCGTCGGCCAGCTGCCTGGACGCGATCCAGGTCAGCGCCTTGTCCACGGCCTTGTCCGCCTGGGCCCCGCCCGCCAGGTCGAGCGTCATGGCGGCGATGGCGGTGGAGTCGACGTCGGAGTCCATGGTGGAGGGAATCAGACTCGGCCAGGCGCCGCTGGGCTGCTGGAGGCTCTCGAGGTAGGTGATCGGCTGCTTGGCCGCCGTCTTCTGACCGGCACGCAGCTGCGCCATCACGGCCAGGGACTGGGCGAAGACCGAGGGCGCGTACCGGTAGGCGCCCTCGGCGGCGCAGGAGCGGTCGGGGACCGTGCTCGGCTTGGCGCAGACGGCCTTCGCGAGCGCGGCGATCAGGTCGTGCCCGGCGAAGTGACGCGGGTCGCGGCCGACGGCCTCGGCGAGCAGCGCGGTCTTGCCGAGGGAGCCGCCCGCAGCATACGGCGTGCCGATGCCGGTCCAGTCGTCGACGGTGCGGCCCTCGCCGTCCTTGCCGCGGTGGTCGAGGAAGTCGACGACGCCGCGCAGCCTGGCGTTGTCCAGGGCCGTGGCGGCCAGGGCGTAGGCGCCGTCGATGGTGAGGCCGAAATCGGCGCGGGCCGAGCCGGTACCGGCGGTGTAGTACTGGCCCTGCTTGAGGTTGGCCGCCTTGGTGAGGTAGGCGACGCCCTTCCTCAGATCCGGTCCCACGCCCGGAGCGGGAGCACTCGGTGAGCCGGTGGGCTTGGTCGGCGGCTCGGACGGAGGCACGGGCTTCTTCGCCGTGAGGGTGACCAGGCTCGTGCCCGCACCGGCGAGGACGGCGGGCGGAGTCGCGTAGAGGGCCGGGTCGGTGTCGGTCTCCTCGAAGCCGAAGCCGCCGCCCTTGAGCTGGTGCCGGGACAGCCAGCCGACGGCCGCGTCCGCGCGCTTGGTGTCACCGAGAGCGCGCAGGGCCTGCGCGGCGTATGCCGTCGCGGTCACGCTGCCGGAGGAGGATCCGGTATAGCCGGGGAAGGCACCGTCCGCGCGCTGGGTCTTGGTCAGGTAGGTGCGAGCGTGGGTGACGGCGTCGTCGTGGCCCCCGGCCTTGTGCAGCACCAGGGCGACCAAGCCGGTGGTGGCGGCGTCACCGTCGCAGTACTCGCCGGCGCGGATGAGGATGCTGGTGATGCCGCCGTCCTTGCACTGGAGTTGCGTGAGACGGTCGACGGTCGTGGCCGGGGGTGCCACCCCGGCGCGCAGCAGGGCCAGGACGGAGAGGGCCTGGCCCTCGGTGTAGGACGCGGACCGGAAGTCGCCCTTGGCGGTGCAGCCGGGCTGCGCGTCACCGGACTCGGGGCCCGCCGCGCACACGTTCTTCGTGAGGACGTCGACGAGGTCACGGCCGCCGAGAGCACGCGGATCGCGTTCGGTGACCTCGGCGAGGAGGGCGAGGCGGGCGACGGCGGTGGCGTCCGGCGCCTGGTCGGCGCCGTTCGGGTAGCCGAAGTCGCCGACGTGGGCGGCGAGGAAGTCGGTGACCTTGTCGACCGTGGCGCTCTTGCCGTCCACCGCGGCGAGCGCGTAGGCGGTGTCGGCGGTCAGCGAGTAGTTCGGTGTGGTGGCTCCGTCGTCGACGATGCGCTCGCCGTCGGTCAGGCGGCCCTTGAGCCATGCAGCGGCAGCGGTCAGGCCGACCGTGCCGGGGGCGCCGGTGGGCGTTCCGCCCGGGTCGGGTGTGTGGGTGGCGCCGGCGCGTACGTCGTCGGGGGTGAAGGCGGGCTTGCCCGTCGTGCCGCCGACGTCCGTGCCGCCGTAGACCCAGGCGTCGACATCGCCGTCCTTGAGTCTGCGGTCCATGGCGCCGTACTGGCTGTAGGTCCACTCGTCCTGGCCGGGTGACGCGGTCCAGTACGACCAGTACGCCGTCGCCTGCGGAGTCAGGACGCAGGACTCCTTGTCCGGGGTCGGGTACTGCGTGCCGGAGTGGAAAGCGCCGTAACCGATGCGGCAGATGAATGCGGGGCCGTCGTGCTGGGTGCCGGTGGTGGTGAAACCGGCGTCGTGCAGCAGGTCGTAGCCCGTGGTGGGCGTGGTGTCGCAACCGCGCTCCACTTCGCCGCCGAACGCCCCGAAGTCGACGGCGACGACAGCACCCTTGGTCGAGGTGCAGTCGCCGACCCCCTCGGCGGCGGCAGATGCCGTCGTGAAGAACGTCACGCAGGCCGCCAGCAGGACGAACAGGGCGGACACGAGTGCCGTGCCTCGCGCGCCCGCGATTCTCCCGTTTCTTCGCTTCCCCGTCCGCACCACGGCCCCCTCGCGCCTGCCCGACGTAGGCGCGGACGTGGCAGAGGGCCTCCGTCGGACGAGGAGTTCCCCGCAGCCGGAAGCTGGTCGCACCACGCCGTAGTCCACGACGGCGTCTGTTGCTGTTGAACACGCTCCAGGCATTCCGGCTCGCCCGGCGGTACCGGGCCTACGGTTGCGGGTCAGCGCCGGACTTCGACCGGCTTCCCCTGGAACTTATGGCGTATCAGCGGGATTTGAACACGTCTCACAGGCACCGTCAAGGTGGTCCACAGGCCGGCCGAGGTGAACACTGGCGGCTCGGCCACGCGTCCGATACCGTCCCACTGCCGAGTGGGGGAACCCGGTGGGAATCCGGGGCTGACGCGCAGCGGTGTGGGACGGCAGCGGCCGGCCCGAGCCCGAATGCCCAAGCGGTGAAGCACCTTTGGAAGCCGGTCCACGCGTTCCGGACGGCGGCCACGCCCGCTGCTCCGCAGGCCACCGTCGGCCCGGCACCGGGTCCGGCCGGCGTCCTCCGTCCAAGGAGCAGGCCATGCCCCGTTCGCTGTCCTACCGCCGTCCCGCCCTCGCCACGGCCGCCGCGCTCGGCGCCTTCGCCCTCACCACGCTGCCCGCCGCGGCCACCTCCACACCCGCGCAGATCGCCACGTCGAAGACGAACGGCGTCACCTACCTCAAGTCGCTCCAAGCGGCGGACGGTTCGTACGCCGGCTCCGGCCTGTCCAACGAGTGGGCCTTCAGCGCATTCGCCTCGGCCGGAACCGCTGCCGTGGACGTGACGCCCGGCGGCGACCCGAGCAAGAACGCGAGAACCGTCTACCGCAACCTGCTCTCCACCGCCGGCTGGCCCTCCACCTCCCCCGTGGCCACCGACTACGAACGCGCCACGCTGAACGCCTACGCCGCAGGCATCGACCCCTCCCGCGTCTCCGCGTCCCGCAACCTGATCGCCGACATCTACGGCTACTGGCAGACCGCCGAACCCGGCTACATCGGCCCGTCCGCCAACTTCAACGGCACCGTCTTCGCGGCCCTCGCCCTGAACGGTGCGAAGACCCAGTCCGGGCAGGCCCGCATTCCGCAGGCCCTGCGCGACGCGGTCGTCACCCGCATCCGGGCCAACCAGCACAACGACGGCGGCTGGAACTACAGCAAGGCCGAGGGCAACCCCAGCCAGCTCTCCGCCGCGAGCGACATCGACATGACAGGGGCGGCGATGGCCGCCCTGTGCGTGTCGGGCGTGCCGAACACGGACACGGACATCGTGCAGGCCAAGGCGTTCCTGAAGAGCAAGCTGGTGCCGAACAGCGGTGCCTTCAACGCCATGTTCGGCGTCAACACCGACTCCAACGGCTGGGCGGTGTCCGGCCTGAACGCCTGCGGCATCAACCCGCAGACCGGTGACTTCCTCACCTCCATGGGCAAGACACCGGTGGACTTCCTGATCGCCCAGCAGTTCAACCCGGGCGGCGGCTTCAAGTACCTGCCGTCCGACACCTCACCGGCGGCGTACGCGTCCATCGACGGACTCCGGGCCGTGGCCGGCGGCGGCTTCACGGCCACCCCGCCGGTTCCCACGACGCCGGGCGCGCCCCAGTGGGTGAGCCAGTCCTCCCTCACCGCCGGTACGGCCACGAAGCTGGGACTCACGGTGGACGACGGCGCGGGAAACCTGAAGGTGTGCTCCGTGGCCCTCACCCCGACCGGCTCGACGACCACGCTGGGCGCCCTCCTCGACGCGGCAACGAGCGCCGCCACGCCGTCCGGCTGCGTCACGAGCGTCACCCCGTCCTCCGGCACCGCCACGATCACCGCCGTCAACGGCAAGGCCAACAGCGGATCGAACACGTGGAAGGTCAGCATCGACGGCTCGGCGTTCACCTCCGCCACGCGGGGCACGGTCGTCGGTGTCGGCGACACGGTCGCGTTGCGCTGGGGCGCCTGACACCAGCGCCGTCGGTCGCGGCGGGACCTAGAGTCGAGGCATGCGCATCGTCTCCCTGCTGCCCGCCGCGACCGACATCGTCGCCGAGCTCGGATTGTCCGACCGGCTGGTCGGCCGTACCCACGAGTGCGACTGGCCTCCGCGCGAGGTGGCCTCGGTACCCGTCGTGACCGGAGCGGATCTGGATCAGGACGCGCTCACCAGCAGGGAGATCTCCGACGCCGTCGGCGGCTCGGCGCACTCGGGCTCGTCGCTGTACACGCTCGACACCGAGGCTCTCGCGGCGCTGCGCCCCGACGTGATCCTCACCCAGGACCTGTGCGACGTGTGCGCGGTCTCGTACGAGAAGGTCAGCCGGGCGGTGCGGTTGCTCGACGCCGACACCCGGGTCCTCAGCCTGGAGCCGCGCACCCTCGACGACGTCCTGGACTGCCTGGTCGGCGTGGGTGAACTGCTCGGCGTGCGGGAGCGCGCCGAGCAGCGACGGGCAGCCCTGCTGGGCCGCCTGGACCGGGTCCGCGCGGCGGTCGCGGGACGCGTGCGGCCCCGGGTGGTGGCGATCGAGTGGCTCGCCCCGTTGTGGCCCGCCGGACACTGGGTGCCCGAGCAGATCGGCACCGCCGGAGGCCAACCTCTTCTCGCCACGCCCGGTGAGCACACGAAGCCGATGACCTGGGAGGCGGTACGCGCCGCGCAGCCGGACGTCGTCCTTGTCCTGCCGTGCGGCTTTCCACCTGAACGCACCTTGCGCGAAGCGGAGTTGCTCAGAGATCTGCCGGGCTGGTCGGAACTGCCCGCGGTTCGGTCCGGCCGCGTGTGGGTACTGGACGGCCCCGCCTACTTCAACCGCCCCGGACCACGGGTGGTACGCGGGGCCGAAGTACTCGCCCACGTGCTGCACGGCGCCCGCACCGGAGAACCGGTCACACCGGCCGAAGCGCTGCTGTTCCCCGACCGGTGATGACGGGCAGGAGTCAGAACGCCGTCCAGGTGAACGCCACCTGGTCGCCGGCGTTCAGCTTGAACTGGCAGCCGCCCACCGGGGTGGACGTGCCGTTGACCGAGATGTTCCAGTAGGCGCTGCCTCCACCACTCACGTTCTTGATCGTGTCGACCGAGTAGTCGTCGAACGACGCGTACCAGGTGCCGTCCCAGGTGAAGTGCCGCTTACGCGCGGCATCGTCGAGGGCCGCCGTGGGCGTCGGCACGGCGGACGGGTTGGCGCCGCCGTTGGTGCCGTCGCATCTGTGCGTACCGCCGGTCGCGGTGGTGACCTCATGACCGCGGGTTCTGATCTTCCCCTTGAACAGCAGGCCGTCCGGTCCCTGCACGGTCAGGGTCACCTTGACGGGAGCGTTCGTGCCCGGCGTGCTGTCGGCGTGCGCGACGGCCGGCGCGGAGGCGAGGGCGAGTCCGAGGACGGTTGAGGCGATCACGGTGCGGCGTGCGGATGTGCGGTGCAAGGCTCGAGCCTTCCTGATGGGGTGGCCCGCAGCCCATCGCCGTAGGAGCGGGCCGGCACCTGGGGAGGCGGCCCCGTCGCCGTGCGGTTCGACGACTGGACGCACCGGGCCAGGGTGACCCGAACGAGGCTCTCGGCTCCTTGCTGCAGACCATGACAGTGAGAAGCGGTTCACGGCACGCGCCGGGTATCCCGACTCACGGCCACGCGGCCGCACACGGTTGCAGGTCAGCGCCGGTCTCCCACCGGCTTCCCCCAGTCACGCGCCTATGCGGTTGTCGTGCTGACAGCTCGCGCGCACACCGATCACCGTTTCGTGTGCGGTCGAACTGTGCTCACTCTATGGGGATTTGACGAACCTACGTCAGACTTCGCGACATCAGGTCTCGGGCGTTCCAGGGTCGGAGCCCAACGGCGCGCCCGCCTCGCGAAGTAACCGTGCGGCGTGGAGGGGTGAAGGCATACAGGTCGAGGATGTCCGGCAACGGAGTGACTCCCGGGCCGTCGGCGCGTACCCAGGCGATGATGTCCTCCGTCGCGTCCGTGTCGTTGACGAGCCCCAGCCAGACCGGCCGGCCAGCGGCGGCCCGGCCCACGGCGGACGGCTGTACGACGATGACGTTGGCCTGATCGCACACGTCAAGGCAGTCGGAGACGCGCACCGGCACCTCCGCCCGCAGTCGCGCGGTCTGGGCGGCGTGATCGATTCCGGTCACCTTGGGGCTGCCACAAGGTGAAAACCCAGCTGCCGGGACAGCGGCAGCAGCACTTCCTCGATGAGTGCATCCTCGCCGCACGTGTCCAGAAACGCGGCACGTGCTGTACGCCGCTGCATCTCGGCAACGCTCAGCGGACGATGCGGGTTCTTGGCCCGTGCCGCAGGTAGCAGTGCTTGTCCCCCCGGTAGAAGGCTTCGAACCCTTCCACCGTGCCCGAAACGGCGTGATCACATCGGCGCGTCCGCGACCGGACGAGATCGGACGCCGTGCTGCGGGCCCCGGTCGTCGCCGGGAGCCGTGAGGTTCGCGACCGCCGCCGTCGTTCTCGGTTGGGTCCGTGGTCAGGTGGTGGCGTTGTTGAACGCCAGCAGGTTGCTCGTTGGCGCGGGGACGGCGGTCAACAGGTCGCGCGTGGCCAGTGTCGTGATGGCGTCCGGGACGGTGGTGGTGGTCAGTCCGTCGGTGATCGACAGGAGGTACGCGGCGAGGCCGGCGATGTGGGCGGCGGCCTGCGCGGTGCCGGAGCCGGTGGTGGCGGCGTTGGGGCCGCCGATGTAGGTGGAGGGGATGTTGTGTCCGGGGGCGAAGACGTCGACGCCGGGTCCGTGGTTGGAGAAGTAGGCGCGCGCGTCACGGATGTCGCAGGCGCCCACGGTGAAGGCGCCGGACGCCCCGGAGGGTGAGTAGTCGCGGGCGTCCCTGCTGTCGTCGCCGGCCGGCACGACGACGAACAGCCCTTGTCGGGCGGCGGTGTCGACCCGTTCGTCGAGTTCGCGGTTGCGCGGCAGGCAGGCACCGATCAGGGCGACGGACGGTCGTCCGGAGGATCGCGCCTGTTCCGTGGTCCAGGCCAGGCCCTCGGCGATGTCCCCGGGGTCGGCGAGCGCATTGCCCTTCACCACCTTCACGGCGATGATCGACGCGTTCTTCGCGACGCCGTGCTTCGCGCTCGCGGCCGTGCCGGCCAGGAGAGTTCCCCGCCCGACGGTGTCCTCGTGTCCGGTCCCGGTCACGTCCACACCATGCCGGGCGCGCCCCGCGAATCCGAGGTGGGCGGTGTGGACGCCGCTGTCCAGGACGTAGATGTCCACCCCCTCGCCGGCCCGCACGTCGTACACGTACCTTTCGAACGTCTGGGCTGTCGGCTTCGGGCGCTGGGAGATGCGGGAGATGCCCCACGGCGCGCCGGTCTGGGTGGTGATGGCCATCTGTTCGCTCCTGGGCTCGATCGAAACGGGGGGAGCCGGGGGATTGCCCGGTGTGGTGGGCCGGTGTCCGCGCGGGGCGACGGTGACCGGCAGGTTCGGCCACCGTCGCTCGGGGGGTCAGCGGCGGTACATCACGTAGAGCTTGCCGGCGTGGGCGGCGGCGGCGGGTTCGTCCATCGAGGTGGCCCGTGTGTTGCCGCCGACGTATTCGCTGGCGCCCCATTTGGCGGCGGGGGTGTAGTCGGCGGCGCGCAGGTAGCCGTCCTCGCCCCGGCGCACGGCCCATGTCCTGTCGCCGTCGGTGGCGGCGGCGAGCCCGTGGGTGGTGCGCCAGCCCGCGGTCACGGAGGTGGGGGCCTGGGCGGTCCATTCGGTGGGGGACTTCGACGTCATGAAGTACACCTTGTTGTCGAGGCCGCGGCCGATCCGCCACACCTGCGAGGTACCCAGGGGGGCCATCGCGACAGGGCTGTCCACCTCCCAGTTGACGTCGGAAATGCGGGGGCTGCTCCATTCGTTGCCGCCGAGGGTCCTGTGGTAGAGCCGGCCCTGGCCGCCGACGTGGGTCGCCCACAGCCGCCCGGGAGTCGCAGCCATGGAGGGGGCCAGGTCCGTCCTGAACGAACTGCTGAGGAGGTACCTCGGGGACCAGACGCTGGCGAGTTCGTTGAAGGCGCTCACATACAGCAACTGATCCCTGCCGGTGACGACGTACCATAGCTGGCCGAAGGCGACGCACAGCGCGGGCGCGCGGTAGCTGAGGTCCCCGCCCACGTACTCGGGCGGCCTCCACGTCCCGTCGCTCTCCAGCCGTGTCCACATCACGTTCGTGTGGTGGGAGACGAACGCGACGTAGAGCCTGCCGTTGAACGAGGCCATCGCGGGAGGGCTGATGCTCTCCCAAGGCAGGGGGACCGGGCGCTCCCAGCCCTGCCGGGTGCGCACGGCGTATTCCAGGGTGCCGACGGGGAACGCGATGCCGCCGCCGGTGAACTTCACGTTCAGCTCGTGGTAGCCGACACCGTTGAAGTGCCAGCGCGCGGTCCCGCGGTTGGCGAGCACGGCCATGGCGTTGCGATCCAGCAACAGCGTCCGGGCGCAGGAGAGATCGTTCTGGTTGATCCAGCTGACCACGGTCATCGCCAGGGACGTGACGTCCATCAGGAATCCCAGGACACTGGGGGCCGCGGCGCTGACGGCGGCCCACAGGCTGGCGAAGATCGGGTCGTTGTTCAGCCGCATCAGCCGTTCGACGATGTTGTTGTCGTTGCCGTCGCCGGTGTCCCATTCCCAGCACGCGACGCTCAGGACCACCCCCTTGTTCGCGGCCCCGCTGAAGGCGTCGCGTTGCCAGGGGAACGGGCCGAAGACGCAGGTCCTGCCCGCGGCGGTGTCGTTCCCGCCCCATTCCTGCGACAGCAGCGGCTCCGCGCGCGAGATGTCGCTCTGGCCCCCCGACACCCAGCGGATCTCGTCCCGGGTGTTCGGCCAACCATCCCCGACCACTCGGTTGACCACGAAACTCTCGTACTCCAGCTTGAAGGTCACCGCCCGTGCGTCGTCGCCGGCCTCGGACTCGGGGGCCTCCCGTCCCTGGGAGGGCTCGGCCCACCGGGCGGGCAGGGTGACACCGAAGCCCCATTCGCGCATGCCCTCGACGAACCCCGCGGGGTCGAACTCCCCACCCTCGGCCAGTGCCGCCTCGTCGAGTGTCGACCAGTTCGACTGCGCCCGCCACTCCGCGTCCACCGCCGGCAGATCCTCGGCCAGGTCCGCGAAGTCGTAGCCCCGCGACACCGGACGCCCGGTGAGGACCTCGGGCACCCCCACCGCACTCCCACGCTCCGTCACCGCCTCGCGGTAGACCCGGCCCCACTCCTTGACGTCGTCCTCCGACAGGGCCATCCTCAGCCAGTCCAGCAGCAGTTGCTCCAGCGCCGTCGGCTCCTCGCCCTGCCGCAACCGGTCCGCGCCGTGCAGCAACGCCCCGAACATCACGTTGGCTTTCCGCATCCGTGCCAGGTTCCGCGCCGCCCGCGAATCCACACGCGCCCCCGACAACAAGCCCTGCAACCGCTCCAGCGGCGTGATCGCCTGCCCGTCACTCACAGGACCGCCCCCACTTCCCCACTCGAAGTGCACTCGGCCGTTCACACAACGCAAAGGACCGTACGGGAAGAACCCGACGCCAGGACGATTACCGGCGGATATTGGGCCGAAAGGCTGAACGCCCCTCCCGAGAGTGCGCTCGAACCGGCCTGCGGCAACACGGCGTTGTCCGTGAGGCACGCGGCCCCACCCGTGCCGGGAGGCGCGGCCGATCACCGGCACCGGCCGTCCTGCCCGGACGTATCGCGTTCCGGGGGGACCGGGCGATTCGCCTCGGCTCCGGGCTGTGGCGGACAGGAAGTCGCCGAGCGGCCGGCACACTTCGTCGCGTTCGATCTGCCAGCCGCTCGGCGGCGGGCAGGGCCTCCCCGCGGTCCCGGCCCAGCGTAGGGGCTGCCGAGAGTGCGAGAACCGGGTCAGCACGCTCACGCCGCGACCATGATCGTTCTCAGCGTCAACCGCTGTGCCGATGCTTCCCGAGGCCGGTCCCCTTCGAGGGACGCTGTTGGCGATTTGTCGCCTGTCCAGCAGAGCCGGGCGTTGCGCCGACACGGAAGCGCGGAAGGCTTCGGATGCCACTCCGGCAGGGCAAGGTCCACGAGCCGGAGTCGCGATGGGCCTGCGGGCGACGCGTCGACAACGTGTTGTGACATGGGACGAAGGACGGGATCGACGGCAACAGGCGTGGTGAAGTCATGCGAGGCGAACGAGGGTTACGGCTTCCTCTCGGATGACGCGGGCGGCCCGGATGTGTTCGTCCACTTCGCCGACGTTCGGATTCCGGGAAGCCTGCACCGGGAAGACCGGGTCTCATACGACGTCGTCTGCAGTGCGTCGTCTCCTGACCACGGTTCGATTGATCCCAGACGCCGGGAGACGCTGGACGTAACGGTGGTGGAACCCGAGCTGGTCGTCGAGGTCGGCGTCGACGTCGCCCGCGATGTTTCCGGCCGGTGGCGCCACCCAGCACGCCTGCATCGACCCCTCCCCCGCCGACGCCCCCGCCCGGCGCCGTCGCGCTGACGGCGGCATGGACACGGCGGTTCCGCCGACGCGCAACCGGCTGAGCGTGCCCTTATCCCCGGCCGCGGCCGCGCCGCCCGTCCCGCCCGCCCCAAGGGGACGGTTTCCCAGTAGGGGCGACACCACAGCCGTACGGACAGGAGCGACAGGCGGGGGCGCAAGGCGGTGGTGTCACGGGGGCGGGATACGGCGAGTGCCTGGCAGGTGGCGTTCAGGCGGCCTGGGTCAGCACACCAGGTCGTCGGGGAAGGCGGTCACATTCATACTGGCACCCTTCATACCGGCATTAGATCCTGTGTTCGAATTGCGTGTCACCTCGTACACGCCACTCGGGCCGTGATCGGGGGTCACACCCGGCGTGGCCGTCCTCACGGTCGGGGCGACCACGTCGGCCCAGGTCGGCGGAGTTCCTCAGCCCAGTTCCGAAGCGGTCCTTCGAGGACCAGGTTGTTTCCGCGGGCCACGGTCTGGAGCAGCTGGGCGCACACGGTCGCTTCGGCGGCCAGGCCGGCCGGACTGCCCAGCACGGGGAAGGCGACGCGGACGCGGGCAGCGGTGTCCGGCTGGAGCAGCGAGTCGGCGTAGAGCGTGGCGGCGTCGCGCCCACCAAGGCTTGTGACCAGGCGCTGACTGACCCTGCACGCGCCGGGGGCTTGCTGCTCAGCGACTGGATGCTGTCGACGGGCCGGCGTCCTCTGGGACCGATGACGGTGGGAAAAGGCGCTCTTCAAGAGCGGTCACTCCGAACAGCAGGGCCATCATCGCCACGGGCACGAGCAGGGCAAACAGGATCACAGCACCTCCCAGAGGGTCGGTCTGTGGCACCTGGCGGAGCCAGCTCCAGGATGCGGCCGAACGGGGGAACGTGCACCCCGTCCCACGGCCGCACGCCGGCCAAGGCGTCAGTGATCCCACGTCCAGGCGAGAGGCGGGCGGCCCGGGCGGTGAGCAGGGCAGGACCGCCGTCGTCGTGATCGCCCGCCACTTCGTACCCACGCGCTGACCTGGTCAGGGCGGCGCAGGCGTCAGGCGGTCGCCAGGCACTGCCACTCCCGGTGGCGGTGCCACTCGCAGGAGGGACTCCGACAAGACCACCCCTGATGGGCCATCAGCCCACCACGCCGCCTACGAATGCCCTCTGACCAGGAAAGACAGCGAACCACTGCTGGAGTACTAGTTGTCCTCCGGCGGCAGCCCGGCGTTTTGCCGGTCGAATGCCCGCTGGCGATCGGCGTACGACCGCTCGGTGTCCGCGGGCGCTGCCCTCCGGGTGGGCTCGGTCACCTGGTCCGTGCCGTAGACGTAGCACGTGGACTCATCGCTGTACGTCGGCCTGTACAGCGTGACGGCGTACAGGTTCTGGTCGGCGTTCGCGCACGTGACCGCGCGCACGATCCCGTCGTGGTACACCCCGTTCCTGCTCTCGCGGTGGCTGACGATGCGCACCTCCCGATTCGGGTCGGGCTGGAGTTCTGCAACCGTGGTCATAGTGAATCTCCCTCACTTCGAGAAAAGGGACAGAAGGTGGCTTTTGTCACCTTGGCATGCCGGTCTTCGACCGGAAAGCTACTGGTGGGTTACTCACTGGTCGGCGGCGAGCACTCTGTCGCGGAGTCGCGATGGCCGGGCCTGTCCATGTGCGCAGCCCGACCGACCGGAAAGGACAACGCCTGCGGCAGGCCAGACGAACCCGAGCCAGGTACATCTCGGGCCGCTGAGGCAGTTACCATCGCCAGTTCGATCTGCTCCGATCACACTGCCCAAACCCGGGCCCTGCACGCCTGCCTGCGCCGGCGCAACGCCGACGCCCCTGTCAGCGGCTTCACCACGGCAGTCCATACAGACGCCGGTTTGGGGAACGGCACCGTTCCCGTTCCCCAAACCGAGATGCCGAGGCCGGCGTGGCACGGTCCGGCCTGGTGTGACGAGGTCAGAGCACGGCGACGGTGAACGGCCTGTCTGCGGACCTGCCCTCGCTGTCGCTCGTGACGACCGTGATGGTGTCGGTGGCGTTGCCGCAGTAGCCGTGAGGTCCGCCGATGGCGGTGATCTCGCCCCGGCTGTTGTTGAGCGTGGCGACGATCGCCGCGCTGCTCAGGTCGATGTTGGAGTCCGAGACCTTGACGCAGTACACACCCGCCTGGTTGGTGCCGGTTCCCCGGGTGACGGCGTCGACGTTCTTGGATCCGAGGAGTGAGGCGGTGCCGCTGACCTTCGCGGCGGCGCGGGCGTACGGGGCGTCCAGGTTGCCGGCGGCCGCAGCGGTGCCGGACAGGACGGCCAGTGACGTCACGGCGCCGAGGGCGAGCGCGACGACTCGGCCGGAACGGGTGGAAATGCGCATGTGCCTGCTTCTTTCTCGGTCACGAGCACGCTGTCGAGCCAGCGCCGACCGGGGAGTTCGATCAGGACGGTCGTGCCGCCGGCCGACATAGGAGCAGAGGCACCTGCGACCGGCGTCACCACAGGAAGCCAAGCAGAGTTCCGGGAGAGGAAACGGTGCTGCTAGCAGTGCTCCACACCAACGCATGAAGCAGCACTCCCCAAACACCAATGGGAAGCACCACCCGCGCACTTCGCGCTCCCTGCGCTCCGGCCCAACGGGTGCCCTCGTCGGCGGTCGGCTGGAGTCACCCGGAACTGACCAGCCTCTCTATCCGGGAGACCTGCTGGGCGAGTGCACAGCCCACGTGGCGTGAGCGGCGCATCCAGAGCAGCGGGGGACGCGATCGGCCGCGTCCCTCATGGGCAGGTTCGGTCTGTCCGAGACGCGCACCCCACTGCCGGACGGAGAATCATATGAACACCACTCAGCTTGACCAGCCGTTCCGCATCATCGCTCGCGGACAGGATCTCCCACGTACCAGTCACGGCCATGCACTGTGCTGACGGCCCTCGGGTACGCGTCCCGGCGAGCACACGCCTGCCTGCTCGCTGTCCGGCCTCCCCCTGGGACTCTCGGCATGCGGGCGACGCGGAGGGAGCGCCCGCAGCAGCAGACCATGGTGACGCCGGTGGGGGCCGGGAGACCGGAGGACTGAGCCGACACCATCGCACAGACTCCGGCTTCGCGAACGTCCGGCACACGGTGGAGCTGTCCGGGGTGTCCCCGGATTGCGGCCGACGTCCGAAGGCGGACGAGCGCCGGTGAGCTCCGGCGCCACTCCCTTTCAGGTTGCCTCCGCCAAGGACAGCAGTCGCACCCCGAAGCACAGCCGCCGGCATGCGCCTCGCGGCCGGGCGCGCCCGGCGCGACGGCTGCCGGCAGCGCACAACACCCCTCCCCACGCCACGCGCCGCGCCCTTCCTTCACCGCGACCGCGGCGATGACCAGGGCAGCGAGCGGATCGGCCCACGACCAGCCGAACACGGCGTCGACGAGGAGGCCCACCAGCAGGACCGCCGACAAATAGGTGCACAGCAGGGTCTGCTTGGAGTCGGCCACGGCCGATGCGGAGCCGAGTTCCCGTCCGGCCCGGCGCTGGGCCGCCGACAGGACCGGCATGACCACGAGCGAGAGAGCAGCCAGCACGATCCCGGCCGGGGAGCGCGTGGCCTCACCTGCGCCGGTCAGGGCCCGTACGGCATCGACGGTGACATAGGCGGCGAGCGCGAAGAACGACAGCGCGGTGATCCGCAACGCGGTCTTCTCGCGGGCCTCGCGCGCCGCGTGCTCGCGGGCGGAGAACTGCCAGGCGACGGTTGCGGCGGAGGAGACCTCGATGACGGAGTCGAGGCCGAAACCGATCAGCGCGGTGGACGAAGCCAGGGTCCCGGCCGTGAGGGCGACGATCGCCTCGACGGCGTTGTAGGTGACGGTCGAGGCGACCAGGAGCCGTATCCGCCGGGCAAGCACACCGCGCCTGGCCGGGTCGGGGCCGAAGGACAGCGATATCTCTGCGCTCACGGTCAGCAGCATCCTTCGGCGTCGGCGCACGTCCGGTCGCCCTCGACGGCGACCACGGCGGTGCGCAGGTCGTCGAGCGCGTGGCCGAGGCGTTCGTCGGCGAGTTCGTAGCGGGTGCGGCGGCCGTCGGGGACGGTGACGACCAGGCCGCAGTCGCGCAGGCAGGCGAGGTGGTTGGACAGCCTGGTGCGCGAGATGGCCAGTGCGTCGGCGACACCAGTTCATAATGGTGTTCATTTTCATGTAGCCTTTACTCGCCACCCCAACCAGGAGGACCCTCATGGCCGTTCCCAAGCGGAAGATGTCCCGCAGCAACACCCGCCACCGCCGCGCCCAGTGGAAGGCGGCCACGCCCACGCTCGTGCCCGTCACCGTCGACGGAGTCTCGTACCTGGTGCCGCAGCGGCTGGTGAAGGCGTACGAGCGCGGTCTGCTGCGCCCCGAGGGCTGAGCGTTGCTGCCGTCCGACCCCTTTGCCCCCTCCGGCCGACTGCCCGTCACGGTCCTGTCCGGGTTCCTCGGTGCGGGCAAGACCACTCTCCTCAACCACGTCCTCGGCAACCGCGAGGGACTGCGTGTCGCGGTGATCGTCAATGACATGAGCGAGGTCAACATCGACGCCGCCCTGGTGCGGGGCGGCGAGGCGGCCCTGTCGCGTACCGAGGAACGCCTGGTCGAGATGACCAACGGCTGCATCTGCTGCACTCTGCGCGACGACCTGCTCGAGGAGGTCGACCGGCTGGCCCGCGAGGGCCGCTTCGACTATCTGCTCATCGAGTCGTCCGGCATCTCCGAGCCCATGCCGGTCGCCGCGACCTTCGCCTTCGCCCGTGACGACGGCGCCACCCTCGGCGACTTCGCCCGCCTGGACACCATGGTCACGGTCGTGGACGCCGCGAACTTCCTGCCCGAGCTGGCAAGCGGTGACGAACTCGTCGAGCGCGGCCTGGACCAGTACGCGGACGACGAACGCACCGTCAGCGACCTGCTGATGGACCAGATCGAGTTCGCCGACGTCATCGTCCTGAACAAGCTCGACCTCGTCGAGGAGGAGTCCGCCGACCGGCTGCGGGCGACGCTCACCCGTCTCAACCCGGCCGCGCGTCTCGTCCCGGCCGTTCACGGCCGCGTCAGGGTGAGCGACGTGCTGGGCACCCGGCTGTTCGACCTGGAACGCGCCCAACAGGCTCCCGGCTGGGTGCGGGAGCTCAACGGTGACCACGTCCCCGAGACGGAGGAGTACGGCATCTCCTCCACCGTCTTCCGCGCCGAACTTCCCTTCCATCCAGGTCGGTTGTGGACGTTCGTGACAGAGGAACTCGACAGCGGCGCATACGGACAGATCCTGCGCTCCAAGGGCTTTTTCACTCTCGCCAGCCGTCCGCACGTGACGGGCCTGTGGTCACAGGCCGGCTCCGTCGCACGCTTCGAACCGTCCGCCGCACGCGACACCGAGAGCCCCGAGTGTCAGGAACTGGTCTTCATCGGCACGCACCTGCACGCGGACGCACTGCACGCGGCACTGACCGACTGCCTCATGGCCGACGGCGAGAGCCTGCCGCCCACGGACCCGTTCCCCACCTGGGACACCTACGGCATCGACGACACCTGCGAGCATGAGCACCCCGAACTCGTGGCGCGCCCCTGAGGACCCCGGGCCGGGCGGCGAACACAGCCACGGCGCCGCCCGGCCCGGTACGGACACCAAGAGCTCCGGATAAATGCGTTGGGCCGACCGGCCCCCGCTGATAGCGTCTGGGCAGCCGTGAGAGAACGCGAGGAGGTGAGACCCATGAAGGCTGTATCCATGTGGGTGCTCCCCCATGTCGTCACGGTGGGCGATTGACGTAGGTGTCGCCGGGAGCGCCTCCGACAAGGCACTCCTGAGAGGCATCACCTATGAACTCTGTGCATTCCGCTCCGGGCACGGACAGCCATCCGGTTGTGGTCACGCGGGTCTCGGAAACGCAGTGGCACGCCGTGGAGGACGACCTGACGGTCGGCCGCGGCGTCGCTTCGCGTCGGCCCGACGGACGGCTCTTCGTCAGCATCGACGCGTGGCACGGCGCGGTCTTCGACCGCATCGCCGACGCGATGCCGGCGGACCTGCCCACACCGCTGTACACCGTGGTCGACGAGGCCGACCACGACTCGAGGTCCGCCTGGGAGCGGGCCGGCTTCGCCATCGCACGCCGCGAGTGGGGCTATCTCGTGCCCACCGACCCGCACATCACCGGTCTCGGCTCGGTGCGGCCCCCGTCCGGCATGACGATCGTGCCGGCCGGCGAGGCGGAGGAGGGCCCACTGCGCGCCCTGGACCGCCTCATCCGCGACGAGGTCGAGGCCACCGTCGGATGGCGGACGATGCCGGCCGAGGTGCTGCCCCGCGCTGCGGGGACCACCGTGCTCGACCCGTCGAAGTACGCGGTGGCGCGGCACGTGGATCAGTACGTGGGACTCATCCGGGTGGCACCGCTGACCCGGCAGCCACGGATCGGGCTGATCGCCGTCCGGACCGACAGACACCGCCGCGGCATCGCCCGGGCGCTGCTGGCCCACGCCCTGGGGTCGCTGCACCACTGCGGGACCACTTCGGCATGGGCCGAGGTGACCGAGTCCAACGCGGCGGCCACCGCCCTGTTCGAGAGCATCGGTGCCCGGCGCACCGCCAGCACCCTGGAGCTCGTCAGCCGCTGACGATCCATCACATCGCACCGGGCGAAGCCGAAGACACCGTCGCAGAACGAGAGAAGTGAGAGACCATGACCAAAACAGCAGGGGGCGTAGAAGCCGAAGGCACCGTCATCGAGTGCCTGCGCAACGCCACCTTCAAGGTGGAGCTCCAGAACGGGCACACGGTGCTCGCCCACATCAGCGGGAAGATCCGGAAGAACCGCATCAAGATCCTCCCGTACGACCGCGTGCTCGTGGAACTCAGCCCCTACGACCTCACCCGCGGCCGGATCCGCTACCGGTACAGGGCGTAACGGAAGGAGCCGGCGCCTCCGAGACCACCAGGGAGGACAATCAGAAGCCGCGGCGGTTCTGCCGCCTCCCGCACGTGGCCATCGCCCTATCGGGAGCCGTAGGGCAGGAGCGCCATCTCGCGTGCGTTCTTGATGGCCTGCGCTGTCTGCCGCTGCTGCTGACGCGTCACATGGGTCACCCGACGGCTGCGGATCTTTCCGCGGTCGGAGATGAACTTCCGCAGCAGATCGGTGTCCTTGTAGTCGATGTAGGTGATGCCGGCGGCGTCCAGCGGGTTGGTGCGCTGGCGCTTGGCCGTCTCCTGCCCGGTGTTCGTACGTCGGGGCATGGTGAGGTCGGTCCTCTCTTTCAGGTCACGGGGTCCAGCAAGCCGTCGAAGGCGTGCGGGAGTTGCTTCCAGCGGTCCCTGCCCGCCGCGTACTCGTCGTCGGTGAGCAGGCATGAGTCGAGCAGGGCCGACAGGCCGTCGCGGTCCAGGCCGGGCGAGGTGAAGGTGAGGTACTGGCAGCGGTCGCCGTGTTCGGGGTGCCAGTCCAGAGAGGCGGCGAGGCGGCGTTCGGCCGGCACCATCTCCCAGGCCGCGTCGGGCAGAGCGGCCAGCCAGGGACCGGCCGGCTCCACGCACAGCGCACCGCCGGCGGCGTCCCAGGACAGCAGGGTGTCGGGGCGGTCCGCCAGCCAGAACCGCCCCCGGCTGCGCGCGGCGGCGCAGGTGAGGTCCTCCAGCGCCGCGTACAGACGCTGCGGATGGAAGGGCCGTTCGCGCCGCCAGACGAAGGTGCTCACCCCGTGCTCGTCGCACTCCTGCGGCAGCAGCGCGCAGGCGGGATGCACGCGGGCGGCGCCCGCTGCCACGTCGAAGCCCGCCAACAGCGCCGCACCCAGGGCACCGTCGCTCTCCACCCGGACGCTTCGTGCGCCTGGTGTGAGCTGGGCGAGCAGCGCGTGGTCGGTGTCGTCGGCGGCCTCGTCGCCGGAATCGTCGTCGCCGAGGGCGATCACCGTGGGGTACTCCAACTGCCGGGCGAAGGTGTCGGCCACGGTGCGCTGGTCGGTCGGCGCGGCGGCTAGGCCGACGTCGGCCAGGTCGTCGCCGTTGGACAGATACGGCAGGACGAGTGCCAGATCGACCGCCGTGGCGACCCCGGTCAGGGCCAGCGGTGCGCCCGCGGCGGCGATGACTCCGGCCATGGCCTGGGGCTCGACGGAGTCCCACAGTTCCACGACGGCCAGCCGGTAGGTTCCCTGCGCTGCGAGCCGCAGCAGTTCGGGGACGAGATCCTCGCGAAGTGCGCAGCACGCGCAGTCGTTCACCAGGGGTGCGTCGCCACTGCCCAGCAGACCGTCCGCGTCGCGCACCGTCCGGCGCACCGCGCTGTCGACGGCGGACGTCAGGTCGTGGTGCAGCGCGACCGACCAGGGGACCGTACGCAGGATCTCCTCGACGGCGGCCCGGCGGACGTCCGCGTGCAACCCGCCGACGATCGCCACCGGCAGCCGCGCCTCGTCCCGGTTCACGGCTCGCTCCGTCCGCGTCCGTAGCGCCGCTCGAAGCGCTCGACCCGCCCCGCGGTGTCCAGGACCCGCTGGGTGCCGGTGTAGAAGGGGTGGCTCGCCGAGGAGATCTCGACGTCGATGACCGGATAGGTGTTGCCGTCCTCCCACTCGACGGTCTTGTCGCTGGTGGCCGTGGACCGGGTGAGGAAGGCGTAGTCGGCGGCCCGGTCACGGAAGACGACCGGGCGGTACTCGGGGTGGATTCCGGGCTTCATCGCGCTCAGCGCTCCTCACGGAAGTCGACGTGGCGGGCGACGACCGGGTCGTACTTGCGCAGCGTCAGCCGGTCGGGGTCGTTACGGCGGTTCTTGCGGGTCACGTAGGTGTAGCCGGTGCCGGCGGTGGACCTCAGCTTGATGATCGGGCGCAGTTCGTTACGGGCCATGGACAGCACCATACACGAGATTGGTTTTCATTTTCATTTGGCGTTAGTGTGCTGCTGCATCCACCCCAAGGAGGAACAGCCATGTCCGCCCACTGCCAACTGACCGGCCGACAGCCGGGCTTCGGCCATCACATCTCCCACTCCCACCGGCGCAGCAAGCGCCGCTTCGACCCCAACATCCAGAGCAAGCGCTACTGGCTGCCGAGCGAAGGCCGCCACATCCGGCTCACCCTCTCCGCCAAGGGCATCAAGACGGTCGACATGATCGGCATCGAGGCCGCGGTGGCCCGCATCCGCGCCCGGGGAGGGAAGGTCTGATGGCGAAGAAGAGCAAGATCGCGAAGAACGAGCGGCGGCGCCTCATCGTGGCCCGATACGCCGCGCGCCGCGCCGCGTTGAAGGCGATCATCGCGTTCCCCGGAAGTTCCGAGGAGGACCGTGCCGCCGCCCAGCGGGAACTACGCCGGCATCCCCGTGACGCGAGCGCCACCCGCTTGCGCAATCGCGACTGCGTGGACGGCCGCCCCCGCGGCTACCTGCGCGCCTTCGGCCTGTCCCGCATCCGCGTACGCGAGATGGCCCACGCGGGCGAGCTCCCAGGCGTGACCAGCAGCAGTTGGTGACCCGGCACGCCAGGGGCTCATAACGGGCGCGTCAGCGACACAGCCCGAATCCGTGCCCGGTTCCGAACGCGCCTTCCGCCACTCTCGACGGGCGGGCGGCGGCACCGGCTCGTGGCGCTCTGCGACGAGCGGGTGGGTATGGCCCACCCCGCACGTGGACGGCTTCCACGTGCGGGGCCTTTGTCCGCAGGATGCGGATCAGCCGGTCGTCAGGGCGGTGTCGTCGACGTCGAAGCTGGTCTGCGGCGAGGAGTCCTCCACGCCGTTGAACTTCAGGGCGACCGTCTGACCCGCGAACGAGGACAGGCCGAAGGAAGGTCTTCTGCGCGTACCCGGAGTTGTGGTTGAGGTTCGAGTACGTCGCCAGGGTGGTCGAACCGGCGGTCACCGTCAGCTTGTCGTACTGGGTGCTGGTGGTGGTCTCGGCGGTGTCGATGTACAGGTAGAAGGTGAGCGTGGCCTTGCAGCCGGCCGGGATCGTCACCGACTGGGGCAGCGTGTCGGTGTGGCTGGAGCCGTAGCCGTCGAACCAGGCGTAGGAGGAGCCGCCGTGGGCCGCCTCGCCGGTGTCGTTGGTGATGACGCCGCTGGTGGCGGTCCAGCCGGTGCTGCCCGACTCGAAGCCCGGGTCGGCCAGTACCTGGGAGCCGGAGCAGGTGCCGCCGGAGGAGCCGACGGTCCAGGTGAAGGAGATCGAGCCGGAGGCGCCGGTGGAGTCCTTCGCGGTGACCGTCACCTGGTAGGTGCCCGCGGTGGACGCCGTACCGGAGATCTGGCCGGTGGAGCTGTTGGTGGACAGCCCGGTCGGCAGGCCCGTGGCGCTGTAGGTGAGGAGTGAGGCGCCGCCGCTGTCGGTGGCCTTGATCTGCAGGTTGACCGAGCTACCGGTGGTGGTGGACTGGCTGCCCGGGTTGGTGACCGTCACCGTGTTGCCGCCACCGCCGCCACCGGAGGTGAAAGCGGCGGTGCCGTTCGATCTTCTGGCGAGAGGAATCGTCAAGACTTGTGGCTGAGGAGTGGTTGCCTGCTAGCAGGCGAAGGGACTTGAGTCTCCAGTAGGGGGAGACACAAAGGTGGGGGCATGGACGGCGACACGCTCTACTCGATCGGCGAACTCGCTCGACGGACCGGTCTCACGGTCAAGACCATTCGGTTCTACTCCGATCGCGGAATCGTGGCGCCGACGGACCGCAGCCCGGCCGGCTACCGCCTCTACGGCATCGACGCCGTCGCACGCCTGGACCTCGTGCGGACCCTGCGCGAGCTGGGACTGGATCTTCCCACGATCCGCAAGGTCGTGGACCGCGAGCTCTCGCTTCCCGAGGTCGCCGCGGCGCACGCCGAAGCACTGGCAGTGCAGATCCGCGTCCTGCGCCTGCGGCGCGCGGTGCTGATGACGGTGGCCGAGCGCGGGTCCACACCTGAGGAGACGGAACTCGTGCACCGGCTGGCCCAGCTCTCCGAGGACGAACGCCGACGTCTGATCGGCGATTTCCTCGACGCCGTCTTCGGCGGTTCTGACGCCGCCCCCGCATTCGCGGGGGTCATGCGCTCGATGACCCCCGAGTTGCCCGACAACCCGGAGTCAGAGCAGGTCCAGGCGTGGGTGGAGTTGGCCGAAATGTCCCTGGACCCGGGTTTCCGCGCCGTCATGCGGCGGATGGCCGAGGACCAGGCAGCCGAGCAGACTCGAAGCGACATGATGGGCCCGCGACGGGACATTGCCGCAGTCGTCCGTGACCAGGTCGGCCCGGCCCTGGCCGCCGGCATCGACCCGGCCTCGCCCCAGGCCGATCCGATCGTCGCGGCGTTCACGGCGCACTGCGCGCACATCCTGGGCCGCCCCGACGACGTTGAGCTTCGCCGCCGGCTGGCGACTCGGCTGGAGAGCGTGAGTGACCCCCGCAGGGAGCGGTACGTCCAGCTGCTCGCAGTGGTCAACGGCTGGCCGGCCCCGGAGAGTCTGGCTCCGGTGTTCGACTGGTCAGTCCGGGCTCTGCGCGTCCGGACACAGCAATGACGGGGCGGTCGCGAGGCGGCATGGGGCGGACGCGGCTGGCGTCGGGTGAAAACGCCACCGCATACGATCGGTTGATGAGTGCCCCGGTCGTACTTCAGGTGGCCGCGTCGCCGGTCTCTCCCGCTCTCGTTCTTCGCCCCTGGCGCATGGCGGACGTGGCCGCATTGGTCGAGGTGAGCCGGGATCCCGCACTGCGCCAGTGGACGAGCTCTGTCGTGGACAACGATGCCGACGGGGCACGCTGGGTGCAGGCTCAGCAGCAGGGCTGGGCAACGGGGGACCGGTTCGGCTTCGCTGTCCTTGAGACACAACCCGGTTCAGCTCGCGTGCAGTTGGTAGGCAACGTGGTCCTCAAGGAAGTCGCCTCCGGCAAACCGGCGGCCGAAGTGGGCTACTGGACCGCGGCGCAGGCTCGCGGGCGGGGAGTGGCCTCCCGTGCTCTGGAGGCCCTCACCAGCTGGGCCTTCGACACCTTCGAACCCGACGGGCTGGAGCGTCTCGAACTCCTGCACCAGGTGGACAACCTGGCATCGTGCCGGGTTGCACAGAAGAGCCGCTACGACTTCGACACCATTCTGCCCGCGGCACCGCCCTCCTTCCCCCGCGATGGCCACCTGCACATACGGCGCCCGAGTGCCTGAGATCCTCCCGGCTTCTGCGGATCGGCTGAGGCTGCTCACGCCGAGAGGGTCTCGGAGCGTTCGACGAGGTGGCTGGCGCGCTTGGCCGCGGGCTGGGCCGATTTCGGCAGGGAATCGAGAACATTTGCGGTTTTGTGAACCCAGCATCTTTGTTCGCGGGTGTCGGGGAACACCTCGGCCAGGGCCTTCCAGAAGCCGGGCGCGCCGTCCCCGACGGCCAGCACCGGGGCGCGCATGCCCCGGCGGGCGCAGTCGCGTAGCAGGCCCGCCCACGCCTCCGTCGACTCGCGATAACCGTCGGCCGGCGCGATCAGCTCCTTGGTGCCGTCCGCCCGCACGCCCATCACCACCAGCACGGCAGCCTTGGCCTCCTCCAGGCGTATGCGCAGGTGAATGCCGTCGGCCCACACGTACACGTAGTCCGTGGCCGACAGATCGCGCTCCATGAAGGCAGCGTGGTCGGCCTGCCACTGGGCCGTCAGCCGCCTGACCGTGGCCGGCGACAGTCCGGCCGAACTGCCGAGGAACTGCTCCAGCGCGGGCACGAAGTCCCCAGACGACACCCCATGCAGGTGGAGCAGCGGCAGCACCTCTCCGATCTTCGGGGACCTCCGGGCCCAAGGCGGCAGGATCGCCGAGGAGAACCGCCTGCGTTCGCCCGTATCGAGGTCGGTGCGCTTGTCGTTCACCCGCGGGGCCTTCACCTCCGCGGTCCCGGCCGAGGTGGTGACCTTCCTCGGCTGGTGATAGCCGCTGCGCACTACCAGCCGGCGCCCGTTCTCGTCCCGCTGGTCGGCCAACTCGGCGATGCATGTGTTGACCTCGGCTTCCAGCGCGGCGGCCAGCGTCCTGCGGGCGCCCTCCCGGACGATCTCGTCCAGCAGCGACGACCCATCTCGCGTGGCGCCGTCTTCGTTGACCACGGTGAGCATGAAGGTGCCTTCCCGACCGACGCCGCGAACGTCGGTCCTGCTCGGTGACCTATCGATCAATCGCCCGGGAAGGTACGTCCTACCGGGGCCGATCCACAGGATCTGAGCATTGCTCCTCGTCCCCGGCAGGCGTGGTTGTAGGGCGCTTCCCATCGGCGAGGAAGGGACCGGGCCGGTGGCTTGACCGGTCTGTGAGTGTTGATCGCTGCCGAGCGTGCTGATTGGCTGGCTGGCATGACTGAGCTCGGACAGGTCGCCTGGCCCCCTGCACCGATCAGGACCGAGAGGCTTGTACTCCGTGAGCCCGAGGCCCGGGACCGTGCGGCGTTCATCGAACTGCTCGCCTCGCCAGAGGTGCACACCTACCTCGGCGGCCCTCGCCCGCGTGACGAGCTTGAGCGCGAGATGCCCGAGGTGCCCGAGCGGTGGCCCGGGAGTTTTGTCGTTGATCTCGACGGGGCGATGATCGGCCAGATCCTGCTCAGGAGAGCACCGGAGCACAGTCGCCAGGCTGCCGCGGGGAAGGTCGATCTCGGCTACCTGTTCCTGCCGCGGGCGTGGGGCTTCGGATACGCGGCCGAGGCGTGCGCGGCGGCACTCGACTGGTTCGACGGTGGTCTTCCCGGCGAGCCGGTAGTGCTCCATACCCAGACTGCCAACGTCGGCTCGATGCGCCTCGCGGCGAAGCTGGGATTCATAGAGGTGGAGCGTTTCCATGCCTGGGACGCCGAACAATGGCTCGGCATGCGGTCCCCCGTCATGCCCTCTGATTGAGCTCGTGCTCGACAGGCCCTGTGGCCTCGTCCTGACCGCGCAGCGGTCAGGACGAGACGAGGCGGTGCAACTACGAGCCGGGCTCGGGGGCCGGGCGCAAGGGGGGCCACAAGCACTAGTCAAGACTTGTGGATCGGCAGTTGCTCAGCTTCGAGTTGATCGGAGCCTGGTGAGTCCTCCGACCGTCGAGAGCTCGTCATTGAGAGGCTCGGCGGCGGCCGGCGAGGTGATGAGCAGGAGTACCGACACGTCGGGGTGCTCGTCGTCGTAGAGATCGTCTTCCCCGTCGTCTCCGGGAATGGCGTTCGGCTGGATCTGGAGGCGGGTCGTGTCGGCGAGGGTGGCCAGGAAGTAGACGCCGAGGTAGTCGCTCTCGCGTTCGGTGAAGGTCAGGTCGAGTCGGTCGGCGAGCAGGCTGGCCAACTCGTTGGTCGTGTGAGAGTTCGTGCCGTAGGTGTCCGAGACGGTCATCTGGGCATTCTCCTCAGGCCGCGTGGCTTTCGGTGCGTTCGGCCAGCAGGCCGTTCTCGAACCGGGCCCCGGCCCGGACGAGTGGGACCAGGTGGGCTCCGGTGATCGCCCGCCAGCGGGCCTGGGCGGATTCGACGAGCTTGAACACCATGGCCAGGGCCGCGGCCGGGCTGCCGGCGCCTCGGGTGACCTTGTCCGGAGCTTGACGGTGGAGAAGGTCGACTCGATCGGATCCGTGGTCCGCAGGTGGACCCAGTGCTCGGCCCGGAAGTCGTAGAACGCGAGCAGCTCGCCCCGGTCGTCGGTGATCTTCGCGACGGCCTTGGGCCACTTCGTGCCGTAAGTGCGGGAGAACGCCTGGACCGCCTTCTCGGCGTGGGCCCTGTCCTCTGCGTTGTAGATCTCCTGCATTGCCTTCGTCGCACCCGGCTGTGCGGATTTCAGAAGACAGTTCATAACATTACGGGCTTTATGGACCCAGCAGCGCTGGTGCCGAGCGGTCGGGAACACCTCGATCAGGGCTTTCCACAGGCCCATCGCACCGTCGCCGATGACGAGTTCGGGATCGCGCATGCCGCGGCGACGGCAGTCGCGCAGCACGTCGGCCCACGACTCGGTGGACTCCCGCAGTCCCTCGGCCAGCGCGATCAGCTCCTCGGTGCCGTCCAGGCGGACACCGAGGAGGACCAGCACGCACGAGTGCGCCTGACCGAGCCGCACCTTCGGGTGGACCCCGTCGGCCCATACGTAGACGGAGTCGCGGTCGGACAGGTCCCGGTCCTGGAAGGCGGCGTGGTCGTCGCTCCACTGCTTCGTCAGCCGGGTCACCGTCGCGGCCGACAGTCCGGCCGTGCCGCCGAGGAACTGCTCCAGCGCAGGCACGAAGTCTCCGGACGACAGTCCGTGCAGGTAGAGCAGCGGCAGCACCTCCGAGATCTTCGGTGACTTGCGGCACCACGGCGCAAGGATCTCGGAGGAGAACCGCTTGCGCTCGCCGGTGGCCTCGTCGACGCGGCGGTCGTTGACGCGCGGCGCGGTGACCTCGACCGGCCCGGCCGCGGTGACGACTGTCCGGGGCCGGTGGTGGCCGTTGCGTACGACCAGGCGCCGCCCGCGTTCCTCGGTCTCGGCAGCCAACTCGGCTGCGTAATGGTCGACTTCCGTCTCCAGCACGGCGGCCAGCATCCAGCGGGCGCCCTCGCGGACGATCTCGTCGATCAGGGAGCCGGACGCGGTACTGCCGTCGGCGTTCACCACGCTCAGCACGGGCGTGCCTTCCCGACCCGCGCTGCGAACGCGGGCCTACTCACGGAGTCGCCGTAGACGACGGAGAACTGCGCACCGTTCGTGTTCGAGGTCGTGGTGCATTCGGCGAACCCCCAGGTCGTCGCCAGACTGGGCGACAGCACTTCTCCAACGTGCTCTTATCGCTGCCGGCCCGTCGCCGGTGCGTCTCAAGGCAGTAGTTTTCATCTGATCGACGAGACGACGGGGGCGGGAGAGCACGTCGTTCGATCAAGAGTGGGCGGAACTGAAGGCGAAGGCTCAGATGCGGCAAGTACCTCCCGTCGGGACGACGATTTCATTGCCGCGCAGGTCAGCGCCTTTAAGATCACCGAGTACCTGGACGTGCCACCCACCACCTCGGATGACGAGGTGCCCCGTGTACCGAAGGCGGAAGGCCCTGTCATGTGACGGCTGGCCGGTGTGTGCGGGACGGAGGGACTCCGAAGGGGACCGGGGAACCGTCCAGAGGACAACGGCGACGACGCCGTGACTGACAGGGGGGCCGCCTGCGGCACGGGAGCTCGGACAACCCGATGACGGAACTGTGAGCAACGGGCTGTCTCGACGCGCGAAGGTGCTCCGCCTGCCCGGCCGGTCACCTGTTGACAGGCCGGGTGAGTCCCCGGCGCGGACCCCGAGCGGCCGAAGAAGCTGTCGTTTTCCGCTGTGTCCGCCAGGTCCGAAAAAATGATCCCCGGCCCGGTGACGCTCTCATCCGGTACGCCGGTCGGATCCGGCGTGGTGGTCCGCGCGTCGTGAGCCGAAGGCCAGGCCGAGCCGGCACGCCCAGCCGATGGGTTGCAGCGCCCAGCAGATCGCGATCCGGTAGAGCAGCGTGAGCGCGATTGCCTGGTCGGTGCGCGGCCCGTCCAGCACGAGCAGCGCTGTCAGACTGGCCTCCACCACACCGAGACCGCCCGGCGTCACCCGCAGGCTGCCCGCCATCCGGGTGAGCGTGTATGCCACGAGGATCCCGCGCCAGGGAACGCCGATGCCCGGCCCCCACGCGCAGGCGAGGAGGCATGCCGCGTCGCAGCCCCAGCTGAGCAGCGCGACCCGGTAGCCCGCGACTGCGGCCGCGTCCTTACCCTCATGGGCACACGAGCCGCGTGAGCCGTTCGGCGTCCCGCGCGACGGCCCTCCGTACCGTGACCGGCCGGCTGATCGGGGAAGTGCGTGAACCCGTCGGGAAGGGATGTCGCACCGAGGTCCTCTCAGGACGCTCCTCAGCGGGACCTCACGTCTCACCCGTCGTCGCAGAGAGATCACACAGGTGACAGATCATCTCGTTCCGCTCTGCGGGTAACGTCGAGGTATGAGTCATCCACACCCCGACCTCAAAGCGGCCCCTACCCTGCCCGAAGGAGGGCTGAGGGTCATCGCCCTGGGCGGCCTGGGTGAGATCGGCCGCAACATGACCGTCTTCGAGCACGCCGGCAAACTGCTCATCGTCGACTGCGGCGTGCTGTTCCCCGAGGAGACCCAGCCCGGCGTGGACGTGATCCTGCCGGACTTCACCTCGATCCGGGACCGGCTGGGCGACATCGTGGCCGTCGTCCTCACCCACGGCCACGAGGACCACATCGGCGGCGTGCCGTACCTGCTGCGCGAGCGGTCCGACATTCCCGTCGTCGGCTCCAAGCTGACGCTGGCGTTCCTGGAGGCCAAGCTCAAGGAACACGGCATCCGGCCGCGCACGGTGCGGGTGCGGGAGGGCGACCGCCGTGGCTTCGGGCCCTTCGACTGCGAGTTCGTGGCGGTCAACCACTCCATCCCGGACAGCCTCGCGGTCGCGATCCGCACCCGGGCCGGGATGGTGCTGCACACCGGCGACTTCAAGATGGACCAGTTCCCTCTCGACGACCGCATCACCGATCTGCGCGCCTTCGCCCGCCTCGGCGAGGAGGGCGTGGACCTGTTCCTCACCGACTCCACCAACGCCGAAGTACCCGGCTTCACCACCTCCGAGCGGGAGCTGAACCCGGCGATCGAGCAGGTGATGCGCACCGCGCCGCGCCGGGTCATCGTCTCCAGCTTCGCCAGCCATGTGCACCGCATCCAGCAGGTCCTGGACGCCGCCCACCAGCACGGCCGCAAGGTCGCCTTCGTCGGCCGGTCGATGGTCCGCAACATGGGCATCGCCCGTGACCTGGGCTATCTGAAGGTCCCCTCCGGTCTGGTCGTGAGCACGAAGGAGCTGGAGAAGCTCCCGGACCACAAGATCACTCTGGTGTGCACGGGCTCCCAGGGCGAGCCGATGGCCGCGCTGTCGCGGATGGCCAACCGCGACCATATGATCCGCATCGGCAAGGGCGACACCGTCCTGCTCGCCAGCTCCCTCATCCCCGGCAACGAGAACGCCATCTACCGGGTGATCAACGGCCTGACCCGCTGGGGCGCCAACGTCGTCCACAAGGGCAACGCCAAGGTGCACGTCTCCGGGCACGCCAGCGCCGGCGAACTCGTCTACTGCTACAACATCGTCAAGCCCCGCAACGTCATGCCCGTGCACGGCGAATGGCGCCACCTGCGGGCCAACGGCGACCTCGCCATCCGCACCGGTGTCGACCCCGAACGGGTCGTCATCGCCGAGGACGGCGTCGTCGTCGACCTGGTCGACGGGCGCGCGTCCATCACCGGCAAGGTCCCCGCCGGCAATGTCTACGTGGACGGCATGGAAGTCGGCGGCGCCACCGAAGCGTCCCTCAAGGACCGCCTCACCCTCGCGGAGGAGGGCGTCGTCACGGTGGTGGCGATCGTCGACGCCGACACCGGCGCCCTCGCCGAGGCCCCGGACTTCCTGGCCCGCGGCTTCGTCCACGACGACACCACCTTCGAGCCCGTCATCCCCGTCATCGAGAAGACCCTGGCCACCGCGGCCGAGGAAGGCGTCGGGGACGCCCGCCAGCTCGAACAGCTCGTCGCCCGCGCCGTGGCGAACTGGGCCTTCCGCACCTACCGCCGCAAGCCCCTCATCATCCCCGTCATCATCGACGCCTGAGCCCCGGCGGCGTGGTTTCCGGTTCCGTGCCCGGTCTCGCCGGCGGCGAGGCCGGGCACGGGAGTCAGCAGCCACCCACCTGTACGCCGACACCAGCGACAAGACCACCGGGCACGACCACCGGGCACGACCGAGGCGACCACGTTCGCCGACGCCGCAAGGCACCACCTCCTCGACCAGAACAAGCAAGCAGCCAGCGAGAAGGAACGGGCGCTTGGCCGAGTGGAGCGCCCGAGCGTGGAGGACAAGGGTCAGGGCGCGCCGGTGCGGGTCGTCGGCCCCGTGACCAACCGCGGGGACGCCATCGGCTCCTCGAACTGTTCCTACGCGGGACGCGGAGGTGATGCGGGAGATCGGCGAGACCTCGCACGTCCGGGCGTACATCGTCGTCGCGAACCGGTCCTGCACCGACGTGTAGGGCCGCCGTACCGTCCCGCTGAGCCTGGCCGCGGAGATCCAGCACCGGCTGCTGCCGTCGTCGCCGGCGTGTGGGGCTGCGCAGTGCGCGGTGGGATCGAGGGCGCCATCTCGACCTGCTTCTTGTTCGTAGCGACTTTCGGATGCCCCGGATCGACAGCCGTGTCGCCCGGAGGGCGAACACCAGCCGGTGCCGGATCGGCAGGCCGAGCGCGACCGTCGCCAAGCCGGGCTGGTCCGTGGTCGTGTCGACGTGGACCGCTCTCAGAGCGCGGTAAGTGACGTGATGTCTGTTTCGAGCTCTCGAGTGGGACTGTCGGGCCGGTCCCGACCTGGTCATGCGGCTGCGACTGCGGCCTGGTGAACAAGCCTGCTCGGGCTCGGTGAGGATTCCGCGTTCAGGCCCCGCCCACGCCGCCGCCCGCTGACCGACGGGTGCTGGACCTTCCAGGAGGCGATGACCGGCTCGATCAGGGCCCACCGCTCATCGGACACGTCGCTCTGGTAAGGCTGGCGGTCACTTACGAAGAACACTCCAGCACGACAGAACACTCTGATCAGCCCCGATACGCCTGCGCCACACGTTCCAGCGATGACGAACGCAGCATCATGTCACATACCGCCCTCTCAGTTGTTCGAGCGGTCCTCGGGAGACACTCAGGTCCACGGCCGAAAAGTGCCTGTGAGCCATTGGTAGCCCGGGCGCACTTGCTAAGGACGCGCCAGAATACTTCTGGTGGGGCGCCCCGGCAGTCGTACACATGGGGGGAGGTTGCTTTGACATTGGGAACCGGGGCATCTTGTCTGGCATGCACCTTACAAGTGACTTTGCTCGGCATATTGGGGGATGAATAATGGACATGATGTCTCGTATTCGCCAGGCGCGGGCCGTGACGCAGGTGGTGGGCCGACGCACCACCTTGCGGTACTTAGCCGTCGGCCTAGGCGCCTCGATTCTTGCCGCGTGCAGCAAGAATTCGGGTGACAGCCGGGACGGGGACCAGGGCCCTGTTGGGCAGGCAGTCAGCGCCTTCGTCAGGGGCGTGTGGCACGTCGAGCTTTCTTCACAGGGCAACGAGCCTGTCCCCCTTCGCGTCGGGGTCACGGCGAGCAGCTACACCATCGAGCCGGACGAGGAGGGCGCCCCGAGCGATGACCGCTCATGGGAGGGTAAGTGGGCCATCCGGGGCAGCAAGCTGTATCTCGACAGCCCCACGTCACCCGATGAAGCCGAGATCGTGCACCAGGTCACTGCATCCGATATTCCTGCCACGATCGGCGAAACGTTGTCATTGCGGCTTGTCTGGCACATCCCTGGTAGCACTGACGATGATGTGCGAATCGAGTACGCCAAGGGCACGTTGCACATTGTCCATATCGACGGTGACGGCATCCGCACAGAATGCACCTGTACGCGGATTTAGAGGGCGGTATGTGACGTGATGCTGCGTTCGTCATCGCTGGAACGTGTGGCGCAGGCGCATCGGGGCTGATCAGAGTGTTCTGTCGTGCTGGAGTGTTTTTCGTAAGTGACCGCCAGCCTTACAAGAGCGACGTGTCCGATGAGCGGTAGGCCCTGATCGAGCCGGTCATCGCCTCCTGGAAGGCCCAGCACCCGTCGGTCAGCGGCCCTCAGGGCGCCTACGAGATGCGGGAGATCGTCAACGCGATCCTTTACCAGTCCCGTACGGGCTGCCAGTGGGACTACCTCTCGCACGACCTGCCCCCCGGCCGGCGCGGTGAAGTACTACTTCTACAAGTGGCGCGACGACGGCACCGACCAGACCATCCATGACCTGCTGCGCCGGCAGGTCCGCGAGAGCCGGGGCCGCAAGGCGGACCCGAGCCTGGTGGTCTCGACACCCAGAGCGTGCACGCGGCCGCCGGGGTGCCGGCCGTCACCACCGGAAGGGGCGCGGCAAAAAAAGTCCCGGGCCGGCCTGGAGGTTGACGTACTCGGCCTGGTGATCGCGGTGGTGGTGCTGGCCGCCTCGGCGCACGACAACGCCGCCGACATCGCCTTGGTGGACAAGGTCGCCGCGGATACCGACACGGTTGAGAAGGCCCTGGTCGACCAGGGGCTCAAGACCGCCGTCGTGGGCCACGGCAGGAAGGTCGGCATTGACGTCGAAGTCGTCGAGCGCAACCCTGCGACGAGCGGGTTCGTGCCGCAGCCGATCCGGTGGCGGGTGGAGCAGGTAAACGGGATCTTGATACTGCACCGCAGACTGGTCCGCGACTACGAACACCGGCCCGCCTCCGCGGAGTCGAGGGTGTACTGGGCCGTAAGCGATCGGCTGTCCAGGATGCTCACGGCGACCTCCACCCCCACCTGGCGCGGCGCGTGAACAACGACGACCTCACTCTGGGAGCGGTCCTCGTCCGCCTGGAGGAGCAGGAGCGTGACCTCGCCGCGCAGGCCGATGCCGTGCGCACACGCTTCACGGAACTCACCGTGCAACTGGAGGAGTTCGCCCGAGCCGCCGAAGAGGTGCGCATCACCCGCAAGACGCTGCTGGCACTGCCCGAGCAGGCCCCGCCCACGCCGCCGCCCGCGAAGCTGCCGGGCCATCCGGCCTACCAGCAGATCATGGCGGTGTTCGCCGCAGCCGACGCTCCACTGCGGGCCCGGGCGGTCTGCGAGGCGATAGACCTCGAAATCGCACCCAACAACGTCAACAACGTCCGGCTGAAGCTCAAGCGGCTGGTCGAACGCGGAATCCTCACCGAGCCCGAGCAGGGCTTGTTCACCAGGCCGCAGTCGTAGCCGCAAGATCAGGTCGGGACCGGCCCGACAGTCCCACTCGAGAGCTCGAAACGGACATCACGTCACTTACCGCCCTCTCAGGACACCGACCCTGTGGCGCGGAAGGCAGGTGTCCCCGCGATCAGTGCGGCGGGGACCATTCCGGCATGGAGCCAGCCACACAACTCAGGCTTGACCGGTTCGGCGAGTCCGGCTCGCCACCGCGTGAACTCCAGCCCCGTCGATGCCATGCGGCCACCGGTCATCTCCTCGGGCTGCTGGCCGCGCTGCCCGCCCCCACCGAGGCAGGCGAACGCTTCTGGTCGAGCCTGTGGAGGGCGTCGGGCACCGCGTACCTGCTACTGGTCGACATGAAGGCCCAGGTGCTGCGTTCTCCGGAAGGAGAGGGAGCCGCCCTGGCCAGGCACATCCTCTCGGCCGTCGATGAGATGACTCCGTCCCGGCGCGTGGCGGCCGGGGAGGTGATCGGTCAAGCCCTCGCCGGGTCCGACCATGTGCCCGACCTCAAGACACAGGTCGTCGGCGAGCTGTGGCTCCGAGATCTCGAGCTCACCGCCTGGCGTGTTCTGCATGCGGACCGCAGATGGGACGATCCGGATGGACGGCAAGCCTTCCTCGCCGCCTGGACGAGCACCTGACCGTCTACTGCTCCGAACTGCGCGCACGGAGGCGCAGGGCATGCGGCGCCCGAACCGGACGACGCTCGAAGCAACCGAGGTCAGGAAGTTCGGCCGAGGTCACACCCGTCTCAACAGATCAGGGGCCGCGCAGCAATGGCTGCGCGGCCCCTGATCGTGCACGCCCTGCACGAGAGCAGGCGCTTCGCCCGGTGGGCGGTGAAGCCCACACAGGCGGCGCTCACCGGACGCGGTGTGCGCGATCCCTCGGGCGGGTCTGTGAGGTCAGGCCGGGGTGATGTTCTCGGCCTGCGGACCCTTCTGGCCCTGGGTGACGTCGAACGTCACGGCCTGGCCCTCCTGGAGCTCACGAAATCCCGTGGAGTTGATCGCGGAGTAGTGCGCGAAGACATCCGGGCCGCCGCCGTCCTGGGCGATGAAACCGAAACCCTTCTCCGCGTTGAACCACTTCACAGTTCCCGTCGCCATGTCTGACGCCTTCCAGTCGATGAACGCCTACCACTTCCTGTGGAAGGCAGAGGTGATCGCCCTGGTCCCTGCGGCACAGCACAGCAAAACGCCCACACCCAAGGCGTGGGCAAGGGGGGTTCCGAACCACGACAGCTGACGCAGACGCTACACGCCCACACGCCGCGTCACCACAGGAAACGATCACATCGCACGGCAGACCATGCGTGCGGTGCCCGCCGACGCGGACGGGCACGCTCGTCTCACGCTGCTGCGGTCGGGTCCGCCGATTCGGTGGCGCGGCGGTATTCGGCGTTGAGGCGCTGGGATTCCTCGAGCTGGTCTTCGAGAATGATGATGCGGCAGGCGGCCTCGATGGGGGTGCCGTGGTCGACGAGTTCCCGGGCGCGGGCGGCGATGCGCAGCTGGTAGCGGGAGTAGCGGCGGTGTCCGCCCGCGGAGCGCAGCGGGGTGATGAGGCGGGCTTCGCCGATGGCGCGCAGGAAGCCCTGTGTGGTGCCGAGCATCTCGGCGGCCCGGCCCATGGTGTAGGCGGGGTAGTCGTCGTCATCGAGACGGCCGAACGTGTCGTCTGCTGTCATCGCACCTCTCTGGAACGCGTGGAGGGGCCCTGGCGCCGTACCGGCACCAGGGCCCCGAAGGAACTACTACACCATCTGCCGGCCCTGATACTGCACCGGCCCTGTGTTTCCGCGGACCCGACGGAGACGCTGTCGGGGGCGCGGGGATCGCGGTTGCTCGACCGGAGACCACCTCACTATCGATGTCCTGCGGTACCCGGGTCCAAGGCTTCCACCCGGGCGATCCTGATGGCGCTCGGCTCCTCCGTTCTTCCCTCTTGATCGGCTACTCACCGACGGAAACTGCAACTGCTGACACCGCGAACCACTCGTGGCCTCGAACAGCTGCCACGCTTCGACAGCCGGCCCCGTCGCCCGTCCTGCGTCTGCTCTGGCTGGGAACCCCACTGCCGAACTTCCCGGTGCGCGCGCCCGCAGCCGACGCCTTCACCGAGGTACTGCTCACTGACTTCACTGCTGGGTACTGCGAACCTTCACTTACCGGTACCGCCACTGCGGTACTGCTCGTGGCGGCCCCTGATCACTGCGGGCCACCCGGTCCGGTTGTCAGTCCCGTCGCCGTCCTGCGACCACTCTGGCTTCGGAACTCCACCACCGCACCGTCATGCCAACTGCAACTGCTTACTGCTGCTCGGCAGTTCATCTCTGCCGGGCCTCTCCTGATCTCGGCTACGACAGAAACCTTAACCACAGCGTCGGCCAATGTCTACTCCAGCGAGTACAGATTTCCGCGCGCTGGAGGATGAGGTACTCCGCCTCGACCGGTCCGCCTCGACCAGTCCGCCTCGACCGGTCCCCATGGTTCAAGGAGCTGCGAGGTTCTGGCCGGCTCTCACAGTGACCCACCACCGCGTGGCATGTCGGGTCGGGCGCGACGTCGCCGCCTGCGCCGCGGCTGCCGTCGGCGGCACCGGCCGACACTGCGTCTCGTGGAGTCCGGCCAGAACAACCAGATGTCCCTGGCCGCGGTCACCGGTGGCGCTGTCATCACCGGTGGCCGGCTGCCGAAGCGGTGTGGCGGCAGAGGGTGTCGGCTGTGCTGGGGGATTCCGCTCACTTGGGCGAGTTCGCCCGCCGTCTTCGACGCCCCCGTGAAGGAGGACGGGCCGCCCACGCGTCTGCACTTCGATGTCACCCGGATCCTGCGGGGCAGCGGTGACGGGAACCCGCTGCACACGGTGCGGGCCCGACCGGCGTACCGGTCGGGCCCGCACTGCTGCTCAGGTGTCGGCTCGTGTCTGTTTACCCGATCAGGTCGTGACGGGGGTGCCGGGCATCGCGGAGGCGTGCCGCACCGGGCCGGGAATGCCCAGGGGTGCTGCCTCGGGAACGGCGCGGCAGGTGAAGCCGAGCGCAGCCATGGCCCGCAGGACTTCGGTGGCGCTGAAGTCACGGCGGTCCTGGCGTGTGAGGACCTGGCCGACCTGCTTGACGGGGTAGTGGCGGCGGCCGATGATCACCGATTCGCCGGTGACCGGTTCGGGCTTGATGCCCTTCATCGATTCCAGCACGCCGCCCTTGGTGAGCTCGAAGGGGAAGCGGGCGATGACGCAGCGCATGTGGCCTCACAGGGAGAAGGAGAGAACGGTCCGCCCAGGGGCGAGGTGTTTCGGCGGGAGAGGGCGGGGATACCCAGGGCGCTGCCTTGCTCGTCGACCACCGGCAGGACACCGAGCCGACGGGTGCGCATCGCGTGCTCGGCTTCGGCCATCGTGATCACGGGTGAGGCGAACGAACCGTGTTCGCCGAGGATGTCGCGCAGGCGGACCCGGTCCGTGTGGTCGGAGCGGTCACGGACGGCGGCGAGTTCGGCATGGGTGACCAGTCCGGTGCACCGGCCGTCCTGGTCGCAGACGACCAGTCGGACCGTGCGGGCGGCGGCCATGACGGCCGGCGTCACCTCGACGCTCATGTCGTCACAGACCTGCGGTCCGGCCGCGTCCATGACCCCCACCGCTGTCCTGTGCGCGGGGTCGGCGTCCGCCGGGCAAGGACTGTGTCTGGATCAGCGTCAAAAGGTGCCTCCTGCAGAGGTGGGCCGGCTCCCTGATCACGAAAGTTCTAGGCCACCGCGCCGAAGCCGGACTGGCGCCCGGGATTGCGCCTGTTCGCCGAGGCGGGGCGACGGCGGCCCCGGGAGGTGGCGCTGCGCTTGGGGCGTTCGACCACCGGTGCGGTGATGACGACCGGGATGCCGGACGGAGCCTGGGCGCCGGTGATCCGGCTCAGGGCCTCGTCGCCCGAGCGGATCTGGGTGGTCTGCGGCCGGATTCCGGCGTCCGCCATCAGGCGGACCATGCCTCGGCGCTGGTTCGGCGTGACCAGGGTGACGACGCTGCCGGACTCGCCGGCGCGGGCGGTACGGCCGCCGCGGTGGAGGTAGTCCTTGTGGTCGGTCGGCGGATCGACGTTGACGACCAGGTCGAGGTTGTCGACGTGGATGCCGCGCGCCGCGACGTTGGTCGCCACCAGCACGGTGACGTGCCCCGTCTTGAACTGCGCCAGCGTGCGGGTGCGCTGGGGCTGCGACTTGCCGCCGTGCAGCGCGGCGGCCCGCACCCCGCTGTTGAGCAGGTCCTGAGTCAGCCGGTCGACGGCGTGCTTGGTGTCCAGGAACATGATCACGCGGCCGTCGCGGGCGGCGATCTCGGTCGTGGCGGCGTGCTTGTCGGCGCCGTGGACGTGCAGGACGTGGTGCTCCATCGTCGTGACCGCACCGGCCGACGGGTCGACCGAATGCACGACGGGGTCGGTCAGGTAGCGGCGTACCAGCAGGTCGACGTTGCGGTCCAGGGTGGCGGAGAACAGCATCCGCTGCCCCTCCGGGCGCACCTGGTCGAGCAGCGTGGTGACCTGGGGCATGAAGCCCATGTCAGCCATCTGGTCGGCCTCGTCCAGCACGGTGATGCCCACGTGGTGCAGCCGGCAGTCGCCACGGTCGATGAGATCCTTGAGCCGGCCCGGGGTCGCGACCACGACCTCGGCTCCGCCGCGCAGCGCGCCGGCCTGCCTGCCGATCGACATGCCGCCCACCACCGTGGCCAGCCGCAGTCGCACGGAGCGGGCGTACGGGGTCAGCGCGTCGGTCACCTGCTGTGCCAGCTCACGCGTGGGTACGAGGATCAGCCCCAGCGGCTGACGGGGCTCAGCACGCTGCCCAGCGGTACGCGCGAGCAGGGCGAGGCCGAAGGCCAGGGTCTTGCCGGAACCGGTGCGGCCGCGGCCGAGGACGTCACGGCCCGCCAGGGAGTTCGGCAGCGTCGCTCCCTGGATGGGGAACGGTGCGGTCACACCCTGCCTGCCGAGTTCGGCCAGCAGCTGCTCGGGCATGTCGAGATCGGCGAAGCCCTCGACGGCGGGCAGCGCGGGGGTGATCGTCCTGGGCAGCGCGAACTCACCTTGCACTGCGGCGGGCCTACGGCCGTGACCGCCGGAGCGGACGGGCCCGCCGGTACGACGCGGTGCCCGCGAGCCATGGCCGCCGGCGCCACTTCCGGCGGCGGCACGGGCGCGGGCGGAGCGGTCGTTCGTGTACGTGCGGTTCATGCGGAACCTTCCTCGATGTGGCACATATCAAGGAATTCCCGCCGCGGCGAATGGCATGGAGAATTACAAGTATGGACCGGTGACAAAAGAAAGCAGAGCCGGCCGGCGGAAACATCCGTGGGCACAGGTGCTGAAATGGGTGACGCGATGGGGACCTTGAGATCCGGGCGCCCGCTGCGATGCAGCGCTTCAGGATGCGCCTGCACCCTGGGGGAGGAACCGCTTGTGGTGGTACTGCGGATTCCGCCGGGCCGTCCCGCGGGTGAAAGCCGCTGCGGGATACGCGTGCAGCTGGGGCCCGCACCCCGAGGGATGCGGGCCCCAGCTACGGATTGCGCGTGAGCGTCAGGCGGGAACGATGTTCTCGGCCGTCGGGCCCTTCTGGCCCTGCGCGATGTCGAAGCTCACCTTCTGGCCCTCGAGCAGCTCACGGAAGCCCTGCGCGGCGATGTTCGAGTAGTGGGCGAACACGTCGGCGCCGCCACCGTCCTGCTCGATGAAGCCGAAGCCCTTTTCTGCGTTGAACCACTTCACGGTACCAGTAGCCATGTCATATCTCCTTCGGGGCAGTGCATCGGCGTCCGCGCTGCGCGGACGCCGTGTCGCCGCGATGATTACCCCGCCCGGAAATGACCGGAAATACAGAAGTACTCCCGCCCGGCAGAAGCCCGGCGAGGGCACTTGAAGTTTTGGGAACCACAACTGCAACTGAGATAGACAGTAGCACGCCGAAGCCGCCCGTGTGCGCTGGATAATTCCACTCTGCTCTTCGCGGCAAAAACTCCGATTGCGCGGCCCTCCAAAAACTGGTCCCTCGGGAACAGATATTGATTCACTCGGCGTTCAACGCCGCAGATCGGAGACCTCGCGGATCGGACGTTGATCCCGAATCAGCCGCAGCCCCACCGGGGCGCCGCCGTAGCGGACGGCGGTGGTGACCAGCTCGCCGACGACCAGCTCTGTGGGGAACACCCGATGTTCCAGCCCCCAAGGGCTCCTGCGGAAGTCAAGGAGTGGACACCGCGGATCACCTTGCCGAGTCAAGTCCAT
>NZ_WWJT01000475.1 GCF_009865385.1 Streptomyces sp. SID486 | reverse complement strand
GCCGTACTCACCCCCGGCCCAGCACCCCCCACCGCACCGGGTCCCGCCGCCGTACTCACCCCCGCCGCAGCGCTCCCCGCCGCGCTTGCCCTCGCCGCGTGGGCCGCTCTCGTGCCCGCCGCCCCGCTCGTCCAGGCCAGCAGGGCGCCCGTCGCGCCGGCGGCCGTGCCCCAGGCGGTGCCGAGCAGCAGAGCCGTACCGAGGTGGCCGTGCAGGCTCAGGCCCGCGCCGAAGGCGTCGAAGCCGAGGACGGACAGGCCACCGTCCACCGACACGCCGGTCAGCCAGGCGAGGAACGGCAGGCCGAGCGCCGTGGCGACGCCCAGCCGCAGCGCGCACCGGCCGGTGAAGCCGAGGGCGCCTTCGGCGGGCCGTACCACCGGGGTGCGGACCGCCGTCAGCACCCCGCCCAGCAGGATCGTCAGCGCCGCGGCCGCCGCCAGCAGCCACACCCGCCCGTCGAGCCCGGCCAGCCGTGCCACCGTCACGGGCTGGTCGGACCGCCCGTCGAGCAGCCGGTCCAGCGGGTGCGGGAGCACGGTGCCGAGGACGCCCGTGGCGCTGCCGTCCCAGGGGACGAACAGGCCGAGGGGCACGCCGAGCCAGACCCCGTTCGGCGCGCCGAGCAGCGCCGCGCCGGCGATCCGCCGCGGACGGTCGTCGCCGGCCGCCGCGTACGCCGCCGCCGCGAGCCCCGCCGCCACGGCCACCAGTAGCACGGTGACGAGCGCCGAGACCGCCGGGCGGACCACCCGGTGCACGGCCTCCCAGCCTGGCGGCAGGGGAGCGCGCCGGGCGGCGAGCAGCGTGATCAGCAGGACCCCGGCGCACCAGCCGAGGCCGCCGAGGAGCGTGGCCGAGGTGTCCACGGTGAAACCGACGGCCGCCCTGGCGTCGATCAGGCCGCCGATCCGGTCCGGCAGCAGTCCGCTCACGTCCCCCAGTCCCGGGAGGTCCAGCCCTCCGCCCCCCTGGCCACCTCCGCCCGGCGGGCCGGCCGCGCCGAGCGATCCGCCGTCGACGGTGACGACGTCGTGCCCGGCCCGGGCGAGAGCGCCGAGCGTCGCCACGAAGAGTGCGGCCACCGCCCCGGCGCGCGCGAGGAGTTCACGCGCCGCGATCACAACTCCCGCCGTCCGCAGGGACCGTAGGAAGACCCACGACAGGAGCAGCGCGCCGACCAGGCTCACCCCGAGTGGCGTGATCTCGACGGCGGCGTGGGCCTCCGCGCCCCTCAGTCCGAAAGCGGACACATCGCCTGCCGGAGAGACCGAACCCCCCGCCCCGAGCGCCACGACGGCCGCCGTCATGGGGCCGAGCGCTCCCGCGGAGTCCGCCCGGAGCAGATGCAGCCCGAGCGCGGCCGTGCCCGCCATGCCGGTCACCGCCCAGCTCACGGCGGCGATCGCGGACAACAGGAGGTCTCCCCAGGGCAGCGGCCCACGGCGCCGCGCGCCCTCGACGCCCAGGACAGCACTCATCGCAGACCCCCCGATCCACGCCGCGGCACCGATGGCCGTACTTGTCCCCCTCGCGGTGTTTACCAGTTTCCGGCCGGGTTTCAACCCCTGCGGCGGGGCGAGTTGGAGCGCGCGGGGCGGTCCCCGGCAAGGCCCGGGTTTCGGTCAGGGGGCGGAGCCTGAAATAGTTCCCCACGATGTTCGACATCCCTAGACTCCCCGCGACGGGGGTAATTCGGGGGACAACTCAGTGGGGCATGGAGTGCCGGAACTCGTACTGGAAACAAACGGACGGACCTGGACGCTCGACCCGTCCAGGCCCTACACCCTCGGCCGCGATCCGCAGGGTGACATCGTCTTCGACGACGCCAGGGTCTCCTGGCGACACGCCACAGTCAGCTTCGACGGCCGCAGTTGGGTCGTCGAGGACCACGGCAGCACCAACGGCACGTTCGTACAGGGCCGGCGGATCCAGCACATGGAGCTCGGTCCCGGTTCGTCGCTGCACCTCGGCAACGCGACCGACGGACCGCGGCTGAACCTGTCGGGCGCCGCCGCACCGGCCGCCGGCCCGGACCAGCACCAGGCGGCACCGTACGCCGCCCAGGGCGCGGCCGCGCCCGGCTGGGCCCAGCAGGCGGCCCCGCAGCAGGCCCCCGGACCGCAGCAGGCCACGCCCCACCAGGCGGCGGCGCACCCGCAGGCGGCCCAGGCCGCCCAGGCGGGCTGGCAGCAGCCGCCCGCGTTCCCGCAGCAGCAGGCCGGTCCCGCCGACCAGTACGTGCAGAAGACCCCCGGTGGTGGCGCGGGGGCGCCGCCGGTCCAGGGCGACCGCAGCCCGACCACGTTCCACCAGTTCGCGCTCGGCCGCGTGATGCGCATCGGCCGTGCCCTGGAGAACGACCTGGTCGTCTCCGACCTCCAGGTCTCCCGGAACCACGCCGAGTTCCACGCCACTCCCGACGGCCGTTTCGAGATCCGTGACCTCGGCTCGCACAACGGCACGTACGTCAACGGCCAGCCGATCGCCAAGGGCGGCTCGGCGCTGCTCGGCCCGAGCGACATCGTCGGCGTCGGCCACTCCACGTTCCGGATCGTCGGCGACCGCCTCGAGGAGTTCGTCGACACCGGTGAGGTCTCCTTCTCGGCCCGCCACCTGACCGTCACGGTCGACGGCGGCAAGCAGATCCTCAAGGACGTCTCCTTCGGCGTCCCCGAGAAGTCGCTGATCGCCGTGATCGGCCCGTCGGGCTCCGGCAAGTCGACCCTGCTCAAGGCGCTCACCGGTTACCGGCCCGCCAACCAGGGCGAGGTGCTCTACGACAACCGCAACCTGTACAAGCAGTTCGCCGAGCTGCGCCAGCGCATCGGTCTGGTCCCGCAGGACGACATCCTGCACAAGGAGCTGACCGTCAAGAAGGCCCTGAAGTACGCGGCCAAGCTGCGCTTCCCGGCCGATACCACGGGCCAGGAGCGCGACGCCCGCATCGAGGAGGTGCTGCGCGAGCTGAAGCTCGACATCCACAAGGACAAGAAGGTCACCTCGCTCTCCGGCGGCCAGCGCAAGCGGGTGTCGGTGGCCCTGGAGCTGCTCACCAAGCCGTCGCTGATCTTCCTGGACGAGCCGACCTCGGGTCTGGACCCGGGCATGGACCGCGATGTCATGCAGCTGCTGCGCGGCCTCGCCGACGACGGCCGCACGGTCCTCGTCGTCACCCACTCGGTGGCCGAGCTGGCGCTGTGCGACAAGCTGCTGGTGATGGCGCCGGGCGGCGCGGTCGCCTACTTCGGCCCGCCGGAGGAGGCGCTGAACTTCTTCGGCTACGACAGCTGGGCCGACGTCTTCTCCGCCTTCGAGAACTACCGCGACTACGACTGGGCCGGCCGCTGGAAGGGCTCGCAGCACTACCAGATGTACGCCGCGGAGATCGACGCGAGCGCCCCGCAGTCCGCAGCCACGCCGGTGCCGCAGGCGGTGAAGCCGCCCAAGCCGCAGGGCTGGGGCTCGCAGCTGCTGACCCTCATCCGGCGCTACGTGTCGGTCATCGCCTCCGACAAGGGCTTCCTGGCGCTGACGGTGATCCTGCCGGCGGTGCTCGGCGCGGTCAGCCTGCTGATCGACAGCGACAAGGGCCTGCTGGTGAACCACATCGGCAAGAACGGGGTGCCCGTCCCCAACGGCACGGCCACCACCGTCCTGCTGATCCTCGCCGTCGGCGCGTGCTTCGCGGGTGCCGCGAACTCGGTCCGTGAGCTGATCAAGGAGCGGGTGATCTACGAGCGGGAGCGCGCGACCGGCCTGTCCCGCTCGGCGTACCTGATGTCGAAGGTAGTCGTGCTCGGCGCCGTCACGGTGCTGCAGGGCCTGATGGTGGGCGTGATCGGGTTCGCCAGCCGGGAGATCCCGAAGGAGGGGCTCGTCCTCGGCGGTTCGACGCTGTTCGAGCTGTGCCTGCCGATCATGGCGCTCGGCTTCACCTCGATGATGTTCGGCCTGGTGATCTCCTCGCTGGTGAAGACCGCCGAGAAGACCATGCCGCTGCTCGTGATGTTCGCGATCATCCAGGTCGTCTTCACCGGCTGCCTCTTCACCCTGCACGGCACGCTCGGCGTCAACGAGTTCTCGTACCTGATGCCGTCGCGCTGGGCGGTCGCCGCGGCCGGCACCACGCTGGACTTCAACAACATCGCCCCGAACACCGACGACCCGACCAGCACGGACCCGCTGTGGGACCACGCGGCCTCGGCCTGGGCTCTGGACATGGTCGCGCTGATCGCGCTCGGTGTGATCTGCGGCTTCTTCGTGGCGCGCTTCCTGCGCCGCCACGAGCCGGAGGTCATGCGCAAGTAGCCGCGCCCGTACGACGCCGAAGGGCGGCACCCCCGTCACGGGGATGCCGCCCTTCGGCGTTCACGTCGTCGCGTCGTCGAGGTCCCGCGCCAGGGCCTCAGTACGCGCTGTTGACGTTGTCGATCGAGCCGTACTTGTCGGCCGCGTAGTTCGCGGCGGCGGTGATGTTGGCGACCGGGTCGTAGATGTTCCAGGACGTGCCCGGGACGTGGTAGGCCGCGAAGGTCGGCGGGATGACCTGGAGGAGGCCCTTGGACGGGATGCCGTTGACGGCGTTGACGTCCCAGTTGTTGATGGCCATCGGGTTGCCGGAGGACTCCCGCATGATGTTCTTGTGCAGGCCGTTGTAGCTGCCGGGGATGCCCTTGGACTTCATGATGTCCAGGGCCTGCCGGATCCAGCCGTCGAGGTTGTTGCTGTACGTCTTCGCGGCGACCGGCTGGATGTCCAGACGCTGCGTGGAACGGGTGGCGGCCTGCCGGGCGGCCTTCCTGGCGACGGCGGCCTCGGCGGCCTTCTGCTGCGTGGCGGCGTCGGCGGCCTTCTTCTGCGCCGCGAAGGTGTCGAGCTTGACGTTCTCGGCGGCGAGCTGGTCGGTGACCGTGCCCTTGACGTTCTTCAGAGCCGTGCCGGAGGCGACCTGCGCGGTCGTCGTGACCGGGGCACCCGTGGTGACGCTGCCGGTGTCGCCGGGGGCGGCCGAGAAGGCGAGCGCGGCGGTGCCGAGCGCGGCGACGCCGGCGACGGCGATCTTGTGGTGCTTGGTCAGCGTACGACTATGGGCTCGGGTGAGGATCTTCTTGGGCATGGCGATGGACCTCTTCGATAGCGCGGAGGTCGCTCCTTCGTCCGCCGGGGGCATCGGCTCCTCCCGCACGAACGCCGCGGCGGGAAATCCGCGGCGCTGAGCGACGGGAGTAATTCTTAGCGGGCGCAAAATGCCCAGGCAAAGGTGTGACGTACGATCCCGGGTAGTGGATCAGGGAAGGGCAAAATAGGACAGACGGGACCGTCTGTCCCGTTCATGTGGATGGGTTTATCTCCTATGCCCTTTCGTACGTGATGTGGGCCCTATGTGCGGGGTCACACGGAGTCCGGCTCCGTCTCACGAAGAGTTGCCATCGCAACGCTCTGGGTGAGCAAACTCCTTCGAGAGGATGAGAAGGGGGACGCCGAACTCGTGCCACAGGTAGAGCTCGCCTGACACCGGAGCCACGCGGCGCACGCCGCAGTACGGCGCGGGGCAGTACGGCGCGGGGCCGGGGCCAGGGTCCGGGCGAGGGCGAGGGCGGGGCCGTGGGCGGGAGCGTACGGCGCGGGTTGCCGGCCCTACGCCGCAAGCCCTACGCCCTGCGGCCGGGCGGGGGCCGTCACCAGGCCGATCCGCACCGTCACAGCCCGCCGGTACCGTGAGGACATGAGTCAAGGCCCCCGGTCCGGCCTCGCCGCGGTGAGCTCCGCGCTGCTGGCCATGAGCAGGCACCTGGAGGTACGCGACGTCCTGAAGACGATCGTCGCCTCCGCCCGCGAGCTGCTGGACGCCCAGTACGCCGCCCTCGGCGTCCCCGACGACCACGGCGGCTTCGCCCAGTTCGTCGTGGACGGCGTCAGCGACGAGCAGTGGCGGGCGATCGGCCCGCTCCCGCGCCAGCACGGCATCCTCGCCGCGATGCTGCACGACGCGAAACCCGAGCGCCTCGCCGACGTGCGCAAGGACCCCCGCTTCGAGGGCTGGCCGGACGCCCACCCCGAGCTGGCCGACTTCCTGGGCCTGCCCATCCGCGACGGCGACGAGGTCATCGGCGCCCTCTTCCTCGCCAACAAGCTGAGGCCCGCGGCGGCACACCCGCCGCACCCGGAGCCGCAAGGCGGCTGCGGCTTCACCGAGGAGGACGAGGAACTGCTCGCCATCCTCGCCCAGCACGCGGCCATCGCCCTCACCAACGCCCGCCTCTACGAGCGCAGCCGCGAGCTGACCATCGCCGAGGAGCGCTCCCGCCTCGCCCACGAGCTGCACGACGCCGTCAGCCAGAAGCTGTTCTCGCTGCGCCTGACCGCCCAGGCGGCAGCCGCCCTCGTCGACCGCGACCCCGCCCGCGCCAAGGGCGAACTCCACCAGGTGGCCTCCCTCGCCGCCGAGGCCGTCGACGAGCTGCGCGCCGCCGTCGTGGAGCTGCGGCCCGCCGCACTGGACGAGGACGGCCTGGTCGCCACCCTGCGCACCCAGATACAGGTCCTCGACCGCGCCCACACCGCCGCCGTGACCTTCGCCAGCAACGGCATCCGCGCGCTGCCCGCCTCCCAGGAGGAGGCCCTTCTCCGGGTCGCCCAGGAGGCCCTGCACAACGCCCTGCGCCACTCCGGGGCCGCGCGGGTCGACGTCAGCGTCGAGCGGCGCGGCGGCGGCGCCGTCCTGCGCGTCACGGACGACGGCAGCGGCTTCGAGCCCACGGCGGTCCACCGCGTGGGCCGCCACCTCGGCCTGGTCTCGATGCGCGACCGGGCCGCCGGTGTCGGCGGCTCGCTGACCGTGGAGTCGGCGCCCGGCAAGGGCACCACGATCGAGATGGAGGTTCCCGGTGGCTGAACCGATCAAGGTGCTGCTCGTCGACGACCACCAGGTCGTCCGCCGGGGCCTGCGCACCTTCCTGGAGGTGCAGGACGACATCGAGGTCGTCGGCGAGGCCGCCGACGGCGCCGAGGGTGTCGACCGCGCCGAGGAACTGCGGCCCGACATCGTCCTCATGGACGTCAAGATGCCGGGCCTGGACGGCATCGGCGCACTGCGCAGACTGCGCGAACTCGGCAACCCCGCGCGCGTGCTGATCGTCACGAGCTTCACCGAGCAGCGCACCGTGGTCCCGGCCCTGCGCGCGGGCGCCTGCGGATACGTCTACAAGGACGTCGACCCCGACGCCCTCGCCGGCGCCATCCGCTCCGTGCACGCCGGGCACGTCCTGCTCCAGCCGGAGGTCGCCGAAGCCCTGCTCTCCCAGGAGGTGACCGGCGGCGGCCAGGGCCGGGGGAGCGCGCTCACCGACCGGGAGCGCGAGGTGCTCGCCCTGATCGCCGACGGCCGCTCCAACCGGGAGATAGCCCGCGCCCTGGTCCTGTCCGAGAAGACCGTCAAGACGCACGTCTCCAACATCCTGATGAAGCTGGACCTCGCCGACCGCACCCAGGCCGCGCTGTGGGCCGTACGCCACGGGGTGACCGGCTGAAACGCCCTGACCAACGCTTCGGCCCCGAGGACACGGAGGGTTACGGCCCGGACCGAGATTCATACCGTCGTGGGAATGTCACCCGGATGGCGCATCCTCCGGTGATCTCCGCCGTTCTCCAGTGCGTGCCGCGGTGATCGCGGCACTGAACGTCCAGGAGGGGTTGACAGTGAAGAACCTGAAGAAGGCAGCGGCCGTGACGATGGTGGCCGGCGGGCTGGTCGCCGCCGGCGCGGGCATGGCCTCCGCCCACGGCGGGGCCGGCGCCGCCGGCGAGGCCCACGGCTCCCCGGGTGCCGTCTCGGGCAACGTCGTCCAGGCCCCGGTGCACGTCCCGGTGAACGCCGTGGGCAACAGCGTGAGCGTCATCGGCGTGCTGAACCCGGTCTTCGGCAACGTCGGCCTCAACCGCTGAGGTCCGGCCGACGCCGGTCCCAGGCCCCCCGGACCCACCCGGGGGGCCTGTCGGCTTGTCATCCGACGAGGCACCGGCCCCGAGGGTCTACCGGGTCCCCCGCTCCCGCTCCTCCACGAACGCGTTGTACGCCGCCACGTGCGCCCGCCGGGCCGTCCGCTCCACCGGCCGCAGCGCGGCCCCCCGCGCCGCCATCTCCGAGGCGCTCACGGCGCCCCCGTGCCCGTGGTCCGACGCCAGCGACACCAGCAGCCCCACCCGCTGCGCCAGCTCCAACACCCGCACCGCCCGCGGCGGATACCCCGGTGCCAGCACCTCCCGCCCCCGCTCGGCCCGCGCCCGGTACGCGTCGATCGCCGCCTCCGCCACCGGTCCCGACCCGGCGACGTTCAGCCTCGACAGCACCTCGGTCGCCTCCCGCAGCGCCTCCGCCAGCTCCCGCTCGGCCTCGCCGAGCGAGGGGACGTCGGCCGGCGGAGCCTCCCGCACGGGCAGCACCCGCCAGACCACCTCGGCATGCACATCGCCCTCGGGCCCGGCCTCGTACACCTCGGGCACCAGCCCCAGCGCGGCCCCGTGACAGACCACCGCCTCCCCCGCCTCCAGCGCCCGCGCGTTGAACTCCGGCGGACCGCTCAGCCCCAGCGGATGCCCCGGGGCGGGCAGCGCCAGCCGCAGCCCGGTCGCCCCGAGCGCGCGCAACCGCCCCAGCGCGAGCGTCAGCCCGACCGGCGCGGACTCCCCGGGCAGCCCCTCCACCCGGTGCACCGTGTCCTCGCCCACAATGGCGAGCGCGGCGTCGTCCGGCGAGACAAGTCCGGCCCAAAGGGCATTTCCCCATGCGGCAAGGCGTCCTGAACGCGGTTCCGAGAGCATGCCCCCACCCTAAGGACCGGACCGATGGAATGGCGCGGGGCACTCGTGGCGTAGATTTCATAAGGGCTGCGCCCACAGGCGCGGCGGACCCGAGCCACAGGCGTACGCGACAGCCGAGACCGGCCACACAGCAAGGGGAGACAACGCGCTCATGAGCGATGTTCTGGAGCTTCAGGACGTATCCGTGGTCCGCGAGGGCCGGGCTCTGGTGGACCAGGTCTCCTGGTCGGTGAAGGAGGGCGAGCGCTGGGTCATCCTCGGCCCCAACGGCGCCGGCAAGACCACCCTCCTCAACGTCGCGTCCAGCTACCTCTACCCCAGCAAGGGCACCGCCACCATCCTCGGCGAGACCCTCGGCAGGCCCGGTACCGACGTCTTCGAGCTGCGCCCCCGCATCGGCATGGCCGGCATCGCCATGGCGGAGAAGCTCCCCAAGCGCCAGACCGTCCTGCAGACGGTGCTCACCGCCGCCTACGGCATGACCGCCGGCTGGCAGGAGGAGTACGAGGCCGTCGACGAGCAGCGTGCCCGCGCGTTCCTCGACCGGCTCGGCATGACCGACTACCTGGACCGCAGGTTCGGCACCCTCTCCGAGGGCGAGCGCAAGCGCACCCTGATCGCCCGTGCCCTGATGACCGACCCCGAGCTGCTCCTGCTGGACGAGCCCGCCGCCGGACTCGACCTCGGCGGCCGCGAGGACCTGGTCCGCCGCCTCGGCCGGCTCGCCCGCGACCCCATCGCCCCCTCGATGATCATGGTTACGCACCACGTCGAGGAGATCGCGCCCGGCTTCACCCACGTCCTCATGATCCGCCAGGGCAAGGTTCTCGCCGCCGGCCCCATCGAGCTGGAACTCAGCTCCCGCAACCTCTCCCTCTGCTTCGGCCTCCCGCTCGTCGTGGAGCAGGTCGGCGAACGCTGGACCGCCCAGGGCCTGCCCCTCGGCTGACCCACGCGCCCTCCCGTTCGCGCCCTGTCGGCCGACCCACGGCGGTCCTACCATGACCATGTGAACGACATCGACGCATGGGTGTGGTGGCTCGTCGGCGCGGCGGCGCTCGGAATCCCGCTCGTGGTCACCGCCATGCCGGAGTTCGGCATGCTCGCGGTGGGCGCCGTGGCGGCGGCGATCGTCTCCGCCGTCGGCTTCGACGCGGTGATCCAGGTCCTCGCGTTCGTCGTCGTCTCCGTCGCACTCATCGCCGTCGTCCGGCCCATCGCGGCCCGGCACGGCAGACAGCGTCCTCAACTCGCCACCGGAGTCGAGGCGTTGAAGGGCCGACAGGCCGTCGTACTGGAACGGGTCGACTCCTCCGGCGGCCGTATCAAGCTCGCCGGAGAGATCTGGTCGGCCCGCGCCCTCGACACCGGCCGCGCCTACGAAGTGGGCCAGGAGGTCGACGTCGTGGACATCGAAGGAGCCACCGCGATCGTCCTCTGAGACAAACCGCCGAGAAGGACCACGAGTTGCGCGACGGTCTGTCAGACTCGACCAGCAAGATCTTCAACAGTCATGAGATCTGCCGAAAGCGCCGAGGCGGAGAAGGGTACGGGGAACGACGATGGAACCGGTCATCATCGTCCTGATCATCCTGGTGGTGTTGGTCTTCATCGCCCTGATCAAGACGATCCAAGTCATCCCACAGGCCAGCGCCGCCATCGTCGAGCGCTTCGGCCGCTACACACGGACCCTGAACGCGGGCCTCAACATCGTGGTCCCGTTCATCGACACCATCCGCAACCGCATCGACCTGCGCGAACAGGTCGTCCCGTTCCCCCCGCAGCCGGTGATCACCCAGGACAACCTGGTCGTGAACATCGACACGGTCATCTACTACCAGGTCACCGACGCCCGGGCCGCCACCTACGAGGTCGCCAGCTACATCCAGGCGATCGAGCAGCTCACCGTCACCACCCTGCGCAACATCATCGGCGGCATGGACCTCGAACGGACACTGACCTCCCGCGAGGAGATCAACGCGGCCCTGCGCGGTGTCCTGGACGAGGCCACCGGCAAGTGGGGCATCCGCGTCAACCGCGTCGAGCTGAAGGCCATCGAACCGCCCACCTCCATCCAGGACTCGATGGAGAAGCAGATGCGCGCCGACCGGGACAAGCGCGCCGCGATCCTCCAGGCCGAGGGTGTCCGGCAGTCCGAGATCCTGCGCGCCGAGGGCGAGAAGCAGTCCCAGATCCTGCGCGCCGAAGGTGAGGCCAAGGCGGCCGCCCTGCGCGCCGAGGGTGAGGCCCAGGCGGTCCGTACGGTCTTCGAGGCCATCCACGCCGGCGACCCGGACCAGAAACTGCTCTCCTACCAGTACCTCCAGATGCTCCCCAAGATCGCCGAGGGTGACGCCAACAAGCTCTGGATCGTCCCCAGCGAGATCGGCGACGCCCTCAAGGGCCTGTCCGGCGCGATGGGCAACTTCGGTGGCCTGGGCGGTGGTTCGGGCAACAACGGCAACAACGGCTCGTCGGGCGACCGGGGCTCCGGCCCGGAACGCCGGGAGAAGCCGTCGATCGACTGAGGGCCCCGCACGACACCGGGTTCCGCCGCGCCCCGCAAGGGGCGCGGGGACCGCGCGGTCAGCGCCGCACCACCCGCGGCCGGCGTACCGGCACAGGCCCTGCGGTGAACCGTCAGGCAGCGTCCCGGGCCAGCCAGTCGGGCAGCGCCGCGAGGTCCTCCTGGCCCAGGGCCAGCAACATCGCGTCGGCCGGAGACGGTTCGAACGGCACGCGCAGCAGTGCCATCCCCGCCTCCTCCGGGGTCCGGTCGGCCTTCCGGTGGTTGTCCTCCGCACACGCGGCCACCGTGTTCAGCCATGTGTCCTGCCCGCCGTGCGACCGCGGCACCACATGGTCCACGGTCGTGGCCCGGCGCCCGCAGTACGCGCACCGATGCCGGTCCCGCACCAGCACCCCCCGACGCGACCACGGCGCTTGTCTTCGGAACGGCACTCTCACGTACCGGCACAGCCTGATCACCCGGGGCGCGGGTATGTCCACATCGGCACCGCGCATACGCAGTTCGGGATGGGCCTGCTCGACCACGGCCTTGTCCTGCAGCACCAGGACCACGGCTCGGTTCAGGGTCACCGTCGACAGCGGTTCGAAGCTCGCGTTGAGGACCAACGTGTCACGCATCCAGCCCACCTCCCGTGTGCACCTGCCCACCCCCGGCGGGCTGGGATCAACTCTGGACGGGCGCGCCGAGATGGACAACGCAATAAAAAATGCCCGCCTCCGATCACTTCCAAGACCGGAGGCGGGCAAACGTTCAATGAACGCTCGGCTGAATCGTGACGGTGCGGTCAGCCCTGCGCGGGAACCTCGTACTCACCGATCAGCTGGGCGCGTGCGATGGCGTGGAACCGGAGGTTGAAGCCGACCACGGCCGGGGAGGCGTCCGCGTCCGGGCCCAGCTTCTCCTGATCCACCGCGTACACCGTGAAGACGTACCGGTGCGAGCCGTCCCCGGGCGGCGGCGCGGCACCACCGAAGTCCTTCGTCCCGTAGTCGTTCCGCGCGTGCACGGCACCCTCGGGCAGCCCCTCGAACTTGCCGCCGCCCGCACCCGCCGGCAGCTCCGTCACGGAGGCCGGGATGTCGAACAGGACCCAGTGCCAGAACCCGCTGCCGGTCGGCGCGTCGGGGTCGTAGCAGGTCACGGCGAAGCTCTTGGTCTCCGCGGGGAAGCCCTCCCAGCGCAGCTGCGGCGAGGTGTTCCCCTCCGCCTGGACCTGGGCGCTCCTGAGGGTCGCGCCCTCCTCGACGTCCTCGCTCGTCACCGTGAACGACGGCACGGGCGGATGGAAATCGTGGGGGAGCGGCCGCCGCTTGAGCTCGGTCACCTCGGTACCTCCTGATCGATGATCTGGAACCAGCGGTTCCCGAGCCTAGAACCAGTTGCGCTTGCTGCCGACCTCGGACAGCCACTGGTTGAGGTACGCCGCCCAGTCGGTCCCCTGCCAGTCGTTCAGGCCCACCTGGAAGGACCGGAAGGTGTCCGACCCCTCACTGAACAGACCCGGCTTCTTGTCCATCTCCAGCACGACGTCCATCGCGTGCTCGTCGGCCACGAAGCTCAGCTCGACCTGGTTCAGCCCCCGGTACTGCGACGGCGGGAAGAACTCGATCTCCTGGTAGAACGGCAGCTTCTGCCGCGTGCCCCGGATGTGGCCGCGCTCCATGTCCGCGCTCTTGAAGCGGAAGCCCAGCTGGATGAAGGCGTCCAGGATCGCCTTCTGCGCCGGCAGCGGGTGCACGTTGATCGGGTCCAGGTCGCCCGAGTCCACGGCGCGCGCGATCGCCAGCTCGGTGGTCACACCGATGTTCATGCCCCGCAGCGCCTGGCCGTCGATCATGGTGACCGGCGTCTCCCAGGGGATCTCCAGCCCGAACGGCACCGCGTGCACGGCCCCCGCCTGCAGGTCGAAGGCACCGCCGAGCCGCACCTTGGTGAACTCGATGTCCTGCTTGTACTCCTGGTCGCCGCTCTCCACCTCGACCTTGGCCTGCAGACCGACGGACAGCCCCTCGATGGCCTGGTCGACGGATCCGCCCTGGATCCGCACCTCGCCCTGCACGACACCACCCGGTACGACGTTGACCTCGGTCAGCACCGTCTCGACCGATGCCCCGCCGGCACCCAGGCTCGCGAGCAGCTTCTTGAACGCCATGGCACTCCCTTTACGAATGGACCCTTGACCCGTACCAACGCGATGCACCCGCCACCGGTTCCGCCGGCGCGGCACCTCGTCTGGACTACCCTCGGAGGGCATGATCGCGCCCCCGGACCGTACGCCACTGCCCCGCACCTTCTTCGACCGCCCGGTACTGGAGGTCGCGCCCGACCTCCTCGGCCGCATCCTGGTCCGCAGGACCCCCGACGGCCCGATCGCCCTCCGCCTCACCGAGGTCGAGGCGTACGACGGCGCGAACGACCCCGGCTCGCACGCCTACCGCGGCCGCACCGCGCGCAACGCGGTGATGTTCGGCCCGCCCGGACATGTGTACGTCTACTTCACCTACGGCATGTGGCACTGCATGAACCTGGTCTGCGGACCCGAGGGCCGCGCCGGCGCCGTCCTGCTCCGCGCGGGTGAGGTGGTGGAAGGCGCCGAGCTGGCCCGCAAGCGACGGGTTTCGGCCCGCAACGACAAGGAACTGGCCAAGGGGCCGGCCCGGCTGGCCACGGCCCTGGAGGTGGACCGGGCTCTGGACGGTACGGACGCGTGCACGTCCGGGGAGACACCGCTGAAGATGCTGACGGGCACACCGGTCCCCTCCGACCAGGTGCGCAGCGGTCCGCGCACCGGCGTCGCGGGCGAGGGAGGGGACGGAGACCTCCACCCGTGGCGCTACTGGGTCGCCGAAGACCCCACGGTCAGCCCCTATCGGGCCCATGTGCCGAGGCGCCGCCGAAGTTGACTCGGCCTGGCGAGGTGCGTAATGTATCCCGAGCCGCTGAACCGGGTACGGCGATCGCCTGCAGCCGGAGCGGCCAAACCACTACCAAGCTCCAACCCCTCAGCGGGGTCGTTTCTGGCGCGCCCGCGTGCCCGAATTCGAACTCGCGAAGCTCGATTATGAGCAGCCGAGGGAATCGGCTAACGTAGTGGATGTCGAAAGGCCGGAGGCGAAAGCCGAAAAGCCCCAGACAATCCCGCCGACCGGGAATCGGACGCCGAAAGGATCTGATAGAGTCGGAACCGCCGGAAAGGGAAACGCG
>NZ_WWJT01000474.1 GCF_009865385.1 Streptomyces sp. SID486 | reverse complement strand
GCCCGCAGGTGCACATGACCGGTGCCGCCGGCGGACGCCGCGGCGGCCCGCCGGACCAGCTCGGGGTCGGCGGCCGGGTCGACGGTGTCCTCGCCGAGCACCTCCCTCAGCCGCGCGTCGGGCGCGGTGTCGCCCAGCAGGTGGGCGGTGACCCGGTCGGGCACGGCCAGCACCCGTGACAGCGGCGGCAGTTGCGCCTCCACCACCTCCAGCAGGCCGCCCGCGAGCAGGGGCGCGCCGGGGGAGAGCCGGAACCTGCCCGGCGACACCCCGGAGTGCCCGCACAGTTCGAGGGCGAGCCCGACTGTGGGCCGGCGGCGCGTCAGATCGTCGTTCAGGTAGCCGTAGAGCCGCTCGAAGCGGGCGTCCAGGTCGGGTGCCACGGCGACCAGCAGGAGGTCCACGTCCAGCGGTGACAGGCCGAAGTCCCGGGCGAGCCGGTCGAGGAGCGAGCCGGACGGCGGCTCGGCGGACGGCAGCGCAGGCAGTCCGGGCCCGCCCGGCTCGTCGAGGAGCCGCTCGGCCGCGTCGGGGGTCAGGTACTGCCCCCGGTAGGGGTCGTCCGGGGCCGGGTCGACGGCCCGCCGTGCGGCCACGGCCTTCCGCACCCGCTCCTCCACGGTCTGCAGCCGCCGCCACAGGTAGGGCGTGGTGCCGGTGTCCGTCTGGGCCGGTGCCGTGGGCTCCGCGGTGTACGTCACGGCTGCCGGTCCCCTCGTCGCCGGCGGCGCGCGGGCGCGGGACGCCGTTCCCTCGTACCGCCGAAACCCTCAGGTCCCGGATCGCCGACCTCGGTGTAGCGCAGGCGGCGGGCCGACTCCGGTTCGTCCGGCAGGGACCGTGGCACGGAACGTACGACCAGCCCCTCGGTCACCGGCGGTGCGGCGGCCCGCTCGACACCGGCCAGCGGCGCCCGCACCCGTACCCCGAGCGAGGGCTTCAGCTCACCGCCGAGTGCGGACCACACGTCGGAGGCGGCCGGCGCCTCCAGCCCGGTGCCGCCCGCGTCCAGCCCCACGATCAGGCCGAGTTCGGCGAGCGAACCCGTCAGCAGATGCGGACCGAGGGTGTCGACGGACACCAGGCGGGCCAGCACCTGCGACAGCAGCCGGTGTTCGTCCTGCGGGCGGCTCGCCCACGCCGTGACCAGGTACGTCAGCTCGAACCAGCGCGCCGGGGAGCGCCGGGCGACGACGAAGCCGTCCTCGTCGTAGATCTCGCCCGCGCTGCTGTTGCGGCGCGAGTTGTCCTCGCGGATGTCGTACAGGAACACACAGACGGTGGGGGCGCTGCGGCGTGCCGCCCAGTCGCTCGTCGGCGCGTCGAAGACGATCTCGACGCCCGAGGCGGCGAGCCCGGACTCGTCGAGCAGCCGGCGCAGTGCCTCGTCGACCTCGTGGATCATCGGCGGGTCACCTCGTCGGGCGGCTGGACACTGCCGTTGACGACCAGGAAGTCCGTCTTCACCGGCGAGAAGCCGGGACCGCTCGCGGTGATGGTGCGCGGACCGGTCTGGTCCTTGGTGAGGATCAGCAGCTGGCCGATGAACGTGCCGTCCGGCTTCGGCACCGTCGGCGCCGCGGCGGCGGTGATGCCCGGCTTCCAGCGGAACCGCACCGGCACGCCCGGCGGGAAGTCCTTGCCGCGTACGGACGTCACGAAGCCGGGCTTGCCGATCGGCGGTACCGCGACGATCCGCGGCTGCAGGACGCGCAGCCGCTGCCGGGCGGAGTTGTCGCCGAGGTCGGCGTCCGTGCCGGTGGTCGTCAGCCGGCCGGTCACCCGCGCGGTGAGGGCCTTGTCGGGAGAGAGCACGACCTGGAGCACGGTGCGTGCGCCGGGAGCCAGGTCGGGCAGCGCGCACACCCAGCTCGTGTCGCAGCCGGCGGGCGGGCCGTTGTTCGGCACGTTCGCGGGCAGTCCGATGCGCAGCCGCAGGCCGGTGGCCAGCGCGTTGCGGCCGTTGCGCACGGTGTAGGTGACCACGACGCGCCCGCCGACGTAGCCGGGGTTCGGCTGCGCGGTGACGCGCACCCCCGGGCCCGCCTTCGGGGCGGGCGGCTCCGACGGCGGCGGTGGCGGTGGCGGCGGGGTGGTCGGCGGCTTCGGGGGTGTCACGGTGTGCGTCGGCGTCGGACTGGGCGACGGGTCGGGCGGAGCCGGCGCCTCCCGTACCGGTACGACCGTGCGGTCGGCGTTGTCGCTGGGGTTCGGGTCGATGACGGCGCCGGTGACCGACCAGTCGACGGGCTGGTCGCCCGGTGTCACACCGGTGAGCGTGACGGTCACCGGGACGGTGTCCCCTGGGGGCACCACGCCCAGGTCGCAGGTCAGGCCGCGGGGGTCGCAGGTGCCGCCGGGCGCGGTCAGCCCGGTGACGGTGACACCGGTGGGCGGGGCGACGGTGAGCCGGGTGCCCGGGGAGGCGGCCGGCCCGTGGTTGACGACGTCGATCCGGACGGTGCCGGTGCGGCCGACGACGATGTCCTGGGAGGTGTCCGGTGCCTGCACCGTGAGGTCCACGGACTGCCGTACGCTCGGCTCCTTCTGCCGTCCCGGCAGCTCGCCGGTGAGCGGTGTCAGCTCGCCCGTGCCGACGTCCACCAGGTTCAGTTTCTCCGGGCTGTTGACGGGCAGCGCGGCACGCGCGCTGAACACCAGGTGCTCGCCGTCGGCGGTCCAGGCGGCGTCGCGGGGCTGGAAGGGGCCGGTGACCGAGGTGTCCGGCAGCTCCCGGCCACAGGCACCGGGCAGATCGCGTGCGGCGGCGGGCAGCAGGACGCGGCAGTCGGTGCCGGACAGCGAGGTGAGCAGCATCCCGTTGTGTTCGTCGACGCGGGCGCCGCCGTTCTTGCGGTTGAAGGCGATCGTCCGGCCGTCGGGCGAGAACGCCGGGCTGTCGTCGATGACGTCGCAGGCACCGGGGCAGTTCGCGGCGCTCAGATCGCGCTGCTGGTCCAGGTGGTCCACCGGCACGGTCCAGATGTGCTTGTTGCCGCCGTTCCCGTCGATCACCTGGGTGCGGGTGAAGGCCAGGGTCGTACCGTCCGAGGACCAGGTGGGCTGGGCGTCGCTGCCCTGGGCCTGCCCGGCGGGCGGAGTGATCTCACCGCGGATCTCACCGCTGGCGACATTCGCGATCAGCACGCGGCTGGGGCCGGCCGTGCCCCCGGTGCCGCCGGGCGACGTCCGGGTGAAGGCCAGCGAGCTGCCGTCGGGGGAGAAGGTCGGGTCGGTGTCCCAGTCCCGTGGCCCGCCCCCGGCCGGCGGGAGGGCCTGCGCGTTCGTGCCGTCGGCGTCGGCGAGCAGGATCCGTTCGATCCGTGCGCTGTCCGGGCCCTCGAAGCGGGTGAAGACCAGCCGGCGGCCGTCGGGCGTGTAGTTCTGCCGCTCGGTCCACGGGTCGAACGTGGCGCCCGGCTGGAACAGCGGGTCCTTGGCCGGGTCGGTGTTGGTGTCGGCCGCCGGATCCTCCTTGAGGATCGTCTGGCCGAGGTCGCGCGGGTCGGCGCCGTCCATGCGGATGTCCTGGAGCGTCACCACGTTCGGCCCGTGCGGCCCGGGGGCGGTCGTACGGTCCACGACGGCCGTGCCGCCGGTCTGCGGGCCGAGCCAGGTGACGGTCTCGATCTCGCGGTCCTCGCTCAGGACGAGAGCGGGGGCCTTGTCGGAGTGGGCCGGCACCTGGAACACGTGGTTCCAGTTGCCCTCGCAGGTGCAGGGGCGGTCCTGGCTGAGGAACAGCACACCGTCCCCGTCGGGCAGCCACGCTGCCCCGTGGGTCCGCCAGTCGGCCTGCGTACCGGCCAGCAGCGGCCCGCCGCCGCCCGTGCTGCCGTTGGTCCAGCGCAGCCGGGGCACGCCGTCGGCGGTGGCCGTGTACGCGATGACGTCCCGGTTCTCCTCGTCGTCCACCGGGTTCCAGGCCGGCTCGCTCGCCGTTCCGTTCGCCGGGTCGGTGACGCGGTTCGCCGCCCCGCCCGCGAGGGGGCGTACGTAGATCTGCTGCCCCACGACCGGGTCCGCGTCACCGGAGTACGCAAGGCGCTGCCCGTCCGGCGAGACGGTCGGGCACTCCTCGTTCGCGGGGGTGTCGGTCAGCCGGGTCAGGCCGGTGCCGTCGGTGCGCACCAGCCACAGGTCGCGCTGGGTGCCGCCGCCGGCGCGGGGTTCGGCCGAGTCGAACACGACCGCCTTGCCGTCCGGGGTCAGCCGCGGGTGCGCCGCGTCGCGGCCGCTGGTCAGCCGGAGCACGGAGCCGTCGGGGGCCCGCAGGTAGATCTGCGGCTTCCTCTCGTCGCGCCGGCTGGCGAACACCAACCGGTCCCCGAGCGCAGAGGGCTGTACGTCGAAGTGGGTCGGCCCGGCACCGAACAGCGGGGTGCTGGAGGTGGTGCCGGTGCTGTCCACGCGTCCCAGGCTGCGGTGCCGGGTGCCCGCGTACGCGATCCGGGTGTCCGCGCTGTCGGCGACCCGGGGCCCCGCCTCGGCCGTACCGGGCCCGGAGGCGGCGGTCAGCGCGAGCAGGGGCACCAGCAACAGCAACGACATGCCGATCCGCCCGAGGCGGTCTCGCCACCCGCCGGATCCGTCCGTGCCTGTCACGGCCCACCTCACAGTCCGCTCACCGCCTTCGCACATACGCTCGCCATCCTCGGTGCCGGCGCCGCCGCAGCGGCAGGGCCCGCGGGACGCATCCGGGGGAAGCGCCGAGTGGGCTTTCGGGCAGCGGCAGGGGCGGCCGACGGGCCCCGGGCCGCGAACCGCTCGGTCAGATCAGCCCGTTGCGCAGGGCGTAACCGACGGCATGGGCTCGATTGCGCAGCTGCAGACGCGTGATGACCTCGTGCAGCACGTTCTTGACGGTCCGTTCGGAATACGCGGTCTTGCGGGCGATCTCACCCGTGTCCAGCCCCTCGGCCACCAGGCGCAGCATCTCCGCCTCGCGCGGGGTCAGGGTGGACAGCGACGCGGCGCGGGGGTCCAGGGCCGAACGCTGCAGACTGCCCACGTGCGTGAGGAGTTTGGCCAGCAGATCGCCGGGAAGCACGCCCTCACCGTTGGCGATCGCCAGGACCAGGTTCAGCAGCCGGTCCTGGTCGGCCTCGGCGCGCCGCAGCACGGCCGCGACACCGGACTCGATCGCCCGCTGCAGCGCGTCCCCCGACTCGAACGTGCCGACCACGAGTCCGGTGCGGGTGCCGGGGTTGTGACGCAGCCGGTTCAGCAGGGCGGACGCCTCGTCGTCCACGGTGTCCACGGCCACCAGCGACACCTCGGCACCGCCCGCGCCGGTGTCGTCGACCAGATCTATCTCCGGGCGCTGGCGCAATTGGTGGACGATGCCGACGTGAAGCACGGGATCGGGGGCATAGACAGTGACGGACACCCGCCTGGGGCGGTCGGCGGACGCCGACCAGCGGTTCGGGTGGGTGGCCGTGTGCGCGGCGGAGGAGTGGGGTGCGGACGCGGCGGGGCTGTTCGCCTGAGGGCAGGTCATGGTCGTCAGTAGCCTTTTTCGTGAAGCGCGTCGGGAGGACGGCGGATCGTGCGGTGGAACTCGGCGGGCGGCTGAGGGCGGCGGTGCCCGTCGCCCCGCCACCGTCTGTCGGAAGCGGCGGCGGGTCCGGCCGGTGGTCGGTGAGTGCGGTCGCGGCAAGGCGGTGTCCCTCCGGTGGTCGGCGAGCGGGGTCGGGGGAGACGGCGGGTCTGCCCCGTGGCCGGCGGGCGCGGCCGGGGGCAGCGGGGCGTCCGGTCGGGAAACCGCGGGTGCGACGGGGAGCGGCGGGGCGTGCGGCCGGGAATCCGCGGGTGCGGCCGGGAGCCGTGGCGCGTCCGGCCGGGAGCCGGCGAGAGCTGTCCGGGGAACCGGCGCTGCCCGGCGCCTTGCCCTCGCGCCTCTCCGCGGGGGCGGGGCCGCGTCATACCGTCACCGTGTGACGTCTCCAGCAGCCTCTCCCAGCCCTGGCGCACCCGGTCTCGACATCCCCGCGGTGTCGGTGACGCCGGGCGCCATCGCCACCACCACCCTGACGGTCCGCAACGACAGCGACATCGTCGAGGCATACGGTCTGGAGGTGGTCGGCGACTGCGCGCCCTGGGCCACGGTGGAGCCGGCGCGCGTCTCCCTCTACCCCGGGACCTCCGAGACGGTGACGATCCGTCTGGAGCCGCCGCGCTCGCCCGAGATACGGGCCGGCGAAGTGCCCCTCGCCGTAAGGGTGCTGCCCACGGAGCACCCCGAGGCGGTGCGGGTGCCCGAGACCACGGTGCACATCGAGGAGTTCCGGCAGTTGCGCGCCGAGCTGGCGCCCCGGCGCCGCCGCGGCTGGCTGCGCGGCCGGTACCGCCTGGCCCTGCGCAACGAGGGCAACTGCCCGGTGCGGCTGGGCTTCACGCCCGGGCAGCCGGGGGAGGAGCTGGCCTTCGCGTTCCGGCCGGCGACCCGGCAGCTGGAACCGGGCGAGTCCGTGGAGGTGGGCCTGCGGGTGCGCACCGGCAAGCCGGTGTGGTTCGGCAGTCCCGTGGTCTGGCCGTTCACCGTGACCGCGGCCGAGACGGGTGAGGACGCCGAACAGCGGGAGCGGACCGAGGCCGGGTCCGTCCGCACGACGCTGGACGCCGAGTTCGTCCAGATCCCGGTCTTCCCGAAGTGGCTGCTCGCCGTGCTGGCCGCCCTGCTCGCCCTGCTGCTGGCCTGGTTCACCCTGGTACGGCCGGCCGTGCGCAGCGCGGCCAAGGAGGCGGCCGACGAGGTCGTCCAGCCGCGCCCGACCCCCGGCAGCCCGGACCAGCCCGGTCAGGGCACCGGCGGTGGCACCGGCGGCGGTACGGGCACACAGCCGGGCACGGGCCCCGGCACGGGGACCGACGGCAACGGCGGCAGCACCGGTGGCGGCAACGGCGGCGACACCGGCGGCGGTGGCGCGGCGGGCGGTGGTCAGCAGAGTTCCGCCACCATCGACCTGCAGACCGCCGGCGGGTCGGACAAGACCGGCACGTACACGGTGCCCAAGGGCAAGGTGTTCGGCGTCACCGACATCGTCGTGGCCAACTTCCAGGGCGACGAAGGTGTGCTCACCTTCAAGTTCGGAGAACGCAAGATCACGACGATCGCGCTGGAGACCTTCCGGAATCAGGACTATCACTGGGTCACCCCCATCAGGATCACCGAGAACGACACCGTGACCGCCGAGGTCACCTGCGCGAAGCCGGGCACACCCGCCACGGGCCGTCGTGCCCAGGAGTGCCACGAGGTGCTGAACGTGAGCGGTGTGCTCAGCGACACCAGGTGACGCAACATCACGAACATGCTCTGTGACGGCTGTTCGGATGCAAAGCGTGACGAGGGCCCGGCGTCCGGAAACCGAGCCCTCAAGATCCACTAGAGCCCGTCCTCTTTGTAGCCGTATGTTCAGTTTTTTCGTCCAAATACCCTGCCGAGACGCCTCGGCGGCTCCACTCGCGCCGCCGAAACTTTGGCCGAATACAGGTTTGGACTGGTCACGGGCGTGTCGCACCGCTCCGCGCGGCTGAGGAGCAGCTCCCGGCGACGGAGTCGCCGGGTCGGCCGGACCCGGGTGACGAGGATCTCGCCGAGGCGGGCGGACCGTGCGGCGCGCCGGTTTGTCAGCCCTGTCGCCGGGGCCCCGGTGGGCTCTGCCGCCGCGGCTCCCGGCCGCGGCCGAGCGCCGTCTGCAGGGTGCGGGCGAACACCGGATCGTCGCGCCGCCAGGCGGCGATGCGGTGCGGATGCACTCCCGTGTGCTGCGCCGCACCGGCCAGCGTCGACCCCATCCGGATCCGGGCGAGAACGGCCTGCTGGGCGCGGGTGGTGCCGTGCGCGCCGGCCTGGGCGACGGCGGCCTTGAAGGCCGGGTTGTTGCGCATCCAGGAGGACAGCGTGGAGGCCGGGATGCCCAACTTGTCCCGCACCTGCGGCAGGTCGGCGTCCCCGGTGCGCAGCAGATCGAGGAGCTGCACCTGCAACGAGGCCCGTTCCTCGGGCTTGCGGGTCCTGGTGACCGGAAGCGTGAGCGCGTCGGTGACACGCATGCCGGACGCGATGCGCTGGACCAGCGTCTGCGCCGTCACGGCGAAGCGAGGGTCCGCCGCCCACGCCGCGGCGCTCTTGGTCTCGCCGAACGCGCTGATCTCGGCCTGGATCCGGCGCCTGCGGGAGCGGCCGAGTTCGGTGAGGGTGACCTCCAGCTCGGTGAAGGCGGAGGCGATGCGCCACGAGGCGAGGTGCTCGGCCGAGGTGTCCGGCTGGTCGCCGTGCAGGAGGGCGAGCAGATGCGCGGCGGCGCCCTCGATCACCTCCGGGGCCGAGGTCCGGCCCGGCGCCCGCGCTTCGGGTGGCTGCGCGGCGGCGCGCCGCGGGGTGTGCGGGGTGGCGGCGCCCTGGCCGGGAGTGCTCGGCTGCGTGTCGTCAGGAGTCATCGCCCGTCCAAGGTAACCGCATCAAGTGGCTTGCAGGACGCGCTGGTTCACCGTCGGGACGGCCTGCTCGGGACAGGGCGGAGACGAGCGGGACGCTCGCGTCCGCCCTCCCGTGAGGGCCCGCGCCTCAGCTGATACGCGTCCCCGTGCCGCTGACCCGGACGCGCGGGTCACCCGCCCGCAGCGTCACCGTGAGTTCCCCGGGACGGCCCAGGTCCTCACCTTGGTGCAGGGTCAGGACCGCGTCGTCGGCCACCAGGCCCAGCTCGCGGGCGTACGCGCCGAACGCGGCGGCCGCGGCACCGGTCGCCGGGTCCTCCACGACACCGCCGACAGGGAACGGGTCACGGACGTGGAAGACGGTGGCCGACTCCCGCCACACCAGCTGGACCGTGGTCAGGTCCAGGCGGTGCATCAGGGCTTCGAGGCGTGCGAAGTCGTACGCGAGGTCCGCGAGACGGGCCCGTGTCGCCGCGGCGAGCACGAGGTGGCGGGCGCCGGCGAACGCGATACGGGGCGGGAGGGCCGGGTCGAGATCGGCCTCGGGCCAGCCGAGCGCGGCGAGTGCCTCGTCGACGTCGGCACCGGTGGCCTCCTCGACGCGCGGTTCGACACTGGTGAGCGTGGCCCGGAGCGTTCCGCCGTCCTCGGCGACCTCCACCGGCACGGTGCCGGCGCGTGTGGCGAACAGGAGCTTGCCGGGGCCCGCCCGTTCGGCGAGGGCGAGGGCGGCCGCGACGGTGGCGTGACCGCAGAAAGACACCTCGGCCTTGGGGCTGAAGTACCGGATGGTGTAAGCCCGCCCGTCGCCGTCGCCGTCGCCGTCGCCGTCGCCGTCGCCGGCCAGGCCCTCGGGAGGCGCGGTCAGGAACGCGGACTCCGAGTATCCGAGGTCGGCGGCTATGGCCAGCATGTCGCCGTCGTCCAGGCCGGAGGCGTCGAGAACGACCCCGGCAGGATTCCCGCCGCCGGGATCGCTGGAGAAGGCGGTGTATCGCAGTACTTCGGCATGGAGTTCCTGTGTGGTCATGCTCGCGGCAACAGAGGGTGCTCCCGGGCTATTCCTGCTGGGTGGCGCGCCACTGCCCCGCGACTGTTGTCGACACCGAGGAGTACAACTGTCCTCCGACGCCGAGGAGAACGACTGTCCTCCGTCTCCGAGGAGAACCAGAGCAAGCCGTTCCCCTTCGCTCTCAGCCCACGAACTGCTGGCCGCCGTCGATGTCGTAGGTCGCGCCGGTGAGTGCCGTGTTGGTCATGAGGTGAACGGCGAGGGCGGCGACGTCGTCCGCCACGACGACGCGGCCGATCGGCAGCGTCGCGCGCAGTTCCTCACGGCGGGCGTCGAGTCCGTCACCGAGGAGCCTGGCCGACAGCGGCGTGTCGACGAACCCGGCCGCGATCAGGTTGACCCGGACCGGCGCGAGCTCCAGCGCGAGACCGGCGGTGACCGCGGGAGCGGTGCCGAGGCCGGCCCGGACCCGCCGGGCGCCCGTACCGCCCAGGAGCAGCAGTGTGCCACCCGGCCGCACCCTGCCGGCGACGTGCCGCGCGACCTCCAGCGCGAGCGTGACATGTCCGCTCATCGCCTCGCGCGCCTGTTCGGCGTCCATGTCCAGCAGCCGTCCGTAGGACGGGCGCCCGGCCGTGACCAGCACGTGGTCGACCGGTACGGGCAACTCCTCGAAGAACCGGCGCAGTCGCGCCGGGTCGCCGGCGTCGAAGGCGGAGGCGCTGATCGCCTCGACCTCCGTGGCCGCGGTACGCAGCCGTTCGGGGTCCCGCCCGGTGAGGACCACCGACGCGCCCTCGGCACGGGCGAGCCGGGCCGTCGCCAGCCCGATGCCCGCGCTGCCCCCGATGACGACAAGGGTCTGGCCGACGAGGGCCGGATCGCGCGGGCCGCGTGACGGCGACGGACGGGAACCCATGAGTGCTCCTCCCAGGCGGCGGGGAACGCGTGTCCTCCGGAAGTGATCACGTTTCTCACCCTGACGTGCGCGGCCGGCTCACGACGTCCGCTCCGCACGAACCCCTTCGAGACGCCTCCACGGCCAGCGTGCACCCGATCGCGCCGCCGTGCACGCGAACGGGCCGTGACCAGGGGAGGGCCGCCGGATCTCGCGGCCGGGCAATTGATTCAGCGTGCATCTACATGCCTCGTGGTGCGCTACGCACGCCACAGCGCCACGGCCGGCGGTCTGAGCGCTCGTGCGCCCTGTGGCGTACGCCATGACCCGGTACCGGAACCCGGCCCTCGATCCGTCCGACTTCTGAGCGGTACGGCAGGGACACGCTCCCCGCCGTACGACGGTTCGACGCGACCAGGAAGGCCGGACATGGCCCAGTCCCGACACCCCTCCCGCATCGCGGGCCTCATGGCCCGCACACCGACGCCCCCGCCCGCCCTCTGCGGCTTCGTGGTGCTGCTGGTGCTGGTCTTCTCGGTGTCCTACGCCGTGGGATCGGCCGCCGGGCCGGTGGCACCCGGTATGCACGGCACTCCGGACGGCACCGGAACGGCTGGCGGCACGAGCGGCGGCGGGGACGACGGCGGTGGGGACGACGGCGGCGGCGGGGACGGCCCTGGCGGCGGGGACGGCGGCGGCATGGGTGGCATGGCCGGGATGCACGGCGGCGGCGAGTGATGGGCGCCGGACCGGCCACCGCGCCCGCCGTCACGGACCTGACGGTCGGCGGTATGACGTGCGCCGCCTGCGTACGGCGGGTGGAGAAGAGGCTCGGCAAGCTCGACGGGGTCACGGCGACCGTCAACCTGGCCACCGGGCGCGCCCGTGTCAGCCATCCGGCGCACGTCCCACCGGACGACCTCGTCGCCGCCGTCGTACAGGCGGGGTACACGGCGGCGCTGCCCGAGCCCCCCGCGCCCGTGGGCCGCCACGAGACGCCGGACGACGGAACGGCGGGCGCCGGAACGCCGGGCGCCGGAACGGCGGGCGGCGCGGACGGGGCGGGGACGGCCGGCCGGCAGGAACGCGAACGGCTCGTCGTCACGGCGCTGCTCGCCGTCCCCGTCCTGGTGCTGTCCATGGTCCCGGCCCTGCAGTTCCGCGACTGGCAGTGGCTGTGCTTCGTGCTCGCGGCCCCGGTCGCGGTGTGGAGCGCCTGGCCCTTCCACACCCGAACGGTGCGCGGACTGCGCCACTCCACGGCCACCATGGACACGCTCGTCTCGCTCGGCGTCGTGGCCTCCTTCGCCTGGTCGGCGTACGCGCTGTTCTTCGGCGGAGCGGGCGTCCCCGGCATGCGGATGCCCTTCAGCCTGCTGCCGTCCGCGTCGGACGGCGCCGCGCACGTCTACCTGGAAGCCGCGGTCGGAGTCCCGCTGTTCGTGCTGACGGGACGCCATCTGGAGGCGCGGGCCAGGCGGGGGACCGGAGCGGCCCTCCGCTCGCTCGCCGAACTGGCCGCCAAGGAGGTGTGCGTACGCGACGGGCAGGGTGAACGCTCGGTCCCCGTCGGGCGGCTGCGGGTGGGGCAGGTCTTCGTCGTGCGTCCCGGTGAACGGGTCGCCACCGACGGCCGCGTGGTGGAGGGCAGCTCCGCCGTGGACCTCTCGCTCGTCACCGGCGAGAGCGACCCCGTCGAGGTGGTACCCGGTTCGGCGCTGGCCGGCGGTGCGGTCAACGCCGGCGGTCTGCTGGTCGTGCGCGCCACGGCGGTCGGGGCCGACACCCGACTGGCCCGGATCACCCGCCTGGTGACGGAGGCCCAGGCGGGCAAGGCGCGGGCACAGCGGCTCGCCGACATCACCGCCGGTGTCTTCGTACCCGTCGTGCTGACCCTGGCCGTGACCACGCTCGGCTTCTGGCTCGGGGCCGGGGCCGACCCGCAGGCGGCGGTCACGGCATGCGTGGCCGTACTCGTCGTGGCCTGCCCGTGCGCTCTCGGTCTGGCCACGCCCACCGCCCTCATGGCCGCCACGGGCCGCGGAGCCCAGCTCGGCGTGCTGGTCAGCGGTCCGCGGACGCTGGAGGCACTCCAGCACATCGACACGGTCGTCCTGGACAAGACGGGCACGCTGACCAGCGGTCACATGACCGTCGCACGGGTCACGGCCGCCCCGGACGGGCTCGGCCGGGAGGCGGTGCTGCGCCTGGCCGGTGCGGTGGAGCAGGGCTCGGAGCACCCCCTCGGGCGCGCCGTCACCACACACGCCCGGCGTTCGGCCCCCGAGCAGCCGCTGCCTGCCGTGCAGGACTTCACGGCCACGCCGGGCCAGGGGGTCCGCGGCCGCGTGGCCGGCCGTACGGTGGAGGTGCTGGTGCCCGACGGCGCGTTGCCGGCCGAGCTGGCCGACGCCCTCACCGCCGCCGAACGGGCCGCGCACACTGCGGTGCTCGTCCGCGTGGACGGCGTGGCACAGGCACTGATCGAGGTCGGGGACGCCGTGCGGCCCGGCAGCTACCGTGCCGTCGACCGGCTGCGCAGGCTCGGGATCCGCCCGGTGCTCGCCACCGGCGACCGCGAGGCACCCGCCGAGGCCGTGGCCGGCACACTGGGCATCGACGACGTGCACGCCCGCTGCACGCCCGAGGACAAGGCCGCCCTGGTACGGCGGTTGCGGGACGGGGGCGGCCGGGTCGCGGTCGTCGGCGACGGCGTGAACGACGCCGGCGCACTCGCCGCCGCCGATCTGGGCATCGCCATGGGCAGCGGTACGGACGTGGCCATCGGGGCGGCCGACCTGACGCTCGTGAGCGGCGACATCGAGGCCCTGGGGGACGCCGTCCGGCTCGCCCGGCGCACACTCGGCACGATCAGGACCAACCTGGCCTGGGCCTTCGGCTACAACGTCGTCACCGTGCCGCTCGCCATGGCCGGTCTGCTCACCCCCATGGTGGCCGCGGCCGCCATGTCGGCCAGCTCGGTCCTGGTCGTGGGCAACAGCCTGCGCCTGCGGGCCTGGCAGCCGCGGACCGCCCCGGCACCCGGGCGGCGGGAGCAGGGGGGTGGTCACCGGTGACCGGACTCCTCGTCCGCCTGTCCGCCCGGCTCGCCGAGCGCCGGCGGCTGACCGACAGCCTGCTCGCCGCGCTCGTGCCCGTCGCCGCGTCGAGCGTGGCCCTGGCGGCGCTGACGGCCTGGGTCGGCACGGGCAACGCCGGCAGCCCGCCCCGCGTACGCGTCACCGAAGGACGGGTGCTCCTCCCGATCGCCGGGTCCGCCGAGACGGCCGCCTTCTTCCGCATCACCAACGAGGGCGGCTCTTCCGACCGGCTGGTGGGCGTCACGTCGTCCGGCGCGCCCGGTGGCGTCCACCTGAGCGGCCACCGCATGGGGAGCGGCGCGACGGCCTACCGGATCCCAGTCGACTCGGTCGGGATAGGGGCGGGGGAGAGCCTTTCCATGTCGCCTCACGGAGTCGATCTGACCGTGGCCGTCCCGGCCGGTCAGTGGCGTGCGGGAGACCTCGTCTCCTTCACCCTGACGTTCAGCCGCAGTGGCCCGGTGAAGCTGCCGGCCGTCGTGGTCCGGCCTGGAACGGTCGCGTTCTGAGCGCAGTTGTCCTCCGGATGCGCTTCATCGGCCGTGAACCGCGCAGAAGCCGTCGCATGCCAGAAGTCGTCGCCGAGGCCCGCCGAGTTCCCGCCGCACCGGTGTGGCATGTGTCACCCGTCCCGGTCGAGTCCGGAGGCCCGTATCCGTACGTACCCCCTGACAACGACCGGGCCACGGGTGCGAAGATGGGCGAGTCATGACTGTCAGTGGATGGTGCCGCACGCTGCGGGCCGGTGTGTTCGCCGTCGCCTGCGTGCTGCTCGCCGCCCTCGGGCACGAGCTGATGTCCGGTGTCCCGGTGCCCTGGTGGGCCATGGCGGCGGGAGCCGCCGGTACGGGCGCCGGGGGCTGGTGCCTCGCCGGCCGCGAGCGCGGACACGCGCTGATCGTGGCCGCGGTGGTCGCGGCGCAGACGGCGCTCCACGAGACCTTCTCCCTGGCGCAGGCACACTCGTCGTCCGGCCCGGCACATGACATGGGCGCCATGCACATGGGCGCCATGCACACGGGCGCCGTGCACGTGGGCGCGCTCCACGTAGGCTCGATGTACATGGGCGCTGCGCCCATGGAGTCAGCGCACATGGGCTCCGCGCATACGGGCGCGATGCCTATGGACGCGATGAACATGCCGGGCACGGGACACGCGGGGGCGGGCTCCATGCCACTCGGCGGCCCCGGCATGCACGGCGCGCACAGCATGGACGGCGCCGCCGGGCTGGGCATGTTCGCCGCCCACCTGCTCGCCGCCGTCCTGTGCGGCCTGTGGCTCGCGTACGGCGAACGCGCGGTCTTCCGCATCCTGCGGGCCATGGCCGCCCGCCTGGTGGCACCCCTGCGCATGCTGCTGGCGCTGCCCGTGCCACAGTGCCGTCCGTCCGTACGGCGGGGCGACGACACCGGCCGCCCGCCCCTGCCCCGGCTCCTTCTCGGTTACGCGATCATCTCGCGAGGTCCGCCCGTGGGTGCCGCTGTCGCCTGAGACAGCCGGATCCACCGGGGCTCTCCTCCTCTTCGTCTCCCGGCGGGCGTGCGCGCCCGGCCTCGGAGCACCTCACCGGCCGTGCGCCAAGTCGCCGCCCGGCCCTGAGAGGACCTTGCCGGCCGTGCGCCAAGTCGCCGCCCGGCGTTGAGAGGACCGTGCCGGCCGTGCGCCAAGCCGCTCCTGCCGAGCGTGCCCGCACACGAGTCGGCGCGCGCCCCGGGCACCGCCGTACCACCCGTACGGCCGCACCCCACTCGCCGGACAGCCGTGGCCCCACGACGGGCCGGGCTCCGGATGACCCGAGAAGGACATCTCGTGATCACTTCTGTCCTGCCCGCTCCGCGAACGCGGAGGACCTCGGCGGACGCGTCGGCAACCACCTGGGCGCTGGCCGCCCGAAGTGGTGACCCGGACGCGGCGGACCGCTTCGCGCGCGCCCTGCACGCCGACGTGCTGCGCTACGTCGCCTATTTGGGCGCCGACCCCCAGAACGTCGACGATCTGGCCCAGGACACCTTCGTGCGCGCCCTGGACAGCCTGCACCGGTTCGAGGGACGCGCCTCGGCCCGTACCTGGCTGCTCTCCATCGCCCGCTGCGCGGTCGCCGACAGCTACCGCCGCGCCGCCGTCCGGCCCCGGACGGCGGACACCCAGGACTGGCAACTGGCCGTCGAGCACGCCCAGCCGAGCGGTCTGCCCGGCTTCGACGACGGCGTCGCACTCCTCGACCTGCTGGACAGGCTCCCCGACACACGTCGTGAGGCGTTCGTCCTGACCCAGTTGCTGGGGCTGTCCTACGAGGAGACGGCCCGGCTGGGCGGCTGCCCCGTGGGCACGGTCCGGTCCCGCGTGGCCCGCGCCCGGACGACCCTCACGGCTCTGCTCGCCGAGGCCGAACTCGCCGATGCGAGCGCGGAGGAGGCGGCGCCCGGCCGCCGTACACCCGCCCGGGCCACCGCCGCGGCCTGAGGCCGACCCGGCCGGCGCCACCCCTGGGCAGTGCCGTAGGGGTGGCGCCGGCACCGTTCGCGTGGGCAGGGGCGAGGGGTTGGCGCCGGCACCGTTCTCCTGGGCAGAGGTGAGGAGTTGGCGCCCGGTGTCGTCCCCGCGGACGCAGGGGGAGGGGGTGGCACCGCCCCCGCGGGGCCTGCCGTCTCGTGTCCGCCGCCACCGGCGTCCGTGCCGCCAAGTGACCGGAACCGGCGGGAACTCACTCGGTGTCCCGTCCGACTACTGATGCGACGGCGCGGTACGACGCGCGGTCGCGGCAGCAGCCAGGAGGGCCTATGACACCCGAGACAGAGCACGCGTTCGCGCGGATCAGAAGCGAGCACGGGGCGGGATCGCTCCGCAGGGTGGAACGGATGCTGGAACTTGGAGGAGGCGGTCCGAGGCATCCGCTCCAGAGGGGGGCGAAGTGGATCCTGCCGGGTCTGTCCGCCACCCCGTGGCACGAGCCGCGCGCCCATCCGGAACTGGCACCGGTCGTCGCGGCTCTGGAATCCGCCCATCCGGTCATCAAAGCCGAACTGGATGCCGCCTGGAGGGCCCACCCAGAGTCGTTCTCCGACTACGCGCACTACCTGATGCGGCAGGAGGACTGGCGGGCCCTTCACGTGTATCGCGACGGTGCCATGGTGGCGGAAACGGCCGCGATCGTGCCCACCGCCCACAAGGTGATCCAGGAGTACGCCGTCGACACGGAGAAGATCTGCCCTCTCCTGGAATGCCATTTCTCGACCCTGCTGCCCGGTGCGTCCATCGCTCCGCACTGTGATCTGTGGAACTTCAGCATCAACCTGCATCTCGCCGTCGACATCCCCGACGGGTGCGGCCTCACCGTCGCCGGTGAGACCCGCGCCTGGCAGGAAGGTCACTGCCTGCTCTTCGACTACTCCTTCGAGCACGCGGCGCGCAACGGCGGCGACCGTCCGCGCACCTGTCTCCTCGTGGACCTCTGGCATCCGGAAACGACTGTCCCGGAACGCCGGGCACTGGTGGCACTCGTTTCAGAAGTCAGGCGGCTGATGGATGACGGGTGACCCGCCTGCAAAACCCGGAAGAGCAACCGGCGCTTCCGCACCGCCGGTTCTCGACGAACTGATCGACACAACAGGTATCTGATCGCCGTTGTTCTACTTTTCTGCTGGTGAGGGGGACCGGGCGATGCCGGCACGAATGCCCCTGCTCGTCCTGGCGCTGGCTCAACTGGTCATCGCCCTCGACTTCAACATCGTCTACGTGGCGCTGCCCGACATGGGCACCGGACTCGGGTTCTCGGGGCACGACCTGCAGTGGGTGGTGAGCGCCTACGTCGTGACGACCGGCGGTTTCCTGCTGCTGGGCGGCCGGACGACGGACCTGCTGGGCAGGCGCCGGACGTTCGCCGCCGCGGCGCTGCTCTACGCGGGTGCCTCGCTGCTGGGAGGGTTCGCTGAGGCGCCGGCGGTGCTGGTCGCCGTGCGCGCAGTCCAGGGCATAGGCGGCGCCCTGCTGTTCCCGGCCACCCTGTCCCTGATCAACACGATCTACGCCGAAGGGCCCGAGCGGAACCGGGCCTTGGCGGTGTGGGGAGCCGCGGGGGCCGGCGGTCTCTGTTTCGGCTCCCTGCTCGGCGGGGTGCTGGTGGAGGCGTTCGGCTGGCCGTCGGTGTTCTTCGTCAACGTGCCCGTGGCGGCGGCGATCGCCTGGGCGGGCTGGGTGCTGTTCCCCCCGGACGCCCCGCGGACCGGAGTGCGCGGCTTCGACCTGACGGGCGCGCTGACGGGGACCGGGGGCATCGCCCTGCTGGTGTTCCTGCTGGTGCACGCGCCCGAGGCCGGGTGGAGCGGCGTGTCCGTCGTGGTGAGCGCGGTGCTCTCGCTGACCCTGCTGGCGCTTTTCGCGCTCGTCGAGACGCGGTCGCGTCATCCGCTCGTGCCCACGCGGCTGTTCGGACACCGCGGGCTCGTCAGGGCGATGGCGGTGACGGCGGTCTACAGCGCCACCTTCGGTTCCCTGCCCTACTTCCTGACCCTGTACTTCCGATCCGTGCGCGGCTACAGCGCGTTCGCGACCGGCTTCGCCTTCCTGGTGCCGGCCGTGGTGGTCGCCGCGGGCACCCAGGCGGGGGAGCGGGCGGTCGCCTTGGTCGGCGTACGCCGGATGCTGGTCGGCGGCATGGTCCTCGGCGCGGCCGGAGCCGCCGCCCTCGGTCTCGCCCTCACACGGCACGGCCCGTACCCCCTGCTGTTACCGGGCATCGTCCTGCTGAGCCTGGGGCAGGGGGCCGCCTGGACCGGTATGTGGATCACCGCCGCCGCCGGAGTCGCGCCCGGCGACCAGGGCGTGGCCTCGGGGCTCGCCTCCACCAGCCTCCAGGTCGGTGGCGCGGTGGGGCTCGCGGTGCTGGTCGCCCTGGCCGGCGCGGTCGGCCCGCAGGCGGCGGACGGCACCGCGCTGACCGGCATAAGGGCCGCGGTGTTCGCGATAGCGGCCGGCATCGCCTGCGGGGTACCGCTGACCCTCACCGTACGCGCGACGACCACGGGCCCGTAGACCACCGGCCGCTCCCCCCCGCTCCGACCGGGCGCCCCCCGAGGCCCACGCCGTCCCGCCGTACCACCCCCGGATCCGCTCGTGCCACCTGGCTCGCAACCCCCGCCGCACCACCCCCGGCCCCGCACCGCTGCGGGCACCCGGCCCGAACTCGTCCCCCGGAGAGCAGCCATGCCCACCGACGCCCCCGGTCCACCCGCCGCCGTCCTGTGCGGCCTCGCCGGCTGGGTGCCGCCCCGTGTCGTCACCAACGACGAACTGGCCGAGCGGCTAGACACCGACGACGCCTGGATCCGCACCCGTACCGGAATCAGCCGCCGCCACGTCATCGAGCAGGGCCAGGCGACCTCGGACCTGGCCGTGGAGGCGGGGCGCCGTGCCCTGCGCCATGCCGGAGCCGGCCCGGTCGGCGCGGTGATCGTCACCACCACGACGCCGGACCGCCCCTGCCCCGCGACCGCCCCCGCCGTGGCCGCTCGGCTCGGCCTGGCCGGAGCCGCGGCCTTCGACGTCGGAGCGGTGTGCACGGGCTTCGTGTACGGTCTCGCCACCGCCACGGGCCTCATCACCGCCGGCGTCGCCGAACGGGTCCTGCTCATCGGCGCCGACACCTACTCCACCATCGTGGACCCGCTGGACCGGGCCAACGCGATCATCTTCGGCGACGGCGCGGGAGCCGTGGTCCTGCGAGCGGGACGGGCCGGCGAGCCCGGCGCGGTCGGCGCGTTCGACCTCGGCAGCGACGGCGCGCACGAAGACCTGATCACGATCACCGCGGGCGGCTCCCGCCAGCGTTCCAGCGGCGATGAAGTGCAGCGCCACGAGCGGCACTTCGCCATGCGCGGCAACGAGGTCTACCGCCACGCCGTGACCCGGATGGCCGGGTCCGCGCGCGCCGTCCTGAGCAAAGCGGGGTGGAAGACCGGCGACGTCGACCACTTCGTACCCCACCAGGCCAACCTGCGCATCCTGCACTCCGTCGCCGACGACCTCGCTCTGCCCAGGGAACGCTGTGTCACCAACGTCGGCTCCGTCGGCAACACCGGTGCCGCGTCCATCCCGCTGGCCCTGGCCGACGCCGCCGCCCGGCAGGCCGTCCGCGCCGGCGACCGGCTGCTGCTCACCGCGTTCGGTGGCGGCCTCACCTGGGGCTCCTGCCTGCTGACCTGGCCCGCACTCGCTCACCTGCCCGCCGACCCGAACGACCGAGGAGACACGACGACCCGATGAGCACCACCACCTACGACCGACTGATCAGCATCCTCACCAAGTTGCACGACGTCCCGGCCGGCCGCCTCGGCCCCGAGGCGACGTTCGCCGAACTGGACGTCGACTCGCTCACGATGGTCGACATCAGCATCCGCATCGAGCGCGACCTCGGCGTGACGGTGCACGACAGCGAACTGCGCCCCACCCTCACCCTCGGCGGCACCGCGGCACTGATCGACGCCAGGAAAGGCGCCTGACCCTCCGAGAAGGAAGAACCCCATGAAGATCACCGAACACCCCGGCCGATCCCTCGGCGCCACCGTCGAGGGCTTCGACCCCGCCGACGCGTCCGACGCGGACGTCGAGGCGCTCAAGCGGACCGTCTACACCAGGAAGATCGCCGTACTGAAGGGGCAGCACCTCTCGCCCCGGCAGTTCCTCGACCTCGGCAGGCGCCTCGGCCGTCCCGAGACCTACTACGAGCCGATGTATCACCACCCCGAGTTCGAGGAGATCTTCGTCTCCTCCAACGTCCCGGAGAACGGCAGGCAGATAGGCGTGCCGAGGACGGGCGCGTTCTGGCACGCCGACTACCAGTTCATGCCCGACCCCTTCGGCATCACCCTGATCCACCCGCAGGTCGTCCCCGAGAAGAACCGCGGCACCTACTTCATCGACATGGGCCGCGCGTACGACAGCCTGTCCGAGGGCCTGAAGAAGGAGATCGCCGGCACGTACTGCCGCCACTCGGTCCGCAAGTACTTCAAGATCCGCCCGCACGACGTCTACCGCCCCCTCTCCGAGATCGTCGACGAGGTCGAGCGCAGGACACCGGCCGTCAGACAGCCCACCACCTTCGTCCATCCGCTCACCGGCGAAACGGTCCTGTACATCAGCGAGGGCTTCACCGTCGGCATCGAGGACGCCGACGGCCGGCCGCTCGACGAGCAACTGCTCGGGCGCCTCCTGGAGGCCACCGGCCAGCTCGACGACACCTTCGAGCACGACGGCATCCATCTGCAGACCTTCGAGCAGGGCGATCTGCTGATCTGGGACAACCGCAGCCTCGTCCACCGCGCCCGGCACACGACCACCCCGGAGCCGGCCGTCTCCCACCGCGTCACCGTCCACGACGGGCGCAAGCTGCACGACGGGATACGGCTGCCATGACCACACCCGCCGTGGACCGCTCGTACGCCACGGACACCGAGCTGCTCGCCCGGGTCCTGCTGCCGTACAAGGAGCACTGCAGGTACCTGAAGTCCGCCGACGTCGCCGCCGGACCCGAACACGCCTCGGCACGCTGTGGCTTCGCCATCCCGGAGTCCTGCTACATCGACGACACCGGCCACCTGAACTCGGTCGAGGCCAACATCGCCTACAACCAGATGATGTACTACCTGGTCGCCAAGTCCGTACAGGAAGGACTCCTCGCCGCCTTCCGGGACTGGACCCTGGAGGACTTCTGGCGCCGCCAGCTCCCGGACATCCTCATCACCCGATTCGCGGGGACCTACCGGCGCCCCGTCGACCCCCGCTCGTTCTCCGGGGAGATGGTGATCCGGTCCGTCAGCCGGCGTGAACCCGGCGGCGGCAGACCCTTCCTCCACGCCGACACCTCCTACCGCTACTGGGACGCCGACGGCGGCCGGTGCGACGGCGAGGTGACGCTCGCGTTCGTCGACGTCCGCTGAGCCATCGACAAGGGACCGCCATGGAGACGCTCGTCCAGACCATCCGCTTCCACGCCGACCGCCGGCCCGGCACCCCGGCCGTGCTCTGCGAGGGCCGCAGCCTGTCGTACGGTGAACTGCACCGCGAGAGCAACCGCATCGCCCACGCGATCCGGGCCGCCGGCCTCGCCGAGGGTGACCGCGTGGCCTACCAGGGCAAGGAGTCCGAGCACTACTACGAGATCCTCTTCGGCTGCGCCAAGAGCGGCACCGTCCTGGTGCCCGTCAACTGGCGGCTCACCGCACCCGAGGTGAGCCACATCCTCCGGGACTCCGGTACCCGACTCCTGTTCCTGGAGGACGAGTTCGCCCCGGTCGTCGACGGCATGCCCACCGCGCCGCCCGGGACGGTCGTCCCCCTCGGGCCGGACTTCGCGCGGTGGAAGGCCGCACACCCGGACAGCGAGACGGAAGCGGACGCAACCGCCGACACCGCCGTCGCACAGCTCTACACCAGCGGCACCACCGGACTCCCCAAGGGAGTCGTCCTCGCCCACCGCAGTTTCTTCGCCGTCCGCGAGGCCCTCGCGAGCGAGGGCCTCGACTGGATCGACTGGCGGCAGGGCGACATCGCCCTCGTCGGCATCCCCGGTTTCCACATCGGCGGGCTGTGGTGGGCCACGCAGAACCTCAACGCGGGGACGACCATCGTGGTGATGCGCACCTTCGCCGCTCGCCCAGCCGTCGACCTGATCCGCGGCCTCGGCATCACCACGGCCTGCGTGGTGCCCGCCATGCTCCGCATGATGCTCACCGAACCAGGGGTCGGCACCGGGGACTTCACCACCCTCCGCAAGACCGTCTACGGGGGCTCGCCGATCTCCGAGAGCCTGCTGGAGGAGAGTCTCGCCGTGCTGGGCTGCGAGTTCGCGCAGATCTACGGGCTCACCGAGACCGGCAACACCGCCGTCTGTCTCCCGCCGGCCGACCATGTCAGGGGCGGCCCCCGCATGCAGGCCGCCGGTCGCCCCTATCCGGGCGTCCGGGTCAAGGTGATCGACGGCGAGGGCAGGGAGCTGCCGCCGGGCGAGACGGGCGAGGTGTGTCTGCACACCCCGGCCCGCATGGTGGAGTACTGGGGCCTGCCCGACAAGACCGCGCAGACCCTGGTCGACGGGTGGATCCACACCGGCGACGCCGGGTACATCGACGGTGACGGCTGTCTCTTCATCCGTGACCGGATCAAGGACGCCGTCCTCGTCGCCGGCGAGAACGTCTACCCGGCCGAGATCGAGCACGCGCTGGAAGGCCATCCGCAGGTGGCCGAGGCGGTCGTCGTCGGCGCACCCGACGAGCGCTGGGGCGAACGGGTCCACGCGTTCGTCGTCCCGGCACCCGGGACCGGTCCGACCCCACGGGACCTGCACACCTACCTGGTCCCGCGCCTCGCGGCGTTCAAGCTGCCGTCGGCCTACGAGTTCATCGACCGCGTGCCGCGCAACCCCAGCGGCAAGATCCTCCGCCGCGAACTGCGGGACCGCTTCTGGAGCGGCTTCGCCCGCCAGGTCAACTGACGCCGCCGACGACGCCGTGCGGGAACACCGACACACGCCGTGCGGGTACACCGGCACAGGCCGTGCGGGTACACCGGCACTGGCCGTGCGGGAACACCGAAACAGAGAGAACCCATGCCTGAACCCCTCACCCCCGAAAGCTTCCGCGCCGACCTCGCGGAGTTCCTGTATCTGCGGCCCGAAGAAGTCGACCTGGAGGAAAGCCCGTTGAGCGCGGGACTCGACTCGCTGCGCATCGTCACCCTGCTCGAACGCTGGCAGGCCGCGGGCGCGGACGTCAGCTTCGTGGACCTCGCCGAACGCACCTCCTTCGCCCAGTGGTGGCGGCTGCTGGACGAACGGCGGGGAGGTACGGCACGTGCCGACACCTGAGCCCGTGCGCCGCCACCGGCTGCTGGCCGCCCAGGAAGGCATCTGGACCGGCCAGCAACTCGACCCCGGCAGCCCCGCCTACAACACGGCCGAGTACGTACGCGTCGAAGGCCCGGTGGACGCCGGAACCTTCGGCGCCGCGCTCCGTCACGTGGTCGCCGAGACCGAGGCCCTCAACGTCGTGTACGCCGTGGACGGCGAAGGCCGGCCCTGGGAGGTCGAAAAGCCTTGCCCGGCATGGCAGTTGTACACGGCCGACCTCACCGGCGAGCCGGACCCGCACGCCGCCGCCCTCGCCTGGATGGCCGCCGACCTGGCCCGTGCGGTGGACCTCACCCGCGACCCCGTCTTCGGGCACGCCCTGCTGAGGACGGCGGGCGACCGGTACCTCTGGTACCACCGCGTCCACCACATCGCCCTCGACGGCTTCGGCCTCTCCCTGGTGGCCCGCCGGGTGGCCCAGGTCTACACGGCCCTCATGGCGGGGGCACCCGTCCCCGGCAGCGGCTTCGGATCCCTGGAGGCCGTGCGCGCGGAGGAGGCCGCCTACCGGGCATCCGCCCGTCACGCCGAGGACCGCGCCTACTGGAGCGACCGCTTCGCGGACCGGCCCCCGGTGGCCACCCCGGCGGGCCGCTCCGCGCTGCCCTCCCGCACCTTCCTCCGCCGCGTCACCGACCTGGACGCGGCCCGGGCCGACGCCCTGCGCGCGGTGGCCCGTGAGCTGTCGGTGACCTGGTCCGAGGTCCTGCTCGCGGCGACCGTGGCCCAGCTGCACCGCGTCACCAGAGCGCCCGAGATCGTCCTGAGCCTGCCGGCGATGGGCCGCCTCGGTTCCGTGTCGCTGCGCGTACCGGCCATGGTCCGCAACATCCTGCCGTTGCGTGTGGCCGTCCGCGCGGGCGACAGCCCGCGCGACCTCGCCGGCCGCGTCTCCCGCGAACTGCGCGCCGGCCTGCCGCACCAGCGCTACCGCTACGAGCAACTGCGTCGCGACCTGAGGCTGGTGGGCGGCGGACGCCGGCTCTCCGGACCCGGCGTCAACATCATGCCGTTCGCGTACGACCTGCGGTTCGCCGGGCACGCCAGCACCGTCCACAACGTGTCCGCGGGCCCCGTGGACGACCTCGCGGTCAACGTGTACGACCGCTTCGACGGCACCGGCCTGCGCATCGCGGTGGACGCCAACCCCGGCCTGTACGGGGAGACGGACGTCGCCGTCTTCCAAGAGGGCCTGCTCGCCCTGCTCGACGAGGCGATGACGACCCCCGACACCCCCCTCGGCCCGGCCCCGCACCGTCCGGTGAGCCCCGTCCTCGACGGTGCCCAGCACCCGGCCCGGGCCCATCCGGTGAGTCCCGTCCTCGACGGCTCCCCGCGCCCGGCCCCGTACCGTTCGGTGGGTCCCGCTCCTGACGGCTCCCCGCGCCCGGCCCCGTACCGTTCGGTGGGTCCCGTCCTCGACGGCTCCCCGCGCCCGGCCCTGGACCGTCCGGTGAGCCCCGCCCCCCGCAGCGCCCCGCACCCGGCGCCCGACCCTGCCGTGAGCCCGGGCCGCCACCATCCCGATCCACCGGCCGCCGTGACGGTTCTGGACGGTGGTCCGCTGCCCGCTCCCGCCCGCCCCGTCCTGAGTCTCATCGCCGACCACGCCGCCCGGCGCGGCACGGCCGTCGCCGTGGAGCACGCGGGGCAACGCCTCACCTACGCCCGGCTCTTCCGCCGCGCCCGCGGCACGGCCCGCCGTCTGGCCTCCCGGGGCGTCGGCCGGGGCGACCTGGTGGCCGTGGCACTGCCCCGGGGCACCGAGGCCGTCACCGCGATCCTCGGCGTGCTGCTGTCGGGCGCGGCCTACTGCCCCGTCGACCCGGCCGCCCCGGCCGAGCGGACCGCGCTGCTGATGAGCGAGGCCGCACCCGCACTGGTCATCACCACCCGCGCCGGTGCGGGCACCTTCGCGGGTACGCCCGTCCTCGCTGCCGACGAACCGGAACCCGCGCCCGCCCGGGGCCCGGCCCCGCCACGGCCGGTCCCGCCATGGCCGGCACCGCACGACCCCGCCTACGTCATCCACACCTCCGGCTCCACCGGTCGCCCCAAAGGCGTCGAGATCGGCCACGGCGCCCTCGCGCACTTCGTGGCGGGTGCCACCCGGCGCTACGGCCTGCGCCGCGAGGACCGGGTGCTGCAGTTCGCGCCGCTGCACTTCGACGCCAGCGTGGAGGAACTGTTTCTCACCCTGTGCGCGGGCGCCACCCTCGTCATCCGGACCGACGAGATGACGCAGTCGGTCCCGCGGTTCCTGGCCGACTGCGCACGCCTCGACATCAGTGTCCTGGACCTGCCCACCGCCTACTGGCACGAACTGGCCTGCACCCTCTCGACCGGCACAGCCGTCCTGCCCGCGGGGGTACGCGCCGTCGTCATCGGCGGTGAGCCGGCGCTGCCCGAACGGGCGGAGCGCTGGCGCAAGGCCGTCGGCACGTCGGTCGCGCTGTTCAACACGTACGGCCCGACCGAGGCGACGGTGGTCGCCACGGTCGCCGACCTGCACGATCCCGCGCTCGCCCCCGGCGACGTACCCATCGGACTGCCGCTGCCCGGCACCCGGGCCGCCGTCGTCGCCGGGGAGCTGTATCTCCTCGGCGACAACCTGGCCCTCGGCTACCGAGGCGCCGGGCCCGCGGAGGACGCCCGGTTCGCCTCCCTCGCCGCACTGCCCGGAGGACCTCGCGCCTACCGCACGGGTGACCTGGTGCACGTCGGCGAGGACGGGCGACTGCGCTTCCGCGGCCGGGCGGACGACGAGTTCAAGATCAGTGGGCACCGGGTGCATCCCGCCGAGGTCGAGAACGCCCTGCTGACCCACCCGCGCGTCGTCGCGGCCGCGGTCGTCGGACAGACCCTGCCCGACGGCAGCCGAAGCCTGGTGGCCCACCTGGTCGCCGGGTCACCGGCCCCCTCCGCCGCCGAGGTGCGGGCTCACCTGCGCACGAGGCTGCCGGCGGCGATGATCCCCTCCGCCGTCGAACTCCACGACCACCTGCCCCGCACGGGATCCGGCAAGATCGACCGGCAGGCGCTGCGCACACCCGTGCACCCCGAGGCCCCCACCGCCGGCAGCCCGCTGGAGCGCATCGTCGGCATCTGGCAGCGCTCCCTGGGAAACGCCGCCGTCACCGCCGCCGACGACGTCTTCGACCTGGGCGCACACTCCCTCCAGGCCATCCAGGTCGCCAACCGGATCGGCATCGAACTCGACCGCGACATCCGGGTCGCCTGGCTCTTCCAGTACCCCACCCCGGCCGAACTCGCCCGCTTCCTCGACGACCGGCCGCTCACCCCGGCCGGTCTCCCGGTACCCCTGCTCGACGACCGGTCAACCACCCCAACGGCCGGTCTACCGGCGCCCCTGCTCGACGGCCGGCCAACCGCCCCGGCCAGTCTCCCGGCGCCCCTGCCCGACGGCCGGTCAACCACCCCGGCCGGTCTCCCGGCGCCCCTGCTGGACGACGCCGTCCTCGATCCGGACGTCCGTCCGGGCACGCGGCGCGGCCCGGCCGTTCCCCGGCGCATCCTGCTGACCGGAGCCACCGGCTTCGTCGGCGCGCACCTGCTGGCGGAACTCCTCACGGCCACGGCAGCCGAGATCGTCTGCGCCGTTCGCGCGGGCACCACCGGCGAGGCCGAACGCCGCCTCGACCGGGCCCTGGAACACCACGACCTCGCACTCCCGCAGGCGGTGCGCCGGCGCGTCACCGCCGTCCCCTGCGACCTCGCCCGCCCCGGCCTCGGCCTGAGGCCGGACGTCCTCGGCGAACTCGCCGACACCTGCGACGCGTTCTTCCACAACGCGGCGACGGTCAGCATCCTGCGCGAGTACGGCACCCTGCGTGCGGCGAACACCGAGTCCACCCGGCAGCTGCTGCGCCTGGCCGCGGCACGCGCCGTTCCCCTCCACTACGTCTCCACGCTCTCGGTGGCTCCGCCCGCGAGCCACCGGCCGGAGGTACCGGAAGCCTTCCTGCCGCCCCACGCCGGTCTGCGGTACGGCTACCAGCAGTCGAAGTGGGCCTCCGAACGCCTCCTGGAACAGGCCGCCGAGCGCGGACTGCCGGTCAGCGTGCACCGCCTGGGCCGGGTGGTCGGACCGCCCGGTACCGGATACGTCAACGCGCACGACTTCCTGTGGAGCGTGCTGCGCGCGGGCATCCCGGCGGGGATCGTCCCGGAACTCTTCGAGGACGAGATCTGGACACCGGTGGACTACGTCGCCAAGGCCGTGGTGCACCTCGGCCTCCATGCCACCGGCCCCGTGTTCCACCACGCGGCCGTACCACGCACGCGGCTGAGCGACCTCTACGACTGGGTCGAGGAGTACGGCTACCCGCTGCGCCGACTGCCGCTGCCCGAATGGCGCGACGCGCTGCCCCGCACGGCCGGGGCCGCCGCCACCACGCTCGCCTTCTTCGACTCGCACACGACGAGCGGGAGCGACGCCCCCGACCTGCGCCTCGGGCATGTCCACACCGACAACGTCCGCACCGGGCTGCGCGGCAGCGGCATCAGCTGCCCGCCGGTCGGCCGGGACCTCGTGTTCCGGTACCTCGACCGGTGCGTGGCCACGGGGGACCTGCCCGCACCGGCCCGGGGAGAGCCTCGTCCGGCGCCTCCCGCGAAATAGTCGGTCCCGCCGGGAACCCGAGGCCACGGCGCCACGACTACTGGAACGCGACACCACCGAGTGGAACGCGACACCCCCGAGCCCCGCACGCACGCAAGGAGCCAGCATGTCCCGTCAACGGCCGGTCGCCACAGCCCTGGCCGCGGCCCTCTGCCTGCTCACGGCGGCCTGTGCCGACTCCTCGAAGGACGAGAACCGCAGCGGCGGACGGACCGAGGCCGCCTCGAGGAGCGGATACCCGGTCACCCTCGACAACTGCGGCCGGACCGAGACCTTCGAGAAGGCACCCAGCCGCGTGGTCGTGATGAACGGCGCCTCGGTCGCGGAGGTCTCCACGCTCCTCGCCCTCGGCCTCGGCGACACGATCGTGGCCAACCAGCAGTCGTACGGCATGAGCGAGGTCCCCGGCCGGGCCGAGGCCATCAAGGCACTGCCCACCGGCGGCATCAGACTCAACGACGCCTACGACATCCCCCGCGAGGCCATGCTCGGCCTGCGCCCGGACCTGGTGCTGTCCACGACGTCGTACGGCTTCGACGAGAAGAACGGCTTCGCCACCCGTGACCAGCTGCGGCAGGTGGCGGCCGACACGTACGTCTCCCCGCAGGGCTGCGGACAGGACACCTCGAAGATGACCGTCGCCGACAGCTACACGCTGCTGCGGGACATGGGAAGGATCTTCCACGTCTCCGACCGCGCGGAGAAGCTGATCGCCGCGTCCGAGAAGCACATCCGCGAGGTCTCCGCCAAGGTCAGGGGCGAGAAGCCACCCAAGGTGATGGTGGTCTTCTCCAACATGTCCATGGGCGGCAACGCCTTCAGCTCCGTCGTCGCCCACGGCATCTACAACGACATCCTCGCCAAGGCCGGCGGCACCAACGCCTTCGAGTCGGCCGCCGAGACCTCCTTCGCCGACCTGAGCAAGGAGAAGGTGGCCGCCACCGATGTCGACGCGCTCGTCGTCATCGGCTACGACGACCCCGACCCCGCGGCCTACGCCGAGAAACTGCTGAAGGAGTTCCCCCAGTGGCCGGCCGCAGAGAAGAACACGTACGTGGTCCTGTCCGACTCGATGTACCTCGGCCCCAGCAACGACCTGGCGGTCGAGAAGATCGCGAAGACGCTGCACCCCGACGCTTTCTGACCGGGCCGACCAGCCTGCGGTTCGCCTTGGCCGCGACCGTCCTGCCCGTCGCGCTGATCGCCGCCATGACCGTGGCGATCAGCATCGGATCGGTCACCGTCCCGCTGGGCGACGTGTGGGGCATCGTCTGGCACCACGTCACCGGCCACGGCGCCTCCGGCGACCTCGCCACCGACCAGATCGTGTGGGACTTCCGCACGCCCCGAGTGGTGCTGGCGGCCCTGGCCGGCGCGGGCCTGGCCGTGTCGGGAGCGGTGCTGCAGACCGTGGTGGCCAATCCGCTCGCCGACCCCATCGTCCTCGGCTTCTCCTACGGCGCCACGCTCGGCGCGGTACTGGTGATCACCCTCGGCGCGGGCGCGTCCTTCGCCGGGCTCGGGGTGTCGGCGGCGGCCTTCCTCGGCGCCGTGGCGGCGGGCGCGCTCGTGTTCGCGCTCGGCCGGCGACGCGGCCGGATGGCCCCGACCCGGCTGGTCCTCGCCGGGGTCGCGGTCGGCTACGTCTTCCTCTCGGCGACGAGCTACGTCCAGTTGCAGGCGACGCCGACCGAGCTGCGCACGGTGATGTTCTGGATGCTGGGCAGTGTCGCGGGCGCCCAGTGGAGCCTGCTGCCCACCGTCGCGGTGGTGGTGCTGGCCGGCACCCTCCTCCTCACCCTCTTCGGCCGACGGCTCAACGTCCTGCTGGCCGGGGACGACTCCGCCACCGCGCTCGGTGTCGACGTCGACCGGCTGCGCGCGGTGCTGCTGGTGCTCAGCGCGCTGCTGACCGGGACCGTCATCGCCGTGGCCGGCAGCATCGGGTTCGTCGGCCTGATGGTCCCCCACCTGGTGCGCCTCACCCTCGGCGCCGACCACCGCCGGCTGCTGCCGCTCACCGCCCTGCTCGGCGCGCTCTACCTGGTCCTGGTCGATCTGCTCTCCCGCACCCTCGACCGCCCCAACGAGCTTCCACTGGGCATCCTCACCGCTCTGCTGGGCGCCCCCTTCTTCCTGTGGCTGCTGCGCCGCAACAAGGGCCTGGACTGAAGCATGGAACTCACCGTCGACGGCCTCCACGTCACCCTGGACCGCAACCCGATCCTCCGCGGTGTGAGCCTGCGGGCGCACCCGGGGGACATCGTCGGCCTCGTCGGCCCCAACGGCAGCGGCAAGTCCACCCTGTTGCGGGCCGTGTACCGCTCGCTCCGCCCCGCCGCGGGGGTGGTCCGGGTCGGCGAGCATGACGTGTGGGCCCTGTCCCCGCGAGCGGCGGCCCGCCGCACCGCCGCCGTCCTGCAGGACACCACCGGCGACACCTCCGGCCTGACCGTCACCGAGATCGTCGCGCTCGGTCGCGCCCCCCACCACGGCCTGCTGGGGCGGGACGGCGCCGAGGACCACCGGGCCGTGGCCGAGGCCATCGACCGCTGCGGCGTACGACCGTACGCGGACCGGGACTTCGCGTCCCTGTCCGGCGGGGAACGCCAACGCGTACTGCTGGCGCGGGCCCTGGCGCAGAACCCCCGACTGCTCGTGCTCGACGAGCTGACCAACCACCTCGACATCCGCGCCCGATTCGAACTGCTGGACCTGATCCGGGCCACCGGCGTGACCACCCTCGCGGTCCTCCACGACCTCGACCTGGCGGCCCGCCTCTGCGACCACCTGGTCGTCCTGCACGAAGGGGCCGTGGTGACGGCCGGCCCGGTCCTGGACGTCCTGTCCCCACGGCTCCTGGCCCACGTCTTCGGCGTACACGCCCATGCCGAGCGCCACGCCGACGGCGTCGTCCGGATCATCTACGCGGCTCGGCCCCTCACCGGGATCACGGGCTGACGCCCGGCCGGGGCCATGGTTACCGCCACCGTGAGACAGTGTGCGCTATGCGGACGCAAACGGGGTAAAGGGACGGCGAACGGCCGACAAGGTGTGACGAGGAGACAGCCATGACCGACGACGCTTACCTGTTTCTCGTGGACGATCCCGCGGAGCGGATCGGGGTGCCACCGGCCGAGGTGGGGCCCCTCGCCTGCATGGAGACGCCCGCGGTGCGCGCCTGGCTCGACGCCCAGGGCGTGTCGGCGCTGTCCCCGCGACTGCGGCTGATGCCCCCCGAGGAGACCGGGGCCATCGAGGCGGATGCGGAACGGCTGCCGGTCCCGTTGGGCGAGGAGGAGTTGAGCCGGCTGCGTCACGGGACGGCTCCGAAGGCGCTGGTGGGGATCGAGGGCGAACTGCTCGCCTACCGGGACTGCGCCGAGGGACGCGACGAGCTGCTCACCCGTGCCCTGGCCGCGGGCGTCGCGCCGCACCGCATCGCCGAACTCACCGGTGAGGACCCGGCAGTGGTGCGGGCCGCGGCGACCAGCTGACCGAGTTCCGCCCACCCGCTCGCCACCGGCCATGCGGCGGCAGCGGGCCCGGCGCGGCCTCACGTGGCCTGGTCGTGCGGCGGGAGCGGGTCCGGCGCGGCCTCGTGGCCTGGTCATGCGGGCGGCGGGAGTGGGTCCGGCGCGGCCTCACGTGGCCTGGTCGCGCGGCGGGGCAGGGACCGTGACACCACGACGATCCGGCGACCGCGGCGGTGGTCGCCGCCGCTGTGTCCGGCTTCCCGGGCCCTCCCACAGGAGCCGGGTCGCGAGACGGTAGGCAACGGTGACGTCCTGGTAGTCGGCGCCCGGTTCGACCTCGTCGGGCAGGTGGGTCCGGTCGCTGTGGCTCATGGAGTGCCGCCTCCCGCCGCCGGGGAACCGGACGGCGGTGCGGGGTTCCGCCGCGAAACGCAGACGGTCGGCGCGGACCATCGCCCCGAACGAGATGTCCCACGACGGGCCAGGCGCCTCCTCGACGCCCGTTCAGGGCGGCTCCTCACGCTCCCCGGCGGTACGGCGGCGACCGGGCCGGGGCGGCAGTTTGCCGTCCTCCGCGCGGACCCGGCGGGTGCGGGTGCCGCTCTGCTTCCGGACGGCCCGGTCCCCGCCCTCGTCCGTGGCCGCACGCGCAGCACCGCGTCCGGCCGCCCCCGCCCGGCGTGCGGTACGGGCCGCCGAGGCCGGGGTGCCGGTGACCGCTCGGCTCCCCTCGCGTACCGTCCCACCTGCCGCTTCCGCCACGTCCGAAGCCCCCTCGGTCACGCTCCCGGCGGCATCGGTGACCTCCTCGCCGGCCCGCCCGACAACCCGGCCCGCCTCCCCGCCGACGTCCTCCACGACGCTCCCGGCACCCCGGCCGACGTCCTCCGCCACGGAGCCGACGCCACCGCCGACGTCCTCCACGACGCTCCGGGCACCCCGCCCGACGTCCTGCACGGCACCTCCGGCACCCCGCCCGACGTCCTTTACGGCCGTCGCCGCGCCCCGGCCCACGTCCTGCACGGCCGCCCCCGCGCCCGAGCCGACGTCCTGGACGGCCCGGCCGGCACCCGTGCCCAGTTCGCCGATGGCGTGCCGGGCCCCGCCACCGACGTCCTGGACGGCGGACCCGACACCCCGCGCCAGCTCGTGCAGGATCTCCGGGTTGCGGTCGAGCGTGGTCAGCACCCGGTCGATGATCAGCGCGACGTTGTCGAGACGCACCTTGAGCTGGGCCTGTGCCTCCACCCCCGAGATGCCCAGATGCACCCGTCCGAGCGACACGTCGGCGCCCACGTTCAGTTTCAGCAGGTCGAGCACCTCGGCCTGCAACGAGACATGCGCGCGCAGATCCTCGACGTCCAGATCGATCTCGTCGACCTTCAGCACGGGGACGTCGAGATAGACGTCGGGTGCCCCGTCCGCCGCGAGCCGGCCCCCGGCCACCGCGCCTTCGTACGGCTCCTCGTCGTACGGCCCGGGCTCTTCGTCGTACGGCCCGGGCTCGGCGTACTCGTCCGCGTACGCACCGGCATCGTCGCCGTCGTACTCGCCGCCCTCCTCGATGGGCTCCTCGTCACTCTCGGCGTTGCCGTGCGTCACCGTGCCTCCGCAGGTTGCCCGTCCGTCCGTCGCGTCCATTTTGGGGCAGTTGGTCCTTCGGTGCGCGATCAGGTGTTCTCACAGCTGTACGGGCAGGTGGCGCGGCCCGCGCAGCATGGCGTTCTGCCGGTACGGGGGCGGGTCCTGGACCAGGGCGGCGGTGCCGAGGCGGGGCAGCAGCGCGGCGAGCGCGGACTGCGCCTCGATGCGGGCGAGGGGGGCGCCGTAACAGAGGTGGATGCCGCTGCCGAAACCGAAGTGCTGGTTGTCCGCCCGGGTGGGGTCGAACCGGTCGGGGTCGGTGAACCGCTGGGGATCGCGGTTGCCCGAGGCCAGGACCAGGATGACGGGGGTGCCCCGGTCCAGTGTGGTGCCGGCGACCTCGATGGCGGTGAGAGGGACGCGCTCGCGCATGTGGACCGGGGGTTCGTAGCGCAGCATCTCCTCGACCGCTCGCGGCAGCAGCTCGGGTTCGCGGCGCAGCCGGTCCAGGTGCTCGGGCCGGCGCAGGAGGGTGAGGACGCCGTTGGTGATGAGGTTGACCGTCGTCTCGTGCCCGGCGATGAACAGCAGGATGGTGGTCTCCGCCAGTTCCTCCTGGGTGAGGCGCAGGTCCGGGTCCGGTTCGTTGACGAAGGCGGAGAGCAGATCCCCGCTCGGCTTGCCGCGGCGCTGCTCGGCGAGGTCCACCAGGTAGCCGCCCATCTCGACCCGCGCCCGGTCGCCCGCCTCGCGGATCTCGGGTGTGTTCTCGCCGGGCCGGACGTCGGCGGCTGCGACCAGGGCGTCCGACCAGGCCCGGAACAGCGGCTCGTCCTCGTGGGGCACGCCGAGCAGGCGGCAGATCACGGTGACGGGCAGCGGGTAGGCGAAGTCGTCGACGATGTCGATCCGCCGGCCCGCCTCGAAGGGCTCCAGCAGTTCCCGGGTGATCCGGTCGATCTCGCCGCGCATGGCGTCGATCCGTGCCGGGCTGTGCGGGGGCCCGAAGGGCCGCATGGCCAGGGTGCGCAGTCTGTGGTGCTCGGGATCGTCGAGCCGCAGGAACGGCGGCTTGACCGTCGCCTCGGTGCGGATCCGGGGATCGGCACTCATCCGCGGGTCATGGAGCAGGGCGGCGACCTCGTAGTAGGTGCCGACCAGCCAGCTGCCGTCCGCCTGCCGGACCACGGGACCGGTCTCCCGCAGCTCCCTGTACAGCGGGTAGGGGTCGGGGCGGCTCGCGTAGTCGGTGATGCGTGCCAGCAGGGTCTCGGAGTCCATGATCGGTTCCTCGTCGTGGGGGGATCAGCGGGTGGGCGGCACCACGGCGAGCCGGCGGTCGGGCAGGTATCCGGTGAGCGCCACGGTGGGGCCGTGGGAGAGCACGGAGGGGTCCGGCACTTCGGAGGGGACCGGGACGTCGGCCGCGATCGCCCGGTCGGCCGCGCCGGGCGGGGGCGGGAACGGAGCGGCGGTCTCGATCAGGTGCCGGTAGTAGTCCAGCGACTTGGCCATGTCGACGGTGACCGCCGCGGTGACCCGCCCCTGGTAGCCGTAGACCATGGCCAGGCGGCGTGCCTCCAGGGAACCCTGGGCGATGACGACGTGGTCGGAGTAGGTGGGCACGCCGACGGACTTGATGTTGAGTCCGAACTGGGTCGACCAGAACGTGGGAATGGCCAGGTGTGGACGCTGCAACGGCCCGGGGCTGACCATGTTGTGGGCCGCCACCTCGGCCTGTTCGACCGCGTTGCCCCAGTGCTCCAGGGACAGCATCTGGTAGCCGAACAGCGGGTGCGGGAACCGGGAGACGTCGCCGGCCACGAAGACGTCGTCGGTGACGATCCCGTACATGGTGAAGGCGCGGCAGCCGGCGTCACAGGCGATCCCGCGCGGGCCCGCCGCCAGGCCCGACTCGGCCAGCCACTCGACATTGCGGACCGCGCCCAGCGCCACCACGCACACGTCGGCGTCGACGCGGCTGCCGTCGGACAGCTGCGCGCCGGTGAAGCTGCCGTTCCCCTGCAGGGCGGTCACCGTCACCCCCGTGCGCAGGTCCACCCCGTTGTTGCGCTGCATGACGGCGGCCAGCTTCGACAGGGTGCCGCCGAGGGCGCCCACCAGCGGAGCCGGTCCGCGTTCGGCGACGGTGACGTCGAGGCCCAGCTCCCGGCAGGCGGAGGCGATCTCCGAGCCGGTGAAGCCGCCGCCGATCACCAGGACCCGTTCTGGTCCGGCGGCCAGCCGCTCGGCCAGCCCACCGGCGTCCTCGCGGGTGCGCAGGGTGAAGACGCCGTCCAGGCCGGCCTCGTCCGGGTCGGGCCAGGGGCGGGCCCGGGTGCCGGTGGTGATGAGCAGCCGGTCGTACGGCAGTGACCCGCCGTCCTCCAGCAGCACCTGTTTCGCCAGCAGGTCCACACCGGTGGCGCGGACGCCCAGACGCCACTCGGCGTCCGGGTCCCGGCGCATCGGCAGCCCGGTGGTGTCCGCCGTCGCCTGCCCGAGCAGTACCTGTTTGGACAGCGGCGGCCGGTCGTAGGGCGGGTGGGGTTCGTCCCCGACCACGGTCAGCGAGCCGGTGAAGCCTTCCTCGCGCAGCGCCTCCGCCGCTCTCAGTCCGGCCAGCGACGCGCCGACGACGACGATCCGGCCGCCCTTGAGGTCATCGGGCACCGCCGCTCACCTCTTCCCCGAGGAGAATGGCCTGCACCGGGCACGCCGCCGCGGCCTGGCGCACGCGCTCCACCTGGTCGTCGGGGACGGCCGTGGCGTACAGCAGCCCCTCCTCGCCGTGCAGCTCGAACACAGCGGGGGCGAGGAACACGCACTGTGCGTAGCCCTGGCAGCGTGTGAGGTCGACAACGGTCTGCATCGTCCACCACTTCCTCCGTCGGCACGCCCCCCTCCTCTCCAGCATGGCGGCAGGGTCCGGGCCTCGCACGGCCACGCCGGAGGCGGTGGTCCCGGCCCCCCCCGCGGGGCCGCCCGGCCGGCTCACCGGGTGGCAGGCGGCGACGGCCGTGGCGGCACGGTGGACGAGGTGGACACCCCTCGCCGACAGGCGGGTTGTGTGCCCGTGACGCTCAAGTCACCTTCCGGTGGGCGGAGATGGCGGGAGTGTGCGGGCCCCGGTGCCGTACGACGGCAGGCGACCGTGTCCCGGCCGCGTCCCGACGACGTCCGGCCGCGCGTCGGCCCGGCCGGGCAAGTCCGCGTGGGGACGGCCCTCCGTGACGGCTCTGTGATGCTTCCACGGGCAACGAAGGAAGCTCCCCGCTTGTCCGACGGGTGAGTGCTCGGTCACGCAGCACTCCGTCCAACTCCTTCGTGCGACAAGGAGGCGTCGATGAGACGTCCCGCCCGCAGCTCCGTCTTCCGGGCAACGCTGGGACTCGCGGCGGCCGTCGCCCTGGCTGCCGGGTCGAGTGCCGTGATGCCCGCGCTGGCCGCCGACGGCGACCCGCTGCCGGTGAGGATCACCGGCGAGAGCCTCGTGGATCTCTCCCTCCAGGGCGACGACGGTGACCCCGCGGAGCCGCAGATCACCCTGCGGCTCGCGGCACCCGGCAGCGACGAGCCCGGTGACGACGGTGAGGTGCCCGTGGTCCACCAGGGCCACTACAGGATCAGGATCGATGCCGGGGGACTGGCGGGCGTCGCACAGGTGAAACTCCCCTGCGCCACGAGCGGTTGGACCGCCACCTGCGAGGGCGACCGGATCCGCGCCGGGGAGAGGTCCAATCCGGTCGGCGGCATCCGCCTGGACGTCGGCGCCGACGGCGCGCCGAGGCGATTCGGCGAGATCACGGTCACCGGCGAAGGCGACGGCGTCGCGTTCGCGCCCCTGCACATCCAGGTGGTGGTGAGCGACTCGAAGATCGTGAGTCACGAACTGCCCACGCCGGCCGTCGGCGTGGGCGGCACCTGGCAGGCACCGCTCGGCCTGCGCAACGCCGGCCGCACGCCGGCGGACGGCGTCGTCCTGCGCTTCCGGGGCACACGCGGGCTCGGTTTCCCCGACAGCTACGGCAACTGCGCCTACCGGCACACCACCGACGGCCCCCTGCAGGGCCAGGGAACCGACGCGATCTGCACCTTCTCCGGCACCTACGAGGCGGGCGCGGCCTACGAGGTGACGGAGCCTCTGAAGGTGAAGACCGCCGCGTTCGCGCTGAACGACCTGTTCACCTACAGCTTCGCCCCGGCCGACGCCCAGCGGGCGAAGGCCCTCCGGGCGACCGGCGGATACACCCCCGGCACCGGCGCGCCGATGACCCTGAGGAGACTCCCGGCCACGCCCTCGGGCGGCTATTCGAGCAAGGGCACGACATGGCTGCCCTCGGACAACTCCTACGACATCCTGATCACCGGCGACTCGGCACGGGGCGCGGCGGGCGACAAGGTCGCGGTGGACGTCGGCTTCCGCAACCTCGGCCCCGCCTGGGTCCGGGGGCTCGAACCGCCGGACGACGACCCGATGCTCATCGAGGTCTCCATGCCGCCGGGCACGACCGCGACCAGGATCCCCGACGACTGCCGGCCGGCCCGCCTCGACGACGGCTCGGAGGGCTACGGGTGCCAGGTGCGCACTCCGGTCCTGGAAGACGCACGGCTCACCTTCCCGTTCGAGCTGCGCATCGACAAGGCCGTGGAGAACGCCAAGGGCAAGATCAGGATGCAGCCCTTCGACTACCCCGGTGAGCCCGACCAGGACAACAACACGGCGTGGATCGTCCTCAACGCCACCGACGGCGGCGGGACCACGGAAGGATCCTCCGGCGACCCGTCGGCCGAACCCGTCCCCAGCGCCTCGGGCACGCCCACGGCCGGCCCCGGCACCGCGGGCGGCGACACGTCCGGCTCCACCGGCGTGACCGGTGACGGCGACTCGTCCTCCGCCGGTGGCACGTCCGGCGGTGGTCTCGCGACGACCGGCACCGGCGGAATCCTGTTCCTGGGCGGCGCCGCGGTCCTCGTCGCCGGACTGGGCGCGGTGCTGGTCGTGGTCGTACGCCGCAGGTCCGCGGGCTGACGCTGGGCCGGCCCGGTCGTCCCGAGCGGTGCAGGCGGCGCCCGCGCCACCGCCCGGGAC
>NZ_WWJT01000473.1 GCF_009865385.1 Streptomyces sp. SID486 | reverse complement strand
GACGCCCCGCGCCGGCCGCCGGCTTCGGCGACGGACTGTCGGCCTACCTGATCGACCCCGACGGCGTGACCGCCCCCGTCCTGCTCGCCGCCGAGAAGGACGCGGCGACCCTGCGCGTGTGCGACCTCAGCCGCGACGGCGGCCTGGCGCTGCTGCGCCGGGGACCGCGCGGACGGCGCGAGGCGGTGGTGACGCGCACCGCCGACCGCGCCACGACCTGTGTGGTGCCGGTGGCCGACGGCGACCCCTGGATCGGCGGGTTCTCGCCCCGCGCCGACACGCTCTGGCTGCGCAGCGACGCCTACCGGGAGTTCGCCGTCCTGCTCACCGCCGGTCTGGACCCGGACGGACAGCCGCACGGCTGGTCCGTGGCGGCCGCGCGGGACGACAGCGACCTGGAACTGCTGCACCGCGCCCACGACGGCAGCACCGTCGTACTGGCCTGGAACGTCCGGGGCGTGAGCGAGGTGGAGGTCCTCGACACCGGCGCGGCCGGTACGTCCGGCCCCGCCACCGGACCGCCCCGGCCCGTGCCGCTGCCGCACGAGGTGGTCACCCGCGTCGTCGGCGCCGGCCCGCGGCTGCTGCTGGCCCTGTCGGGGTCCCAGCGCCGCCCCGGCGTGTGGTGGCTCCCCGAGGGGGTGACCCTGCAGCGCACTGCGTGGTCGTCCCGGGACGAGGACGCCGTCCCCCCGGGGCGCCCGGCCGTGCGCCCCGTCCACGTGAGCCTGACCGCCCGGGACGGACTGCCGCTGAACGGCTGGTACTACCGGGCACCCGGACGCAGCCCCGGGGAGCCGGCGCCCTGCGTGGTCCATCTGCACGGAGGCCCGGAGGAACAGGAACGCCCCGTCCTCAACCCGCTCTACCACGAGATCCTCGGGCGGGGACTGGACGTCTTCGCACCCGACGTACGGGGCTCCTCCGGGTACGGCCGGTCGTTCGTCGACGCGGACCTGGCCGACGGCCGGTTCGCCGCGATCGAGGACGTGGCCGACTGCGTCGCGCACGCGGTCCTGGCCGGCCCGGCCGACCCGTCCCGGCTGGCCGTCATGGGCCGCTCGTACGGCGGCTACCTCACGTTCGCCTCCCTCGTCTGGCACCCGGAACTGTTCCGGACCGGGGTGGCGGTGTGCGGCATGTCGGACTTCGCGACGTTCTTCGCGGGGACCGAGCCCTGGATCGCGCAGTCGGCGGCGCACAAGTACGGCCACCCCGAGCGCGACCGCGAACTGCTGCGCACGCTCTCGCCGATGAGCCGCGTCGACGCGCTGCGCGCACCGGTGCTCGCCGTGCACGGGGAGCACGACACCAACGTGCCGCCCGGGGAGTCGGAGCAGTTCGTGCGAGCCGCCCGTGAACGCGGCCTGAGCGCCGAACTGCTCACGCTGCGCGACGAGGGCCACGACTTCCTGCGCGCGGACAACCGGCGGCTCTTCCGCCGTGCCGCCGCCGACTGGCTGCAACGGCACCTGACCGGCTGACCCGCACCGGCCACGGCTGGACCGCCGGTCCGCGGGTAGCCGGATGTCACGGGGCCCGACGAGAACAGGGCACCGACCGTCGGAAGGAGTGTCGTGTCCGGAGTCTTCGAACGAGTCAAGCAGTTCGCGAGGAGCCCGCAGGGCCGGCGCACGATCGAACAGGTACGGCGTACCGCGGCCGACCCGCGCCGCCGGGCCCAGGCCCAGCGGCTGTTCGGCAAGCTGCGTGCCCGCCGGTCGGCGTCGGGGATGTGACGCACACCGGTCCGCGGCCCGCCGCCATGACACCTGCGAGACGGTTCATGCGGCGGGCCGCGGTCGGTGTGGCCCGGCTGCGGTCGGCGTGTCGCGCGGTCCGCGTGGCCGCGGGCTGCGTGGAAGGGCGGTCGGGGGGCATCCGGAGTGCATCGCGACCCGCGACCTCACCCGACCGGGAGGACGGACACCATGCTGGCCATAGTTGCGGCGGCCTTGTTCTTCATCGCTTTTCTGATCGACGCGGCCGACATCTCCACCAACGACGTCTTCAGCCAGACCAACATCATGCTGATCGGCCTCACACTCCTGGCCCTGCACCTCGCGGGCCTGGGAAGCGGCTGGGCCCCGCGCGGCCGCAGACGCTGACCGTCACGCGGCGCACGGACAAGCCGGTCCACCGCCTCCCGCCCGTCCGCGGCTAGGAGGTCTGTCCGCCCCGGGTACCGTCGATCACCTGGTTCGCCGGCGGGGGCGTCGCGTGGACCGGCTTGCCGTAGTCGGAGAAGACGACGGTGCCGGCGTTCTTCCCGCCGGACTGCACGAGCTTGAGGATGTACGGCTTTCCCTCGGCGGCGACGAACATGGTGATGGTCTCGCCGCCGCCCTTCTTCTTCGTCAGCGGGATCGCCTTCTTGCCGTCGACCGTCGTGGCGTCGCCCTTCGTCATCCCCTTGCGCTCGGACTTGTCACTGTCCATGTCGGCCAGGAAGCCCTGCTTGTCGCACAGGCCCGTGGTGCTCGCGTCACCGACCGGTACCTTCACCCACCGGCCGGCCAGCGCCCGGGTGTCCTTCCGTCCGCCCGCCGCGTTCTTGGCGGCACTGGCCCAGAACCCCTTGTCGCCCTTGACGTACGTGACCTGGCCGGCATGGATGATCTGGGCCGACGCCTGGTCCGCGACCATGGTGCCCGTGCAGTTCTTGCGCGTGTCGACGTGGTAGTCGACGGTCAGCGGCCGGCCGTCCGCGGCGACCTTGCCGGCCATGCGCAGCGAGGTGGCGTCCCGGGTCGCGGCCACCGCCTCGGCGGCCACCCGGTCCGCGCTCTTCCCCTCGAACGGCTGGTCCGAGGAGTCCTCGTCGGAGCACCCCGCGGCCCCGAGTGCGGCGGTCGCGCAGATCAGGGACGCGATCAACGTACGGCTCGCGGGCATGGTAAATCCTTCCAGGGAAGTGTCACGTGAGAACCGGCGGCCACCTGGCGCCTCGGACGACCACCGTGGAGATCCGGTTACCCCGTCCATGGGGAATAGTCAGTTCCCCTTAACGGGAGCCCCTTCGCCTTCCCATCGGCGCGTAAAACGATCTCGATGACGTGCCCCTGTCGGCTCCCGGTTCCCGCAAGGACCCGTGCAAGAGGCCACGGGCGCAAGGAAATCGCAACTTCGACAGGGCCCGGCACAGGCGGCTACCTTCATCCCGTCCTCGGTGGCCGCCACGGTCGCACAGGGATTCCTCGGGGCTGGGCCGACCGCGAAGGGACGAGCCGGTCACCCCGCCGCGAACCTCGCCTCCTGCGCAAGCCACCGGACCGGACACCCGCCAGGCAGCCCCGACCAGGGAGAGACGCATGCCCCGACTTGCTCTGTACACGTTCGGCGTCCTGAAGTCACCTCTCACCGATCCTGGTCCGCTCACGCGCGAGTTCTACGACCTGGGTGAGGCCGTCTACCGCGAGATCGGCCAGCACCCCGGGCACCTCGCGCATGCCCAGGCGGCGGACGTCGACCGCGGCGGGCTCTTCGAGGCGGACTGGGGGCCGTGGGGAGAGTTCGCCGTACCGGCCTGGTACGGCAAGGGCCGTACGGCAGAGACCACCGCCCTGGCCGCGACCCTCTCGCTCTGGACCGGCCCGCGCCCCGCCTTCGACGCCGTCTACACCGGCGTGCACCGGGAATCGCTGACCAGGCGATACGACTGGTTCGAGCGGACAGGGCACCCGAACCACGTGTCCTGGTGGGTCGCCGACGACGCGACACCCACCTGGCGGGACGGGGTTTCCCGGCTGGAGCACCTCCACGACCACGGCCCCGCCCCGCACGCGTTCACCTTCCGCGACGCGTTCGCCCCGGACGGGACGGTGACGGGCATCGAAGGCACCGGGCGTGGCTCAGTCGTCCGGGCAGATGACGAATAGCGGGCGGGCGAGCCGGCGGGGCCGGTCGCCCACCTCGTCGAGCGCGGCGCGGATTTCGTGCAAGTGGCCGGTGGTCATCTGCAACGGGGGTTCGTGGGGCTGGTAGGTGGTGCGGACCGGGTAGTCCACGCCCGGTTCGGTGGTCATCTCGACGTGGCAGCCCAGGACATGGGTGACCGGCCTGTGCTCGCAGAACTCGATCAGGCGGTCGATGGTCCGGGTGAAGGCGGACCGGTCCTGGACGTAGAGCCGGCCGGGGTAGACGGTGTCGCCGGTGAGCAGGAAACCGGTCCACGGGTCGTAGAACGTGACCGCTGCCTCGTGGTGCCCGGGAGTGGCCAGGCACTCGAGGGCGCGGCCTCCCAGATCGACCCGCGACACGGCGGTGGGGTCCTCGTCGAATCCGAAGAACTTCCAGGCCGCGGCGAGGTCCGCGTCGACCACGGTGGTGCCGGGACGGCCGGCGAACTGGCCGTCGCCCGCGACGTGGTCGCCGTGGGCGTGCGTGTGCAGCACGAGCAGGCGGTAGTCCTGGCGGGGGTGGCGGGCGAGCCAGCCGTCGACCAGCTCGTCGACGACCCGGCGCAGGGGGAAGAAGTCGGGGGACGCGGTGGCGCCGGTGTCGATCAGCACCGCCCGCGCGTTGCCGAACAACAGGAACATGAACGGCGCTTCGTAGTGGACCGCCATGTTCTGCCGCAGGACGACCGTGTGCTCGTCGTACTCGTGGACCTGGATGTCCGGGTCGGTGTTGTGCTTGGACGACGGCGAACCGTGGATCCAGCGGACGTCGAACCCGCGAGGCCGCAGGACCGGGCCGCCGAAGTCGATGCCGGACGTGTCCGCGGACATGACGCCTCCCGAGTGCGTCGTCTTGGCAGGCCGGGTACGGCGCACATCTCGTCCGGGGCCGGCACCTCCGCGCCTCCACCGCGAAGCTACCACGAGCCCGATCGGCGGCCGCGCCGCCCGGTGTCCACCGGCACCACCACCCGCGTCGCCCTCTTCCCCATGGGCGGCGGGCCGCCCGGCAGCAGGGTCAGGAGCACGCCCTGAGGAAGTCGATCAGCACCGCGTTCACCTCGTCCGGACGTTCCTGCTGCGTCCAGTGGCCGCAGCCGGGCAGTTCGAGGGGGGCGCGCCACAGATTGGGCATCAGGGCGGGCAGCCGCTCGATGAGTTCCGGTGTACCGGGGAAGGCGGGCACGGCGTCGCGCTCACCGTAGACGTACAGGGCCGGCGAGGTGACGACGGCACCGTGCCAGGCGGCGGTCAGTTCCCAGTTGCGGTCGAGGTTGCGGTACCAGTTCAGGGCTCCGGTGAAGCCCTGGGAGAAGCTCTCGGCGAGCGCGTCGAGGTCCTCCTCGGTGAACCACGCCGGCAGCGTCTCGGGGTCCGGCATGGCGGCGAGCCAGCCGCGCTCGGGGTCGACCAGCGGCTGCTTGCCCGAGCCGGCGTCGGGAGCGTCCCCGGAAGCCCAGTAGAAGAACTTCCGCAGCGCGGTGCGGGGGTCGCGGCCGAACTCGGCGTCGGCGACACCGGGACGGTTGAAGTAGTTCCAGTAGAAGCGGCCGCCGAACATCTTCTCCATGGCGGGCAGCGGCGGCTGGTTCCCCCGGAACGGAGGCGGCACGCTGAGGCCGGCCACCCCGCGCACCAGGTCCGGACGGAGCAGAGCGGTGTGCCACGCCACCGGCGCGCCCCAGTCGTGCCCGACGACGTACGCCTTCTCCTCGCCCAGGGCCCGGATCAGTCCGACGACGTCACCCACCAGGTGCAGGATCGTGTACGCGCCGACGTCGTCGGGATGGTCACTGCGCCCGTAGCCACGCTGGTCGGGCGCGACGACCCGGAAGCCCGCGTCGGCCAGGGGACCCAGCTGGCGGTGCCAGGAGTGCCATGACTCGGGGAAGCCGTGCAGGAGCACCACCAGGGGGCCCTCGCCCTGCTCGGCGATGTGCAGCCGAATGCCGTTCACGTCAACCATTCGATGCTCAACCATGAGCACGAGGGTACTGGCCACGATCACCGGGCCGGTGCCGACACATGCCGCCGGCCCCCTGCCCGCTGTCCACCCCGGCGGCCTCACCGATGGCCGGGGCCGCCCGGTGCCCTGGCGGTGATGACCCCGACTCCGGGAACGGCGGGGGCCTGCGGCATGATCGGCGGCAGTCGATTCCGATGCCGGGCTGGAGCCTCCGTGGATGTGACCAAGGCAGGACATCACGCGCGGTTGTCCGCATACGCGACCGCGGGGGCACGGCTGTCCCTGTACAGCGACCGGCGGCTCAGGGATGCGGTGGCCGCCGCACCGAGTCTCGGTTCCGGTGTCGGTGGCAGGTCGGCGCAGATGGAGATCGAGGGGATACGCGTCTTCGTCAAGCGGATCCCGCTGACGGACATCGAGTTGCGGCCGGAGCACGTGCGATCGACCGCCAACCTCTTCGGGCTTCCCCTCTTCTACCAGTACGGGGTGGGGTCGGCGGGGTTCGGTGCTTGGCGTGAGCTGGCCGCTCACACCTTGGCCACAGGCTGGGTGCTGAAGAACGAGTACACGGGCTTCCCGCTGCTGTATCACTGGCGGATCCTGCCGGACAGCGCCCCGGCGGACTTCGCCGACGAGTTCGGGGGTGTCGAGGGGGCGGTTGCCCACTGGGAGGGATCACCGGCCGTGCGCCGTCGGCTGGAGGCCATCGGAGGGTCCTCCTTCAGCCTGGTGCTGTTTTCGGAACATGTGCCCCAGACGCTCGCCGCGTGGCTCGGCAACACCCGTCATACCGCCTGGCGGGGTCCAGGTGGCGAGTCGTCCTACGAGTGGGTCGAGGACGCGCTGCTGAGGGGGACGGAGTTCATGAGTGCGCGCGGGTTTGTCCACTTCGACGCGCACTTCGCCAACCTGCTCACTGACGGCCGGCAGGTGTTCTTCGCGGACTTCGGGCTCGCGTCGAGCCGCGACTTCGACCTCTCGGCGCAGGAACGTGCCTTCCTCGCCGATCATCTCGTGTACGACCGCTGCTACGCACCGGGCCACCTCCTTCGCCATCACCTGCCCGACGGTGTGCGTGGTGGCACCGCACACGGGGCCTTCCTGCGAGCATGGGCCGAAGGCCACAGGCCCGACGGCGTTCCGTCCGACATCGGGGCGATCATCGACCGCCACGCGCCGCACGCAATCGTCCTGGACGACTTTCACCGGCGACTGCTCACGCAGAGCAAGCGCACTCCGTTCCCCGCGGCCGAGATCGAGCGGGCCCTGGCCAGGACACCACCGGCAGGACGGTGACCGCCGCGGCCCGCGGTGCCGCACGCCGGCCGGAGGGAACCGGCTGGTGCCGAACGGGGACGGTCGCCGCCCGCCGGCGCGGAGGGCCACGTGGCGGACGGCCACCCGGCTTCGGCGGGAACCGGCACAAGGAGCGGAGCACCGTCCAGGGGGCGGTCTGCCGGTTCTGGCAGCACCGAGCCGTCGTCTCCCGGTACGACGGGCGCGGGTACGTGTTCCTCGACACCGCGACAGCGGCAGCCCTGGTCGTCCGGCTCCGCCAGGGGCTACCGGACCCCGCCCGGCGCTCGTCCGCTCAGTACACGTCACGGACATAGCGCTTGTCCGCCGCCAGACGTCTGACGTAGGCGGCGGCCTCGGCGGAGTCCAGCCCGCCGTGGGTCGCGACGACGTCCCTGAGCGCCCGGTCGACGTCCTTCGCCATGCGGCCCGCGTCGCCGCACACGTAGAAGTGGGCGCCGTCCTGGAGCCACTGCCACAGCCGGCCGCCGTTCTCGCGCATGCGGTCCTGGACGTAGATCTTGTTGCGCTGGTCTCGGGAGAAGGCCAGGTCGAGTCGGTCGAGCCGGCCCGATGCCTGGAACGCCTCAAGTTCCGTGCGGTGGTAGAAGTCGGTGGCCCGGCGCTGCTCGCCGAAGAACAGCCAGTTGGGACCGGTGTGGCCGCGGGCCCGGCGATCCTCCAGGAAGCCGATGAAGGGTGCCACGCCGGTACCGGGCCCGACCATGATCATCGGCGTGGCGGGGTCGGCGGGCGGCCGGAAGTGCGCCGAGCGCTGCACGAAGACCTGCACCGGGCCGTCGTCCGCGCAGTCGGCGAGGTAGGTGGAGCACACGCCCTTGCGGTCGCGGCCGAGGTCGTTGGTGTAGCGGACGACCGAGACGGTCAGGCGGACCTCGCCGGGGTGCGCGAGCGGGCTGGAGGAGATGGAGTACAGCCGCGGCTGGAGCGGTCTGAGCACGGAGGTCCATTCCGCCGCCGACGCCCGGACCGGGAACGCCGCGACTACGTCGGCGGCCTGCCGGCCCCAGCTCCACCGCGCGAGACCGTCCTTGTTGTCGGGGTTGTCGGTCCGCAGCAGCCGCCTCAGCTCGACACTGCCGGTCCGCTCCGACACGAACCTGAGCAGGCCGGTGGTGATGCGGGAGATGTCCAGACGGGTACGCAGCGCCTCCTCCAGCGGGAGGGGCGCACCGCCGTCCAGCTCCACGGGCTCGTCCGGGTCGAGTCCGGTGAGCGCGAGCCACTCGGCGACGAGCCCGGCGCCGTTGACCGGCCACACGCCGAGGGCGTCCCCCGGTTCGTAGGCGAGCTCACCGCCCCGGGTGTCGAAGGAGAACTGCCGTACCTCCTTGCGGGAACCGGGCAGACTCAGCAGCCGGTTGCCGATGAGCAGGGTGGAGAAGGGTGCCGCCCTGGTGTAGCGGGCCGGTCCCGCGGCGGACGGGGTGACGGAGGCCGCGGCCACGCCCGTCCCCGGGCCCGCG
>NZ_WWJT01000472.1 GCF_009865385.1 Streptomyces sp. SID486 | reverse complement strand
GTCAGGCGGCCAGCCGGGGGGCAGCTTGTCAGGTGGCCAGCCCAGGGGGGCAGCCCCGGAGGCGGACGGCTCTCGAGGGGGCGGGCACGGCGCGGCCCGCCGGGACGCTCGGGTGCCGGAGGCCGGGTGTTCCGGGACCGTTCCCTTCTTCTAGAACCTGTTCTATCTTGACGGACCGTCAGATGCGCTGACCCGCCGGGAGGACAGGCCGTGGACTTCACCTTTTCCGAGGAGCAGCTGGCGGCAGCCGAGGCGGCGCGGGGGGTGTTCGCCGGTGTCGCTCCGGACGCGGTGCCCAGTCCGGCGCTCACCCTGGGTGCCGTGGCCGAGGGCTTCGACCGGGCGCTGTGGTCCCGGCTCGCCGACGCCGATCTGCTGAGCCTGCTGCTGGCCGGGCGGCACGGCGGGGCGGGGCTGGACGCCGTCGCGCTGTGTCTGGTGCTGCGCGAGGCCGGCCAGGTGCTGCCGCGGGTGCCGCTGCTGGAGCACAGTGCCGCCGCCGCGGCCGTACAGGTGCACGGCGGTCCGGAGCTGGCCGGCCGTCTGCTGGACCGGGCGGGGCGCGGTGAGCTGGTGCTGACCGTCGCGGCGAACGGGCGTACCGGCCACGATCCGGCGGAGTCCGCCGTCACCGCGCGGCGGGACGGGCGGGCGTGGCTGCTGGACGGGGTGCAGACGGCGGTGCCGTGGGCGTACGACGCGGATCTGATCGTCGTACCGGCCCGCACCGGGGGCACCGCGGCCGGCCGGACCGTGCTGGCGCTGGTGGCGCGCGAGGCGGACGGGGTGGTGGCGGCCGAGCAGGTCTCCACCAGCGGTGAGCGGCTTGCCGAGCTGCGGCTGCGTTCGGTACGGGTCGGACCCGGCGAGGTGATCGAGGCCGACGGCGCCTGGGAGTGGCTGCACGCGCTGCTGGTGACCGGGACGTGTGCGCTGGCGCTGGGGCTGGGCGAGCGGGTGCTGCGGATGACCGGTGAGTACGCCGGCAAGCGGGAGCAGTTCGGTCATCCGATCGCGACGTTCCAGGCGGTGGCGGTGCAGGCGGCGGACCGATACATCGATCTGCGCGCCATGGAGGCCACCCTGTGGCAGGCCGCCTGGCGGATCGCCTCCGGGGCACCGGGTGCGCTGCCGGCCGCCGGGGACGTCGCCGTGGCGAAGATCTGGGCTGCGGAGGGGGTGCGGCGGGTGGTGCAGACCGCCCAGCACCTGCACGGGGGGTTCGGCGCGGACACCGACTACCCCCTGCACCGCTACCACGCATGGGCCAAGCACCTGGAGCTGGCGCTCGGCCCGGCGGCGGCGTACGAGGAGAGGCTCGGCGACCTGCTGGCCACGCATCCCCTCGGCTGAGGTGAGCCGGGCGGAGGCGGTACCGGGCAGGGGGTGCCGGGCAGGGGGTGCCGGCAGGGGCTGCCGGGCGGGGCTCCTGTTACAGGACGAAGCCCGGCTTGCCGTCGTCGGTGACGACGGGTCGGCCGGTCTGCTGCCAGTACTGCATGCCGCCGTCGACGTTCACCGCGTCGATGCCCTGCTGCACCAGGTACATGGTGACCTGGGCCGAGCGGCCGCCCGAGCGGCAGATGACGTGGACGCGGCCGTCCTGCGGGGCGGCCTCGGTCAGCTCGCCGTAGCGGGCCACGAACTCGCTGATGGGGATGTGCAGCGCCCCTTCGGCGTGGCCCGCCTGCCACTCGTCGTCCTCGCGGACGTCCAGCAGGAAGTCATCGCCCTTGAGGTCCGTCACCTGGACCGTGGGCACACCGGCTCCGAAATTCATGGCCCCGACGCTACCCGAAGCACGGGGCGTCCCGCCCTGCCCCGCAGTACGGCTCAGCTCTCCGCCAGCAGCGCGGCCAGCTCCGTCTCCCGCTGGGCGATGTCGGCGCGCAGCCGGCCGGCGATCTCGTCGAGCAGCCGGTCGGGGTCGTCCGGGGCGAGGCGGAGCAGCCCGGCGATCGCGCCCTCCTCCAGCTCACGGGCGACGAGGGCGATCAGGTCCTTGCGCTGGGAGAGCCATTCGAGGCGGGCGTACAGCTCCTCGGCGGGGCTCGGACGGCGCTCGGGCGGCACCGGCCCGGTGGCCCACTCCGCGGCCAGCTCCGTGAGAAGGGTCTCGTCGCCACGGGCGTAGGCGGCGTTGACCCGGCTGAGGAACTCCTCGCGGCGCTTGCGCTCCTCTTCCTCCTGGGCCAGGTCGGGGTGGGCCCTGCGGGCGAGGTCGCGGTAGAGCTTGCGGGCCTCCTCGCTGGGCCGCACCCGCTGCGGGGGCCGTACCTCCTGGTCGGTGAGCATGGCGGTGGCCTCCGGGAACAGGCCGTCGCCGTCCATCCAGCCGTGCAGCAGCTCTTCCACGCCCGGGATCGGCAGCACATGGGCGCGGGCCTCCGCTGCCCGGCGGATGTCCTCGGGGTCACCGGTGCGGGCGGCCTTCGCCTCGGCGATCTCCGCGTCCAGTTCCTCGATGCGGACGTAGAGGGGGCCGAGGCGCTGCTCGTGCAGACGGGAGAAGTTCTCGACCTCGACGCGGAACGTCTCCACGGCGATCTCGTACTCGATCAACGCCTGTTCGGCGGCCCGTACGGCCCGTTCCAGCGGTTCCTCGGGGCGTGGCGGCTGCGGCTGGTCGGCTTCGGGGGTCGTCACCCGCCCAGCGTAGCGCTGCGCCGGGCCCGGACCGGGGCCCTGGCCTCCGGTCCGGTGGGGAGGGGCCGTGAAGTGCTGGTGAACCGGGTGGGAGGAGGATCCGGGGCGGTGCCGGGTGGGGGTGGCGGGGGTGGTGCCGGGCGGCACCGGGGGCGCCGGGGTGGTGCCGGGTGGCGGGGGCGGCACCGGGGGCGCCAGGGAGGTGCCGGTCCTCACACCCCCGTCTCGGCCTCGATGCGGCCCGCGCGTATGGCTGCCAGCAGGGTCTCGTGGTCCGCCTCCGTACGGTCGGCGTAGGCGACGGCGAACGCGGCCATCGCCTCGTCCAGTTCCTCGTTCTTGCCGCAGTACCCCGCGATCAGCCGCGGGTCGGCGCTGTGGGAGTGGGCGCGGGCCAGCAGGGCGCCGGTCATGCGGCCGTAGTCGTCGAGCTGGTCGGCGGGGAGGGCGGCCGGGTCGACGCTGCCCTTGCGGTTGCGGAACTGGCGCACCTGGTACGGGCGCCCCTCGACGGTGGTCCAGCCGAGGAGGATGTCGCTGACGACCTGCATCCGCTGCTGGCCGAGGACCACCCTGCGGCCCTCGTGCTCCACCGGCGGGGTCGCGAAGCCGGCCGTGGCCAGGTGCGGGACCAGCGCGGAGGGACGCGCCTCCTTCACCTGGAGGACCAGGGGCTCACCACGGTGGTCAAGCAGCAGGACGACGTACGAGCGGGTGCCGACGCTGCCGGTGCCGACCACCCGGAAGGCGACGTCGTGCACGGCGTGCCGGCCGAGCAGGGGGTGGAGGTCCTCGCCGAGCGTGTCGACGTAACGCTCCAGGGCGGTGGCGACCGCCGCGGCCTCGGCGTCGGGGATGCGGCGCAGCACCGGCGGGGCCGCGACGAACCGGCGCCCGCCGTCCTCGGCCGCCTCGGTCGACTTCGCCGCGAACCGGCCGCTGGTGTTGGACCGGGCCTTCTCCGAGACCCGCTGGAGCGTGCCGAGCAGGTCGTGGGCGTCGGTGTGGGACACCAGCTCCTCGTCCGCGATGGCGTTCCAGGCGTCCAGCACGGGCAGCTTCGCGAGCAGCCGCATGGTGCGACGGTAGGCACCGGCCGCGTCGTGGGCCGCCGCGCGGCAGGTGTCCTCGTCGGCGCCGGCCTCGCGGCCGGCGAGCACCAGCGAGGCCGCCAGCCGCTTCAGGTCCCACTCCCAGGGGCCGTGCGCGGTCTCGTCGAAGTCGTTGAGGTCGATGACGAGGTCACCGCGGGCGTCGCCGTACAGCCCGAAGTTGGCCGCGTGGGCGTCGCCGCATATCTGGGTGCCGATCCTGGTCATCGGGGTGCGCGCGAGGTCGTACGCCATGAGGCCGGCGGCGCCGCGCAGGAAGGCGAACGGCCCGGCCGCCATCCGGCCCACCCGCAGCGGGGTCAGTTCGGGGATGCGGCCGGCGTTCGACTCGGTCACCGCGCTCACCGCGTCGGGACGGCCGGCGTCCAGGTCGAGGGTGCGGTGGGCGGAGCGGGGCACGCTCGACCGGAGCGCCTTGCCCTCCGCCTTCGGCGAACCCGACGAGTCCCGCGGCGGCCACTGGGCGAATCCGCGCACCTGGGGCAGCCGTCGCGCGCTCCCCTCCGCCGTGTCTGCCTGACCCACACCGGTCCCGGTCGCCATGACCGCCTCCCCCGCACTGCCCCCACGCCCTCGGACGGGCGCCGATCCGAACATCAGCTCGGGGAGACCGTACAGCCGGTGGCCGAAACGCGTCAGGCCCTGTGGACAGACCCACCGGCAGCCGTCCGGACGGAACCGCCGGCCCCCACCCCGCCGTGGCACGTGACCCGGAAGAGGTGGGACGGCGGTCAGCGCGCCTCAACTCGCCCACGCACGTGGCCCGGACGAGCTGAGACGGGCGTCAGCGGACCTCAACTCGCCCAGGCACCTGACACCAGAGCCAGCCGGCCAAACCTCGCCGAGGCACCTGACGCGAGAGCCGGCCGGCCCCACCCCGCCGAGGCACGCGGCCGGACGAGGTGCGACGGGCGTCAGCGGGCTTCAGCTCGCCCAGGCACGCCAGAGTCGGCCGGCCCCACCTCACCGAGGCACCTGACACCAGAGCCAGCCGACCCCACCCCGCCGAGGCACGTGACGCGAGAGCCAGCCGGCTCCACCTCGCCTGGGCACGTACCCGGACGAGGTGAGACGGGCGTCAGCGGGCTGCGGCTGCCCGCCACTCGGCCGCGGAGCTGGGGGGCAGCAGGTCCGCCGAGGCCGGGCGGTCGGCGTCGAGGACCTCCGTGGCGATCCGGACGAAGTCCCAGAAGTCGACCGCCGGGTCGGAGCGGTCGAGCAGCGTGCCCAGCTCGTCCCAGCTGAGACGGGTGCCGCCGGCGGCGGCGAAGCGCAGACGGGCCAGGGCGTCCGGAGTGGTGGCCGGCTCGACCCGCTTGAGCGCGGCCTCCAGGTCGAAGTCGCTCGCGGGCAGCAGGGCCTGGAGCCGGGCCACCTCGTCGTGGGCCCGGCGGGTGGCCGTCTCCGCGTCGGCCCTCCGGATCTCGGTGAGCAGGGCGCGGCGTTCGGGCCGGTCGAGGAAGATGCCGACCTCGCGGCAGATGTCGGCCGGCTCGTCGGCGACGTGCACGAAGTTGATGATCTTGTTGGGCGGGTCGAGCACGGTCCGCAGGTGCTCGGGGCCACGGGCCTCGGGGTCGGCCGAGCCCTTGAGGTCGGCCAGCCGCACCGAGCCGGGCACCGCCGGGTCGTAGCGGTCGTCCCGCACGATCAGCAGCAGCGAGTCGCCGACGCTGTGCATGAGCGTCATGAGCGCGAGCCGGTCGGTGGTGTAGACGTGCCAGTTGTAGCGCCACAGCTCGCGCATCGAGTGCCGGTTGTGCCGGATGGGGGCGCTGGCGAGGATGCTGAAGCCCTGGTCGGCGAGGTAGCGCAGGGTCGGCTCGGCTCGGCGGCCGGCCATGCCGTCGCACTTGAAGCTCAGCAGGCCGAGCGGCGCCAGCGCGGCGGCGGCCGCGTCCCCGGCCGTCCGGGAACCCTCGCCGGTGCCCACCCGGGAGCCCCCGTCGGTGCCCACCCCGGAACCCTCGTCAGCGGCCGCCCCGGAACCCCCGTCAGCGGCCGCCCGGGAACCCCCGTCGGTGCCCGTCTGAGCGGCGTCCGCAGCGCCGAGGATGTCGAGGGCGTCGGACCAGCACTCGCGGAAGTAGAGGTCCTCGGCGTACAGCTCGGTCTTGGTGGCCGAGACGGTCAGCGAGCGCCACAGCCGTTCGTCCGGCATCCGGTGGTCACGGGCGGCGGGTGCGCTGGTCATACGGTCTCCCTCTGCCGGCTCTGACCGCCGGCCACGTGCGGCTGCGGGGCGGACGCCCAGGACTGCGGGTCGGGGTTGGTCAGCACCTTGGGGTGCCCGGGCTCGTCGTACTCGATGACATACGTGCCCAGCGCGGCCAGGTCCCAGCGGTCGGGGTGTGCGCCGGCCGCCGCGAGGTCCGCGAGGAACGGCCGCCATTCGACCCGCTCGCCCCGCGCCATGCGTTCCAGCCGGTGCCGTGCGGCGTCGGCGGCCGGACCGGGCGCGGCCGCCTCGACCGCCCGGGTCACCCGGCCGAGCACGTCGGCGCGTTCCAGGGACCGGCTGGGGCCGGCGAAACGCTCCTTGGCACGGTCCAGGGTGTCCTTGTCCTCGTCGGAGAGGACGTCGCCGGCCAGGGCGCCGAGCAGGGCGCGGCGCTCGGCGGCGTCGAAGAGCAGGCCGAGTTCGCGCAGCAGGTCCGCGGGCTCGTCGGCGACGTGGACGTAACTGAGGACGCGGTTGGGCTGGCCGAGCAGGGCGCGCAGGGTGCCGGGCTTCTGCGCCTCCAGGGTGGCGGAACCCTTGAGCGTGGACATCCGCACGGTGCCGGGCAGCGGGTGCCCGGGCTCGCTGCGCAGCAGCAGGAACAGGGCGGGGCCGGCGCCCAGCAGCAGTTCGTTGACGGCGAGCCGGTCCAGCGTGGCCGAGGTGAGCTGGTAGCGCCACAACTCCCGCCAGTGGAAGGGCTGGAAGCGGAACTCGCGGGCGGCGGCCACCCGGAAGCCGTGCTCGTCCAGGTAGTCGAGGACGGGGAGCAGGCGGCCCGCGGCCAGACCGTCCGGCTTGAGCATCAGCAGGGCGCTGTCCCGCAGGGCGGCGGGCAGTCGCTCGCCCAGGACGTCCTCGGCGTCGTACAGGCCCTCGCGGAAGTAGGTCTCGCGGGCGTAAAGGTCCCTTTTCGGCTGACTGCGGGTCAGCGCCGACCAGTCGAGCGTTGTCATGAGGCCGTCCCCCGGGCCGGTTCCGTTTGCTGGGTTCGGGGGGATGCTAGCAGGGTCCGTATTTCGGGACAGGATCACGTGAGACGCGATTTGGGAATTCACCCGCACCCGGGCCCCAGCTGAGACAGATTCCGCGCGACAGCCACCCCACACCACCCACCATAGTGGGACACAAGGGGGCGATACGGACAAGTTTAAAGTGTGCGCGGAGTGATTCGGTAAAGAAAACCCGCAGGCCGGCCCAATTTACCGGACCCCGGTCACCCTTGACGGTCGAGGCAGCTGTACGACTAATCTCCGGTGCTGCGGGAAATTCCTCCCGCCAAACCGATAAGGAGGGTGGTCGACATGCGCGAAGCTGTTTCCACCGCCGTGCAGAGCAGCAACTTCAACCTGAAGAATGAGGTCGTTGAGCTCATTCCTTCCGGTGTTGCCGGCAGCGCCGTCATGGGCGTCCGCGAGCTGGAGGCCTTCCGTGCCGCCGGTTCGTTCGTGCCGGCCTCGAAGCACGGCCTCGAGGTCATCACCGGCGCCAGCTGCGAGACCGGCGCCCAGTAGTGAACGGCCGGGTGGGTCCGTCCTTCGGGCGGCCCACCCGGCTTCTTCCCGGGGCGGCGCCCACCGGTGACTTTCCCGGGGGCACCCGCCCTCCTTTATCCCTCACATTCGACGTCGAAGGAAAAGGTCATGACCGACACTTCGTCCCGCGCGCTTCCCACGGTTTCCGTCGTGACCTCGCACGGCCGGCAGCCGCTGAGCGGCGGAGCCGACGAGCGCCTCATCGACATCCTCAACCGGAACCGCGTTCCCTGGTCGGCGGTCGCCGCCTACGTGGTGCCGGAATCCGGTGGCGACCCGCGTCTTTCCCCCTCGCTCGACCGCACCCTGGCCGAATTCGAGGACGCTTCCGAAATCCTGCTGTACTTCAACCGGAACGTTAATCCGTTCAACTTCTCGATCGAGGACTTCCGGACCATCGAGAGCGACGATCCGGGGGCCGAGGCCACCGAATACGTCTACCAGCGCCTCGACAACGAGACCGGGACGGCGGAGTCGTTCCTGAAGAAGCTGAGCCCCGAGGAGTGCCGGCAGATCATCGCCGACCGGGTCGGCGACACCGTCCGCGCGCACGTCCCGGAGGGCGCGGACCTGGTCGTCGGCGTCAGCGGCGGCGGGGACAGCAACGCCCTGCTGTACGGCCTGAGCCAGCTGTCCGACCACGGGATCACCATCCACCCGGTGATCCTCAAGGGCATCCCGGACTGGGACGCGGGTGTGCCCCGGGCGCAGGCGCTGTGCGAGAAGTACGGCCTGGAACTCACCGTCGTCGAGGCCGACGAGGTCAAGGAACTGCTGGGTATTCCGGCGGACTCGGTCGATCTGATCGACCGGTTCGAGCGCGAATTCCAGGGCGACGACTTCGAGTTCCTCGGCACCCTGCTGATCCGTCTCGCCCTCTCCAAGGCCGCGCGGGACATCGGCACCCCGTACATCGCCACCGGTGTGAACCTCGAGGACATCGTCTGCGAGAACCTGTACCGGGTCACCACCGGTCTGAAGCCGGCGGCCTTCCCCGCCCGGCAGATCGGTGAGACCACGCTGGTGCTGCCGCTGTGGCTGTGCCCCAAGCGCATCATCGACGGCTGCTTCCCGAAGTTCTCGCTGGAGAACTACGACGCCCGCTACCCGTGCTTCTCGCTCGGCCGGAACCTGTACTACAGCGTGGTCTACGCCCTGCAGTCCCAGTTCCCCGGCTACCTGGAGCAGGTCGCCCGCGGTCTGTCCCAGCTGAGCATGAAGGACCCGGTCGAGTACACGTACAACGAGCAGCTCGGCTTCCACGTCGAGCGCACGGTGCCCTTCCCGCTGCTGCGCAGGTTCCAGAAGATGCTCAGCGGCGCGCAGCCGACCGCCGGCTGACCGGCGCGGGACGGCAGGCATGACCGCGCACTGTGTCGTCGTCGTCGGCGGTGGGCCCATGTGCACGTACGCCATGGCGCACCTGGCGGCCGTACTGCCGGACGCGCCGCCCGCCCGGCCGGTGCGGATCGTGGTGTTCGAGCGGGGTCGCCGGGCGGGGGCCGGCGAGGTGCACAGCGACGTACAGACCCCGACCGGTTATCTCAACCGGGTGGCGGGTCAGATCGCCTTCGCCCCGGACGAGTCGAGCGACCCGCCGCGCAAGCTGCTGCCCGGCGGTCTGCGGCCCACCTTCCAGGAGTGGTGCGCCGCGCGGCACGCCGCCACCGGCCACCCCGACTTCGACCTGCGCCCGTACGACGTCCCCAAGCGGTACGTCCACGGGCTCGCACTGCGCGAGATGTTCCTGCGCTACACGGACCGGCTGCGGGAGGTGGCCGGCGTCACCGTCGAGGTGCGGGAGGCCGAGGTCACCGACGTGCGCCGCGCCGGCCGCCACGACGCCCCCGGCGGTGACCGGTTCCTGGTCCGCTCCGCCGACGGCGGGGAACTCGTCGCCGACGAGATCCTGTTCGTCACCGGGCACTCCTGGAACACGCCCGCCCCGGGCAGCGAGGAGGAGCTGCTCGCGGCACACGCGGGCTACGTCCCCACGCCCTACCCCCTGGCGGAGCGGCTGGCCGAGCCGGCGGTGCCGGCGGGCGGGGCCGTGGCGGTGCGCGGGCTCGGCCTCACCGCGATCGACGTCTTCCTGCAGCTGACCGAGGGCCGCGGCGGCACGTTCGTCGACGACGCGGACGCGGCCCCGCACGGCCTGCGGTACGTGCCCGGCGGGCGGGAGCCGTCGGTGATCGTGGCCGTCAGCCCCAGCGGGGTGCCCGTCTCGGGCCGGCCGCTCAACGACAAGGTCGCCGATCCCGGCCGGCTGGAGCACACGGGGGAGTTCTTCACGATCGACGCGGTGCGCACCCTGCGCGCGCGGGTCGGTGTGGCGCTGCCGGACGGGCGCCGTCCGCTCGACTTCGACCGGCACCTGTTCCCGCTCGTCGCCCTGGAGATGGCCTGGGTGCACCACCGCACCCTGCGGGACGCGACGGCCGTACGGCGGCTGCGCGCCGCGGTCGCGCCCGCGTACCGGGACTTCCTGGCCGGACACGGGCCGTGGGGCGACGCGGGCGCCGACGCGTTGACATCGGCGCTGGAGAGCCCGCTGGACGCGGGGGAGCCCGGCCGGTTCGACTGGCGGGCGCTGCTCGACCCGCTGCCCGCGGCCTCCGCCCGGCGTGACGACGACGGCGCCGACTGGGCCCGGCGCACGGCCGACCATCTGCGCCGGGACCACCTCGACGCCCTCCAGGGCAATCTGCGCAACGCCGTCAAGGCGGCCTGCGACGGCGTGTGGCGGGACCTGCGCGCCGTGTTCGGCGAGGCCGTGGACTTCGGCGGCCTCACCCCGAGGTCCCACCGCCGCTTCGCCCGGATCCACCTGCGCCACTACAACCGGCTCTCCAACGGCGCGGGGCTGACTCCCATGCGGAAGGTGCTGGCGCTGCTGGACGCCGGGCTGCTCGACCTGTCGGTGGGGCCGCAGCCCGCGGTGCGTCCCGCCCCGGGGGGCGCCGGCGGCTTCGTCGTGACGGGCGGCCGGACCGGAGCCGTACGGGCCGTGGACACCGTGGTCGAGGGCCGGGTCCACCCCTTCGACCCCCGGCGTGACGTGCTGCCGCTGTACCGCTCGCTGCTGGACGCCGGGCTGGTGCGGCTGTGGCGCAACTGGGGGCCGGCCGGCAGCGACGACTACGTGCCCGGCGCCCTGGACCTCACGGCGCGCTTCCACCCCGTCCTCCCCGACGGCTCCAGCGAACCCCGGCTCACGTTCCTCGGCGCGCCCGCCGAGGGGCTGCGGGTCTTCCAGCAGAGCGCCGCCCGCCCGCACTCCAACAGCTCGGTCCTCGCGGTCGCCGCGGACTGGGCGGAGGAGGCGGTGCAGCGCATGCCGCGCCCGGCGCACCTCGTTCCCCCCGTGCAGTGAGTAAGGATGGTTGACGCGTTGACTCGGCACTCCCCCATGAGGCTCGGGGCCTTCCTGTACCCGACCGGCTATCACGTGGCCGCCTGGCGCCACGCCGACGTGCCCGCCGACGCGGGCGTGAACTTCGCGCACTACGCCGAGCTGGCCCGCACCGCGGAACGCGGCACGCTGGACTTCCTCTTCCTGCCGGACAGTTCCGCGATGCGCGGGGACGACCTGACGGAGCTGAGCCGCACCGCCATCCGGTACGTCGCCCAGTTCGAACCGCTCACCCTGCTCGGCGCGCTGGCCGCGGTCACGGAGCGGATCGGGCTGACCGCCACGGTCTCCTCCACGTACAGCGAGCCCTATCACGCGGCCCGGATGATCGCCTCGCTGGACCACATCAGCCGGGGCCGGGCCGGCTGGAACCTGGTGACCTCGCAGAACCCCTACGAGGCGTACAACTTCGGACTGCCGGAACACCCCGACCACGCCGCCCGCTACCGCCGGGCCCACGAGTTCGCCGAGGTCGTCAAGGGCCTGTGGGACACCTGGGGGGACGACGCCTGGGTGCGGGACAAGGAGGCCGGCCTCTTCTTCGCCCCCGAGCGGATCCGCCCCCTGGACCATCAGGGCGAGCACTTCTCGGTGCGCGGGCCGCTGAACATGCCGCGCACGCCGCAGGGGCACCCGGTGACGCTGCAGGCGGGGTCCTCCGAGGTGGGCCGCGAGCTGGCCGCCGTCACCGCCGACGTGGTGTTCACCGCGCAGCACGACAAGGAGGACGTACGCGCCTTCACCGAGGACGTGCGGGCACGCGCCGAGAAGAACGGGCGGGACCCGTCCTCCGTGCTGGTCATGGCGGGGGTCTTCCCCTTCGTGGGCCGTACGCGGGCCGAGGCCGAGGAGAAGCGGGAGCGGCTGCAGGACCTCATCGACCCGACGGTGGGACTCGCCCTGCTGGCCAGCGAACTGGGCCATGTCGACCTCTCCGGCTGCGACCCGGACGGGCCGCTGCCCGAACTGCCGCCCTCCAACTCGGGCCGCAGCAGGCGGGATCTGCTGGCGCGCATGGCGGCGGACGAGGGGCTCAGCATCCGCCAGCTCTACAAGCGCGTCGCCGGCTCCCGGGGCCACCGGCAGGTGCTGGGCACGGCGGAGTCGGTCGCCGACGAACTCGCCGACTGGTACGAGAGCGGGGTGGTCGACGGCTTCATCGTGATGCCGCCCTCCCTGCCCGACGGACTGGACGACTTCGTCGACCTCGTGGTGCCGGAGCTGCGGCGCCGCGGGCTGTTCCGGACCGCGTACGAGGGCACGACGCTCCGCGACCACCTGGGACTGGAAAGGCCGGTGCGATGACCGGGCGGGACGAGCACTCGCCGGCGGAGGAGTTCGACCGGGTGGCCCGGCGCGCCGGGCTGACGGTGCCGGCCGAGTGGCGGGCCGGCACCGTCGCCGCGTACACGGAACTCATGGCGTTCACCGAGCTGTTGCGCGAGCCGGGACGCCCGGTGGGCAACGAGCCGTCGGCGGTGTACCGCATCCTGGTGGGGGACGAGGGTGTCTGAGACGGGTGAGCTGCACGAACTGTCCGTCGCCGAGGCCGGAGCGCTGCTGCGCTCGCGCGCGCTGAGCGCGACCGAGCTGACCCTGCACACCCTGGCCCGCATCGCCGCGGCCGATCCGGTGCTGCACGCCTTCGTGACCGTCACCGAGGAGCGGGCCCTCAAGGACGCCGACCGCGCCGACCACGAGCTGGCGGCCGGGATCGACCGGGGCCCCCTGCACGGCATCCCCTACGCCCTCAAGGACATCTTCGACACCCGGGGGATCCGCACCACGAGCCACTCCTGGCTGATGGCGGAGCACGTACCGGACGAGGACGCCGAGGTCGAGACGCGGCTGCGGGCCGGCGGCGCGGTCCTCGTCGGCAAGCTGGCCACGCACGAGTTCGCGCTCGGCGGCCCGAGCCCCGAGCTGCCCTTCCCGCCCGCCCGCAACCCCTGGCACACCGAGCACTTCACCGGCGCGTCCTCCTCGGGCGCGGGCGCGGCCGTGGCGGCGGGACTGGTCCGGGTCGCCATCGGCTCCGACACGAGCGGTTCGGTGCGCGGGCCCGCCTGCCACTGCGGCACCGTGGGGCTGAAACCCACCTACGGCCTGGTGTCCCGGCGGGGCGCGTTCCCGCTGTCGTACGCGCTCGACCACATCGGTCCGCTGGGCTGGACCGTGCAGGACACCGCGCTCGCCACCCAGGTGATCGCCGGGTACGACGCCTTGGACCCGGGCAGCGCGCGGCGGCCGGTACCGGATCTGACGGCGGGTCTCGGGCAAGGTGTGCGGGGGCTGCGGGTCGCCTACTCGCCCTGCTGGTTCCGCGACGACCCGGCGACCTCGCCGGAGGTCACGGCGGCCATCGAGCGGGTGCTGGCCGGGCTGGCCGAGCAAGGGGCCACGGTCCACGAGGTGGAGCCGCCGCCGTACCGGCGGTTCAACGCCTGCGGGCGGGTCATCATGGCCGCCGAGGCGTACGCCGTCCACGAGGCCGACCTGCGGGAGCGTCCCGAGGCGTACGGCCGCTACACCTACCAGCGGATCGCGCCCGCCGCCGGGCTGAGCGCGGCCGACCTGGTGCAGGCGTACCGGCTCCGCCAGGAGCTGGCCGACGCCGTGCGGCGCACGGTCTTCGACCGGTACGACGTGTGGGTGACCGCGACCGGGCTCGCCCCGGCGCCCCGGCTGGACGCCTTCCCTGTCGACTGGCCGCCGCCGCGCGAGCTGACCGCCATGCAGACCATCCCCTTCAACGTCACGGGTCACCCGGCCCTCGCCCTGCCCGCCGGACGCTCCGGCTCCGGGCTTCCGCTGGGCATGCAGATCGTGGGCCGGCCCTTCGACGAGGTGACGGTGCTGCGGGTGGGCGCGGCGGTCGAGGCGATCACCCGGCACCCGGACCACAGGCCCACCGGCGTGCCGACGCCCCCGCCGTCGGCACCACCACCGCCGACACCCCCGCCGTCGGCGGCACCACCGTCGACGGCACCCGCCCCGCTCGGCTGAGCCGGGGCGGCCGGCCCCCGCCGACGCGCATCGGACGGCGGGCGGCGGGCGGCGGGTCAGCCCTCCGGCAGCCCTGGGCCAGCCCTGCGTCAGCCCTCCGTCAGCCAGCCGGACTCCACCAGGGCGTCGAAGAGGCGGGTCGTGGTGGCCGGGTCCAGGGGGCGGCGAAGGCCGTACGACGTCTCGGTGACGATCCGCTCGCGGTCCCGGGCGCCGTCGGCGCGGATGGCGAGGTTGAACAGCACCGAGAGGTGGTGCTTGTCCTCGGCGATCATCCCGCCGAGCACCGAGCGCGTCCCGGGCGGCAGTTCACCGAGCATGGCCCGCAGGTTGAGCGGGCCGTGCCAGCGCCGGTGCACCGGCGGGCCGGCCG
>NZ_WWJT01000471.1 GCF_009865385.1 Streptomyces sp. SID486 | reverse complement strand
CTGTCCCTAGTACGAGAGGACCGGGACGGACGAACCTCTGGTGTGCCAGTTGTTCTGCCAAGGGCATGGCTGGTTGGCTACGTTCGGGAGGGATAACCGCTGAAAGCATCTAAGCGGGAAGCCTGCTTCGAGATGAGTATTCCCACCTCCTTGAGAGGGTAAGGCTCCCAGTAGACGACTGGGTTGATAGGCCGGATCTGGAAGCCAGGTAACTGGTGGAGGTGACCGGTACTAATAGGCCGAGGGCTTGTCCTCAGTTGCTCGCGTCCACTGTGTTGGTTCTGAAACCACGAACAGCCCCACGTTGTCACAGCGTGGTGCGGCGTTCAGTTTCATAGTGTTTCGGTGGTCATAGCGTGAGGGAAACGCCCGGTTACATTCCGAACCCGGAAGCTAAGCCTCACAGCGCCGATGGTACTGCAGGGGGGACCCTGTGGGAGAGTAGGACGCCGCCGAACTCCTTTTGAAGCTCCGGCTCTTGGGCACTGCCCAGGGGCCGGAGCTTTTTTGCGTTGAGGTAGGGTCAGGGGCATCGTTGTTCCGTTTTCGCACAGGAGGCCCCCGGGTGGAGGTCCAGGAGACCCGTGTCCAGACAGACCGGGTCCTCACCATCCCCAACATCCTCAGCATGGCGCGGCTCGTTGGCGTACCCGTCTTCCTCTGGCTGATCCTCAGGCCGGAGTTCGGAGGCCCCAACAGCGACGGCTGGGCCCTCCTGGTGCTGGCGTTCAGCGGGGTCAGCGACTATCTCGACGGCAAGCTCGCCCGGCGCTGGAACCAGATCAGCAGCCTCGGCCGGCTCCTCGACCCCGCCGCCGACCGCCTCTATGTGCTTTCCACGCTGCTGGGGCTCACCTGGCGGGAGATCCTTCCGTTCTGGCTGACCGGGCTCCTGCTGCTGCGCGAACTGGTCCTGCTGGTGATGGTCGGCATCCTCCGCCGGCACGGGTATCCGCCGCCCCAGGTGAACTTCCTGGGGAAGGCGGCGACGTTCAACCTGATGTACGCCTTCCCGCTGCTGCTTCTCAGTGACGGAAGTAGTTGGATCGCGTCACTCGCTGCCATTTTCGGATGGGCTTTCGCCGGATGGGGTACAACCCTCTATTGGTGGGCAGGAGTGCTCTACGTGGTACAAGTCCGCCGATTGGTTCGAGCGGACACCATGGCCGATTGAGCTCGGCGATTGTCCTGACATGACGCCTCGATGGCCCGCGGGGGAAAAGTGCGGGACAATCTGGACGGGTGAAGTCGGCTAGACCGTCGTCTCTTGGAGGAGGACGCTTCCGACATGAAGGCCGTCGTGATGGCCGGAGGCGAAGGCACACGCCTGCGCCCCATGACCTCTAGCATGCCCAAGCCGCTCCTGCCCGTGGCCAACCGCCCGATCATGGAGCACGTGCTACGGCTGCTCAAAAGGCACGGGCTCACCGAGACCGTCGTCACCGTGCAGTTCCTGGCATCGCTCGTCAAGAACTACTTCGGTGACGGTGAAGAGCTCGGCATGGAGCTCACCTACGCCAATGAGGAGAAGCCACTCGGTACCGCCGGAAGCGTCAAGAACGCAGAAGAGGCGCTGAAGGATGATGCCTTCCTCGTCATTTCCGGCGATGCCCTGACCGACTTCGACCTCACCGAGCTGATCAATTTCCACAAGGAGAAGGGCGCGCTGGTCACCGTCTGCCTGACGCGCGTGCCCAATCCGCTGGAGTTCGGCATCACCATCGTCGACGAGGAAGGCAAGGTCGAACGCTTCCTGGAGAAGCCGACCTGGGGTCAGGTCTTCTCCGACACCGTCAACACGGGCATCTACGTCATGGAGCCCGAGGTCTTCGACTACGTCGAAGCCGACGTGCCCGTCGACTGGTCCGGCGACGTCTTCCCGCAGCTGATGAAGGAAGGCAAGCCGATCTACGGCTATGTCGCCGAGGGCTACTGGGAGGACGTCGGCACGCACGAGAGCTATGTGAAGGCCCAGGCGGACGTCCTCGAAGGCAAGGTCGACGTCGACATCGACGGCTTCGAGATCTCCCCGGGCGTATGGGTCGCCGAGGGGGCCGAGGTGCACCCCGACGCCGAACTGCGCGGGCCGCTGTACATCGGCGACTACGCCAAGGTCGAGGCCGGTGCGGAGATCCGCGAGCACACCGTCGTCGGCTCCAACGTCGTCGTCAAGAGCGGTGCGTTCCTGCACAAGGCCGTCGTGCACGACAACGTGTACATCGGGCAGCACAGCAATCTGCGCGGCTGCGTCGTCGGCAAGAACACCGACATCATGCGTGCCGCCCGGATCGAGGACGGCGCGGTCATCGGCGACGAGTGCCTGATCGGTGAGGAATCGATCGTTCAGGGCAACGTCCGGGTCTACCCCTTCAAGACCATCGAGGCCGGCGCCTTCGTCAACACCTCGGTGATCTGGGAGTCCCGCGGGCAGGCGCATCTGTTCGGTGCCCGCGGTGTGACCGGCATCCTCAACGTGGAGATCACGCCAGAGCTGGCGGTGCGCCTCGCCGGCGCGTACGCGACGACCCTGAAGAAGGGTTCGACCGTCACCACCGCCCGCGACCACTCCCGAGGCGCCCGGGCGCTCAAGCGCGCGGTGATCTCCGCGCTCCAGGCCAGTGCCATCGACGTACGCGATTTGGAGAACGTCCCGCTGCCCGTGGCCCGGCAGCAGACCGCTCGAGGCAGCGCCGGCGGCATCATGATCCGGACCTCGCCGGGTGTTCCGGACTCCGTCGACATCATGTTCTTCGACGGCAACGGCGCGGACCTCTCGCAGGGCAGTCAACGAAAGCTGGACCGGGTCTTCGCCCGTCAGGAGTACCGGCGGGCGTTCCCCGGAGAGATCGGTGACCTGTACTTCCCGTCGAGCGTCTTCGACTCGTACACGGGGTCGCTGCTGCGGAACGTCGACACGACCGGGATAGCGGAGTCCGGCCTCAAGGTCGTCGTGGACGCCTCGAACGGCAGTGCCGGACTCGTGCTGCCCAGCCTGCTCGGCAAGCTCGGCGTGGACTCGCTGACCATCAACCCCGGCCTCGACGAGTCCCGGCCCACGGAGACGGCCGAGGTGCGACGCAACGGGCTGGTGCGGCTCGGGGAGATCGTGGCGTCCTCCGGCGCCGCGTTCGGTGTCCGGTTCGACCCCGTCGGCGAGCGGCTGTCGCTCGTGGACGAGAAGGGCCGGATCATCGAGGACGACCGGGCACTGCTGGTGATGCTGGACCTCGTGGCCGCCGAGCGGCGCAGCGGGCGGGTGGCACTGCCGGTCACCACCACCCGGATCGCCGAGCAGGTGGCCGCCTACCACGGCACCCAGGTCGAGTGGACCACCACGTCGCCCGACGACCTCACGCGCGTGGGCGGTGAGGAAGGCACCATCTTCGGTGGTGACGGTAAGGGCGGGTTCATCGTCCCCGAGTTCAGCAGGGTGTACGACGGCACGGCGGCCTTCGTACGACTGATCGGACTGGTGGCCCGCACGCAGCTCACCCTGAGCCAGATCGACGCCCGGATTCCGCGGGCGCACGTCCTCAAGCGGGACCTGGCCACGCCGTGGGCCGTCAAGGGTCTGGTGATGCGGCGGGTCGTCGAGGCCGCAGGAGATCGCTTTGTCGACACGACCGACGGTGTGCGGGTTGTGGAGACCGACGGGCGCTGGGTGATGGTGCTGCCCGACCCGGCCGAGGCGGTCACCCATCTGTGGGCGGAGGGCCCGGACGACGCTTCGGCGCAGGCCCTGCTGGACGAGTGGTCGGCCGTCGTGGACAGCGCCGGCCGGTAACGGACGCGAGTCCCGCCCGGGGCCGTCGCCAGGCGGCGCCGGGCGGGTTCCGCCGTCCTGGGACGGCGGGAATCCCCGCACGCGTGTGCGCCGGACAACCCGTCCCGGGACGCGGGAATCCCCGCGCGCGCGGGTGCCGGACAAGCCGTCCCGGGAGGGCGGCAACCCCGCATGCGCGGGTGCCGGACACTGCACGCGTGCGTGCCGGACACGTGTCCCCAAGGGGGCCTGTCCGGCGCGCCGGTGGGGCCGTTCGGAGGTACTGCTCGCGACATGCGACGATGTGCGGCATGCCGCAGCAACCCCCCGTTCGGAGCAGCCCCACGCGGCGGCAGCGCCCGGACGCCTCCATGTCGTTGATCACCAACGTCATGGACCACAGCCTTGACGACGGATACGCCGAGGCCGCTGCCCGGAAGAAGACCCGGGGCGAGGGCGGTCTGCCGAAGACGCTCCGGGCCAAGCTGGGCCTGGCCGCCGGCCTTCTCCTCGCGGCGGGCGTCGTGACCGTGGGAGCGGCGCAGGCCCGTGTGGCGGCGCCCGTGGTGGCCAAGGAGCGCCAGGAGCTGATCGACCGCATCGACAGCGAGACCGCGGACGCGGACGAGCTGGAGAGCACCGTGGACGAGCTGCGCGACGACGTCAGCGCGCGGCAGCGGGCGGCCCTGAAGTCGAGCGGCGGCAGCGCGGACGCGGATCTCGCGGGTCTGCTGTCGGGTGCCACCGCGGTGCACGGTCCCGGCGTCAAGCTCGTCGTGAACGACGCCAAGGAGGCCGGGAGCGGCGGTGACGGCACCAACCCGCGGGAGACGTCGGACTTCTCCGACACCGGCCGGGTACGTGACCGCGACATGCAGCGCGTGGTCAACGGGCTGTGGGCCTCCGGGGCGGAGGCGGTCTCCGTCAACGGGCAGCGGCTCACCGCCCTGTCCGCGATCCGGGCCGCGGGTGACGCGATACTGGTCGACAACAGGCCGCTGGTGCCGCCGTACACGGTGCTGGCGGTGGGTGACGGGGACAGGCTGAGCACGACGTTCCGGAACAGCGCCGACGGCCTGTATCTGCATGCCCTGGAGGAGCAGTACGGCATCCGCGCCACCATCGCCACGGAGGGTGATCTCCAGTTGCCCGCCGCACCCAGTGTGATCGTACGTACAGCACAGCCTAAGTCCGAGAAAACCGAGAAGGGCACATCGTGATCGCCGTACTGGGCCTCGTCGTGGGAGTCGTGGCCGGCCTCTTGGTCCGGCCCGAGGTTCCGGCGGTCGTCGAGCCTTATCTGCCGATCGCCGTCGTCGCGGCGCTGGACGCCGTCTTCGGCGGTCTGCGGGCCATGCTGGACGGCATCTTCGACGACAAGGTGTTCGTGGTGTCGTTCCTGTCGAACGTGGTCGTCGCCGCCCTCATCGTGTTCCTCGGGGACAAGCTGGGTGTGGGGGCGCAGCTGTCCACGGGTGTCGTCGTCGTCCTGGGTATCCGTATCTTCTCCAACGCCGCGGCGATCCGGCGGCACGTCTTCCGGGCGTGACATCCATGAGCGAACAGAACGAGCCCGAGGACCGGAACGACCAGCCCGTCAACCCGCTGCGCAGGGAACTGCCGGCCGAGGTGCCCGCGCCCGCGCCGGCGCCCCCGCCCGGGCCCGGGCAGACGGACCAGGAGCGGCCCGGGCAGCCGCTCACGGGCCGGCAGCGGCTCGTCAAGGGGCTGTGGCCGCCGCGTTTCACCCGGGCCCAACTCATCGTGGCGGTGCTGCTGTTCGGCCTCGGCTTCGGCCTGGCCGTACAGGTGGCGTCCAACAGCGACACCGACAGCGCGTTGCGCGGCGCGCGCCAGGAAGATCTCGTGCGCATCCTCGATGAACTGGATTCGCGTACTCAGCGTCTTGAGGACGAGAAGCAGGGACTCGAAAAGCAGCGCCAGGAGCTGCAGAGCAGCTCCGACCAGGCCGCGGAGGCGCGCAAGCAGACCGCCGAGAAGGAGAGGCAACTCGGCATTCTGGCGGGCACCGTGGCGGCACAGGGTCCCGGCATCACCATGACGGTCGAGGACACGAAGGGGACGGTCCAGGCGGACATGCTGCTCGACGCGATCCAGGAGTTGCGCGCGGCCGGCGCGGAGGCGATCCAGGTCAACGGGGTCCGGGTGGTCGCCGGCAGTTACTTCACCGACTCCGACGAGGGTGTGAGCGTCGACGGGAACAAGATCAACGCCCCGTATCGTTTCAAGGTCATCGGCAAGCCGCAGGACCTCGAGCCGGCGCTGAACATTCCTGGAGGCGTGGTGCAGACTCTGGAGAAGGAGCAGGCCACGGTGACGGTCGAGCGGTCGGGCAAGATCGTCGTGGACGCCTTGCGACAGGCGAAGCGGCCTGACTACTCTCGGTCGTCCTCCCAGTGAACCGGCGGTGCATGGGGGCCGACCGGCAGGGGCATGAGGTTGCGGGGGGTCGGCGCACCGAAGAGGTGGTGCGTGGTGGAAACTGTTTGGTGGATACGGACGTTGTGAGAATGTCCGGCTCGGCCGGTGTAGGCAATCAGGGTTCGTCCTGCCCCACGGGCGGGTCTGTTTCGGTCAAGGGGAATCGCCCGTGAAGTTGTTTGCGAAGTTGTTCGGCAAGAGCGCGCGCGAGGGTAGCGGCAACGCGACCGCTCGTCATCGCGCACAGCCTGACGCGGAGGGCCAGCGCCCGCTGTTCCGGGACCAGGTCGCTGGTCCGGGCGGTGACATTTCCGGAGGTCAGGGCGCGGCGTCTGTTGACCCTGCCCAGTCCGGCGGCATAGGTTTCGGGCAACCGTCAACCTCAGGTACGGGTGGAGGGTTTGGTCCCGGCCCGTACGCGTCCAACGCCCCGGCGGGGCAGCCGCGGCAGGAGGATCCGTCGATGTCGGTCCTGGTGTGTACGAGGTGCGGTAACCGCAATGCGGAGAACGCCCGATTCTGTTCCAACTGTGGGGCGCCGCTGCGTCCCGGGGTGGCGCCGGAGCGGGCCTCCGAGACGACCTCCACGATCTCGATCTCGGGCCTGGAGGCCTACGACTCCGAGGTGACCGGCCAGACGCCGCTGCCGATGCTCTCCCCGGAGGCGCAGGCCGCGGTGGACGCGCTGCCGCTGGGCTCGGCGCTGCTGGTGGTGCGCAGGGGCCCGAATTCGGGCAGCCGCTTCCTGCTGGACAGCGACCTGACCACGGCCGGCCGCCACCCGCAGAGCGACATCTTCCTGGACGACGTGACGGTCTCCCGGCGTCACGTGGAGTTCCGGCGCTCCCCGGACGGCTCCTTCACGGTGGCCGACGTGGGCAGCCTGAACGGCACGTACGTCAACCGTGAGCGCATCGACCAGGTCGCTCTGGCGAACGGCGACGAGGTGCAGATCGGCAAGTACCGGCTGGTGTTCTACGCGAGCCGGCAGGCCGTCTGAGCCGCCCCCGGACCGACGTCCGGGGGGACCCCAGGGAAGGTCCATGGTTCAAACACCGAGCGGCGGTGCCGGTAGCGGTACCGCCGCCAGGGACAGTGGGCTGATGAGTATCGGCACGGTGCTGAACGTGCTGCGCGACGAGTTCCCCGAAGTCACCATCTCCAAGATCCGCTTCCTGGAGTCGGAGGGGCTCGTCGAGCCGCGGCGCACCCCGTCGGGGTATCGCAAGTTCAGCGCCGAGGACGTCGAGCGCCTCGGTCACATCCTGCGGATGCAGCGCGACCACTATCTTCCGCTCAAGGTGATCCGGGAGCATCTGGACGCCATGGGGCGGGGCGAGGCCGTCCCGCTGCCGCTGGTGGGGCGCCAGCGTACGGCGGACGACGTGTCGGCGGCCGTGGAGGGCCCCACGGTGGCCCGGGTCGGAAAGGCCGAGCTGCTGGCGGCGGCGGACCTCGACGAGGCCGAGCTGAAGGAGTGGGAGTCCTATGGGCTCATCGCTCCACTGGAGGACGGGGTGTACGACGCCGAGGCCGTCACCGTGGCCTCGCTCGTCGCCGAGCTGGGCCGGTTCGGGATCGAGCCGCGCCACCTTCGGGTGATGAAGGCCGCCGCCGATCGTGAGGCGGGCCTGGTGGACCAGGTGGTGGCCCCGCTCAAGCGCCACCGCAACCCGCAGACCAGGGCGCATGCCGAGGCCCGTACGAGGGAACTCGCGGCCCTCACGATGAAGCTGCACGCGGCCTTGGTGAAGACCGCTCTCGGGGTGCGGTTCCCCTGAACCGGAGGGTTCCCGGGCGGCCGGATCGGGCAGCTGTTCCCGGCCCGACTACCCAAACGTCCCGGGCACGGCCTAGGGTTGCTGTGTGAACGAGCTCGATGTCGTAGGTGTCCGGGTCGAAATGCCCTCCAACCAACCGATCGTGCTCCTGCGCGAAGTGGGGGGCGACCGTTACCTCCCCATCTGGATCGGGCCGGGGGAGGCGACGGCGATCGCCTTCGCCCAGCAGGGCATGGCCCCCGCACGACCGCTGACCCACGACCTGTTCAAGGACGTGCTGGAGGCCGTCGGCCAGGAGCTGACCGAAGTGCGTATCACCGATCTGCGGGAAGGCGTCTTCTACGCGGAACTGGTGTTCGCCAGTGGGGTCGAGGTCAGCGCCCGCCCCTCCGATGCCATAGCGCTCGCCCTGCGCACCGGTACGCCGATCTACGGCAGTGACACGGTGCTGGACGACGCGGGCATCGCCATTCCCGACGAGCAGGAGGACGAGGTGGAGAAGTTCCGCGAGTTCCTCGACCAGATCTCGCCCGAGGACTTCGGCACCAGCAGCCAGTGAGACACGGGCCCGGCCCCGCCGGCCCGGGGGCTTCCTCCCGCGGGGCCGGCGGTCCCGCGGGGCCCGGCGGCCCGGCAATTGCCTCCGGCCAGTGAGAGCGTCCTACGGCTTCCCGCGAGCGCATTCGGCTAGCCTTTCCCCGCGGTGGGACACGGGAAACCACTCCTAGGGTGATTATCACTCGGCGTGCCGAGTGTGGCGATCGTTGACGCACCCCTGGTGACTGCCTACCGTCGAGAAGGCAGGTCAAGGACGGAGGTCGGCGTGAGAATCAGCGGCGACGGTACGGCTGGGGGTGCCCCCGGACGCGGTTTCGGGGAGAGCGGTCCGTACCCGCCCCCGAACTCGCGGCTGCGCCCCGGCGGGGGACATGCCCATCCCGGCAGTGCGGTGGAGCACGCTCCGCAGCTGCCGACGGCGGTGCCGAACGGCGGAGGGGTGGCGTCCATGGCGTCCGAGGAGATCGGTTACCGCGGGCCCACGGCCTGCGCCGCTGCCGGCATCACCTACCGGCAGCTCGACTACTGGGCCCGTACCGGCCTCGTCGAGCCCAGCGTGCGACCCGCCTACGGCTCGGGTACCCAGCGTCTCTACAGCTTCCGGGACGTCGTCGTCCTGAAGATCGTGAAGCGCTTCCTGGACACCGGGGTGTCGCTGCAGAACATCCGTACGGCCGTGCAGCACCTCAGGGAACGCGGTTTCTGCGACCTGGAGCGGATGACGCTGATGAGCGACGGTGCCACCGTGTACGAGTGCACCTCGCCGGACGAGGTCCACGCCCTGCTCCAGGGCGGTCAGGGCATCTTCGGGATCGCCGTCGGCGTGGTGTGGCGGGACGTGGAAAGCGCCCTCTCCCAGCTGCACGGCGAACGCATCGACACCGGCGAGACCCTCGTGGGCCAGAACCCCGCCGACGAGCTGGCGAGGCGCCGCAACCGGGCGGTCTGAACCGCCGGACCGACCAGGGCGCTCCTGCACCACCGCGTTGTCAGTGCCGTGGTGCAGCATCGGAGATGTGAGAAACGCGCCCACGATCCTGCATCTCGACATGGATGCCTTCTTCGCCTCGGTGGAGCAGGCGTCCAAGCCGAGCCTGCGCGGGAAGGCGGTGGTCGTGGGCGGGCTGGGACCGCGCGGGGTGGTGGCCACCGCGTCGTACGAGGCGAGGGTGTTCGGGGTCCATTCGGCGATGCCCATGGGGCAGGCGCGCCGGCTGGCACCCAACGCCGCGTACCTGGTGCCGCGCTTCACGCTGTACCGGGCGATCAGCGAGCAGGTGATGGCGTTGCTGCGGGAGCTGTCACCGCTGGTCGAGCCGCTGAGCCTGGACGAGGCGTTCGTGGATCTGGACGCCGGGGGAGTGGCCTGGGACGAGGAGTCGGCGCGGCGGGCCGGGGAGAGGCTGCGCGCGGACATCCGGGCGGTCACCGGGCTCACCGGGTCGGTGGGGCTCGCGGCCTCCAAGATGCTCGCCAAGATCGCCTCCGAGCAGGCCAAGCCGGACGGCCTGGTGCTGATCGAGCCGGGGACCGAGCGGGCGCTGCTGGGCCCGATGCCGGTGCGCACCCTGCCGGGAGTCGGGCCGGCCACCGGCGACCATCTGCGCCGTGCCGGGATCAGCACGGTGGAGGACCTGGCCGAGGCCGGCGAGGACGAGCTGGTACGGCTGCTGGGCAAGGCCCACGGCCACGCCCTGCACGCCATGGCCCTGGCCCGGGACGAGCGGCCGGTGGTGGCCGAGCGGGAGGCCAAGTCGGTGTCGGTGGAGGACACGTACGACGTGGACATCCACGACCGGCTGCGGGTCGGTCTGGAGGTGCAGCGGCTGGCCGACCGCTGCGTGGGGCGGCTGCGCGGGGCCGGGCTGTCCGGACGGACGATCGTGCTGAAGGTGCGGCGGTACGACTTCTCCACCCTGACCCGCTCGGAGACGCTCAGAGGACCCACGGACGATCCGGCGGTCATCCGGGAGGCGGCGGCGCGGCTGCTGGACTCGGTGGACACCACGGGCGGGGTACGGCTGCTCGGGGTGGGCGTGTCCGGGCTCGCCGACTACACGCAGGAGGACCTGTTCGCGCAGGCGATGCCGGCGCCGGCGGCTGAGGAACCCCGGGCGCCCGCGGTCGAGGTCGTCGTGGAGCGGCCCGAGCCGGTCGTACGGCAGTGGCGCGCCGGGCAGGACGTGCGGCACGCCGAGTACGGGCACGGCTGGGTGCAGGGGAGCGGCCTGGGGCGGGTCACCGTGCGGTTCGAGACGCCGCAGTCGCCTCCGGGCCGGGTGCGGACGTTCTCGGTCGGCGAACCCGCGCTGGCGTCCGCCGATCCGTTGCCGCTGGTCCTGGATCCGTCCCGCCCGCCCGCCTGTCCCGCGCCGGCGGACGGCGGCCGGCCCGCGCCCCCGCTCGCCCTCGCGGAGGAGCCGGGGGATCAGGCCTCCTCGGAGCCCGCCAGCTTGCCGAAGTCCCGGTCCGGGACCGTGGGAGGTGAGGCCACGTCCAGGCCGTAGTGGTGGTAGAGCTGGAGTTCCTGTTCGGGCGAGAGGTGGCGGCCCACCCCGAAGTCGGGGGCGTCCTTGATCAGGGCACGGTCGAAGGGGACGTGCAGGGTCCCCTCGACGAGTTCGCTGGGCTCCAGCGGCACGAAGGCGTCACGGGAGAACAGGCCGGTGCGTATGGCAGCCCATTCGGGCACGCCCGTCGCGTCGTCCAGGTACACCTCGTCGATGGTGCCGATCTTGGTGCCGTTCCGGTCGAACGCCTTGCGGCCGATCAGGTTGCGCGGATCGATGTCGGTCTGCACGGCCCCTCTCCCTCCACTTGGTCGCAACTCATCCGTTAGCACTACAAAAGAGCACATTCAAGGAGGCGGCCACTCGAAGACTCCGGCGTTGACCTCGCTGGTAGGCTGACAGCGGCTGCTGAACTCGTGCGGGAGAGTCCTCCGATCCTCTCGGAGGCGCCGAAGGAGCAACTCCTCCCCGGAATCTCTCAGGCTCACGTACCGCACGGACGAGGTCACTCTGGAAAGCAGAACGGGCGCCGTAGGCTCCCGCTCTCACCGACGGGGAAAGCCGGTGCCTCCGGGCGCCCGGTGAAGCTCTCAGGTCGAGATGACAGAGGGGGAGGCCGTCGGGGTGCCCGCGCCGGGGTACCCCTCGCAGGTCGCGTCAGACCAGGAGGCCTCCGCATGACCGCCCACCGCATTCCGCTCTCCGAGCTCGAAGCCGGCATCCCGTTCGAGCAGCGCCACATCGGGCCCGACCAGGAGGCACGGGCCAAGATGCTCGCGCACGTCGGGTACGGCTCGCTCGACGAGCTGACCGCCGCCGCGGTCCCCGACGTCATCAAGAACGCCGACGCCCTGGACCTGCCGGGCGCCCGGACCGAGGCCGAGGTCCTCGCCGAACTGCGCGAGCTCGCCGACCGCAACCAGGTCCTCGACTCCATGATCGGCCTGGGCTACTACGGCACCTTCACGCCGCCCGTCATCCTGCGCAACGTCATGGAGAACCCGGCCTGGTACACGGCCTACACGCCGTACCAGCCGGAGATCTCGCAGGGCCGCCTGGAGGCCCTGCTGAACTTCCAGACGACGGTCGCCGAACTGACCGGCCTGCCCACCTCCGGCGCCTCCCTGCTGGACGAGGGCACCGCGGCCGCCGAGGCGATGTCACTCTCCCGCCGCATGGGCAGGAACAAGAAGGGCCTGTTCCTGATCGACGCGGACGCCCTGCCGCAGACCATCGCGGTGATCGAGACGCGTGCCGAGCCGACCGGCGTCGAGGTCGTCGTCGCCGACCTCAGCGAGGGCATCCCGGCGGAGATCGCCGAGCGCGAGATCAACGGCGTACTGCTCCAGTACCCGGGCGCGTCGGGGGCCGTACGCGACCTCAAGCCCGTCATCGAGCAGGCGCACGAGCTGGGCGCCCTGGTGACCGTGGCCGCGGACCTGCTCGCGCTCACCCTGCTCACGTCGCCCGGCGAGCTGGGGGCGGACATCGCCGTCGGCACCACCCAGCGCTTCGGCGTGCCGATGGGCTTCGGCGGGCCGCACGCCGGCTACATGGCCGTCCACGAGAAGTTCGCACGCAGCCTCCCCGGCCGTCTGGTCGGCGTCTCCGTCGACGCCGACGGCCACAAGGCGTACCGGCTCGCCCTGCAGACCCGTGAGCAGCACATCCGCCGGGAGAAGGCGACCAGCAACATCTGCACCGCGCAGGTGCTGCTCGCCGTGATGGCCGGCATGTACGCGGTCTACCACGGCCCCGAGGGCCTGCGGACGATCGCCCGGCGCACCCACCGCTACGCGACCATCCTCGCCGAGGGGCTGAAGGCCGGCGGTGTCGAGATCGTCCACGGCGCCTACTTCGACACGCTCACCGCGCGCGTGCCCGGCAAGGCCGCGCAGATCGTCGCCGCCGCCCGGGACAACGGCGTCAACCTGCGCCTGGTCGACGCCGACCACGTCTCCCTCGCCTGCGACGAGACCACCAAGCGGGCCCAGGTGGCCGCCGTCTGGTCCGCCTTCGGTGTCGAGGCCGACATCGAGGCGCTGGACGCGACCGCCGAGGACACCCTGCCCGAGGCGCTGCTGCGCACCGACGCCTACCTCAACCACCCGGTCTTCCACCAGCACCGCTCCGAGACCGCGATGCTGCGCTACCTGCGCAAGCTGTCCGACCGCGACTACGCGCTCGACCGCGGCATGATCCCGCTGGGCTCCTGCACCATGAAGCTCAACGCGACCACGGAGATGGAGCCGGTCACCTGGCCCGAGTTCGGCCAGCTGCACCCCTTCGCCCCGGCCGACCAGGCCCAGGGCTACCTCACGCTCATCCACGAGCTGGAGGAACGACTCGCCGAGGTCACCGGCTACGACAAGGTCTCCCTCCAGCCGAACGCCGGTTCGCAGGGCGAGCTGGCCGGTCTGCTGGCCGTCCGCGGCTACCACCGCGCGAGCGGTGACGAGCAGCGCACCGTCTGCCTGATCCCGTCCTCCGCGCACGGCACCAACGCCGCCAGCGCCGTGATGGCCGGCATGAAGGTCGTCGTCGTGAAGACCGCCGAGGACGGCGAGATCGACGTCGAGGACCTGCGCGCCAAGATCGAGCAGTACCGTGACGAGCTGGCGGTGCTGATGATCACCTACCCGTCGACGCACGGGGTCTTCGAGGAGCACGTCGCGGACATCTGCGCGCAGGTCCACGAGGCCGGCGGCCAGGTGTACGTCGACGGCGCCAACCTCAACGCGCTGGTCGGCCTCGCCAAGCCGGGCCACTTCGGCGGCGACGTCTCCCACCTGAACCTGCACAAGACCTTCTGCATCCCGCACGGCGGCGGCGGTCCGGGCGTCGGCCCGGTCGCGGTCCGCTCGCACCTGGCGCCGTACCTGCCGAACCACCCGCTCCAGCCGGAGGCCGGTCCCGAGACGGGCGTGGGTCCGATCTCGGCGGCCCCGTGGGGCAGCGCGGGCATCCTGCCGATCTCCTGGGCCTACGTCCGCCTGATGGGCGGCGAGGGCCTGAAGCGGGCCACCCAGGTCGCCGTGCTGTCGGCGAACTACATCGCCAAGCGCCTGGAGCCGCACTTCCCGGTGCTCTACACCGGCCCGGGCAACCTGGTCGCGCACGAGTGCATCATCGACCTCCGTCCGCTGACCAAGGCCACCGGTGTCAGCGTGGACGACGTCGCCAAGCGCCTGATCGACTACGGCTTCCACGCGCCGACCATGTCCTTCCCGGTGGCCGGCACGCTGATGATCGAGCCGACCGAGTCCGAGGACATCACCGAGCTGGACCGCTTCTGCGACGCGATGATCGCCATCCGCGCGGAGATCGACAAGGTCGGCGCGGGCGAGTGGCCCGCGGAGGACAACCCGCTGCGCAACGCGCCGCACACCGCCGCCGCGCTCGGTGGCGAGTGGACGCACGCCTACAGCCGCCAGGAGGCCGTCTTCCCGGCCGGTGCCACGGACGCCGACAAGTACTGGCCGCCGGTGCGTCGCATCGACCAGGCGTTCGGCGACCGCAACCTGGTGTGCTCCTGCCCGCCGCTGGACGCCTACGAGGACTGAGGCGAGCACGGCCGAGGGCCCCGTCCGCACCGCGGACGGGGCCCTCGGCCGTCACCGGGCCGTCGCCAGCGACACCTCCGTGGACTTGATCAGGGCGACGACGTCGGAGCCGACGAAGAGGCCGAGGTCCCCGGCGGCGTCCTTGGTGATCGCGGCGGTCAGCTCGCCCCCGTCCACGGAGACCCCCACGGTCGCCATGGCCTCGCCGAGGAGGAGCCGGACGACCGTGCCGGGGAGCTGGTTGCGGATCGACAGACCCTCGATCCGGCTGGTGGCGAGGGAGACCTCCGTCGCCTTCACCAGGGCGCTCACCGGGGTCCCCGGGGCCAGACCGAGGTCTTCCACGGCCTCCAGCGTGACGGCGGCGGTCACCACCTGGCCACCGGTGAGCCGGACCTTCACGGTCGCCATGACGTCGCCCGGCTGCACCTCGGTGACGGTGCCGGGCAGCTGGTTGCGGATGCTCAGGGTCATGGGCACCCACCGTAGGGCGCCGGTACGGTCAGGCCGGGTATGCGTGTGTCTGCGCCGCCTTGACCGTCGCCCAGACCGACGCACCCGGATACAGGTCCAGCTCGGCGGCGGCCACCGTCGTCAGGTCCGCCGCGAGGGGCAGTTCGCCGGAGAGGTCGGCGCGGATCAGGTCACCCTGGGTCTCCAGGCCGGCGACCTCGCAGTGCCACACGTTGCGGGCACTGGCACCGGACGGCCGGTCCCGGAACAGGGTCACCGCGGACGGCGGGAACGCCACGAAAACCGGTCCGGACAGCTCCTCGGTGGTCGTGATCGCCGGTCCCGCGTCGAGCCGTACCGTGTGCCCGGCGGCCCGGCCGCGGTAGAGGTTGAGGCCGACGAGCCGGGCGATGTAGTCCGTGCGCGGACGCCGGGCGATATCGGCCGGGGTGCCCTCCTGCACCACCCGGCCGTGTTCCACGACCACCAGCCGGTCCGCGAGCACCATGGCGTCCAGCGGATCGTGGGTGACCAGCACCGACACCGCCTCGAACTCGGCCAGGTGGCGGCGGAGCTGGGCGCGCACCTCCAGCCGGGTCCGGGCGTCCAGGGCCGCCAGCGGTTCGTCCAGGAGCAGCAGCCGGGGCCGGGTGGCCAGCGCACGGGCGAGCGCCACGCGCTGGGCCTGGCCGCCGGAGAGGCGGCGCGGCTTGGCGCCGGCGTGGGCGGCCAGGCCCATCCGCTCCAGCCAGGCCGCGGCCTGGGCGCGGGCCTCGGTCCTGCTCGCGCCCCGGCAGCGCGGGCCGAAGGCGACGTTGTCCAGGGCGGACAGGTGCGGGAAGAGCAGATAGTCCTGGAAGACCACGCCCACCGGACGGGACTCCGGGGGAGTGCCGTCCAGCGAGGTGCCGTCCAGGCGCAGGTGGCCGTCGGTCAGGGGGGTCAGACCTGCGAGGGCACGCAGGGCGGTGGTCTTCCCCGCGCCGTTCGGGCCGAGGAGGGCCACGACGTCGCCCGGGGCGGCCGTCAGCGTGATGTCCAGGCTGAAGGCGGCGCGGTCGACGACGAGGTGGGCGTCCAGGCCGGGGGCGGGGTGCGCGGCGGGGTCCGGCGACGGGCGCGCGGCGGAGTGCGGGTGCGCGACGGGGTGCCGGCGCGCGGCCTGCTTGGGGGTGCCGTCCGTACCGGCCGTGCGGTCCTCACCGTCCCGTACGGGTGGCCCCGCAGGGGGGCGGGCGCCGTCGGCGGCCGCGGGCCGGGTGTCGTCTCGAGTCATGACGGGGTCATCCAGCGTTCCCTCAGGGCCGCGAGGACCGTGATCGACACGGCGAGCAGGACCAGGCTGAGTGCGATGGCGGCCTCAGGGTCGTTCTGCAACGCCAGGTACACCGCGAGGGGCATGGTCTGGGTACGGCCGGGGAAGTTGCCCGCGAACGTGATCGTCGCGCCGAACTCACCGAGGGCGCGGGCCCAGGCCAGTACCGCGCCGGCCGCGATGCCGGGCGCGATCAGCGGCAGCGTGACCCGCCGGAACGCCGTGAAACGGGAGGCGCCGAGCGTGGTGGCCGCCTCCTCGTAGCGCGGGTCGGCGGCGCGCAGGGTGCCCTCGACGCTGATCACCAGGAACGGCATCGCCACGAACGCCTCGGCGACCACGACCCCGGTGGTGGTGAACGGCAGGGTGATCCCGAACCAGGCGTCGAGCCACTTGCCGATGACGCCGTTGCGGCCCAGCGCGAGCAGCAGTGCCACACCGCCGACCACCGGCGGCAGCACGAGCGGGAGGGTCACCAGGGCTCGCACCAGGCCCCGTCCGGGGAACTCCGTACGGGCCAGCAGCCACGCCAGCGGGACGCCGAGGACGAGGCTGACGGCGGTCGCCGCGGTGGCGCTGACCAGGGACAGCTGGAGTGCCTGCCACACCTCGGTGCTGGTCAGCTGGTCCGGCAGGCTGCGCCAGGGCGCGCGGACGAGGAGCGCGACCAGGGGCAGGAGCAGAAAGGCCAGCGCCAGCAACGCGGGCAGCAGCAGCGGCAGCGGCACCCCGCGCCGGCTCCCCGCGCCGACGCGGCGCCGCGGTCGGCCCGTGCGGGGGCCGGCCGCGACGCCGGGTTTGTCGAGCGAGGTCACGGCTTGAGGAACCCGGCCTCGCTCAGCACCTTCTGCCCCTCGGCGGACCGCACGAGGGCGATGAACGCCTTGGCGGTCTCGGCGTTCGGCGCGTCCTTCAGCAGGACGATCGGGTAGTCGTTGATCGCCTTGGCGGACTCGGGGAACTCCACGCCCTCGACCTTGCCGCCCGCGGACTTCACGTCGGTCTTGTAGACGACCGCCGCGTCGGCCTCCTTCAGCTCCACCTTGGTCAGGGCGCTCTTGACGTCCTGCTCGTAGGAGGCCGGGGTGAGCTCGAGCTTGCTGGCGTCCAGGGCCTTCTGCGCGGCGGAACCGCACGGCACGGTCTTGTCGCACAGGACGACCTTGAGACCGGACTTGGTGAGGTCCTTAAGGGAGGACACCTTGTCGGGGTTGCCCGGCAGGGTGGCGATCTCCAGCTGGTTGCGGACGAAGGTGGCCGGGGTGCCGACCGCGTCGCCCTTGTCCGTCACGATCTTCATGGTCTTGGGGCTGGCGGCGGCGAAGACGTCCGCCGGGGCACCGCCGGTGATGCTCGCGGCGAGGGTGTCACTGCCGCCGAAGTTGAAGTTGACCTTGGTGCCGGGGTGCCGGCTCTCGAACTCCTTGCCCAGGGCCGAGAAGCTCTCCTTGAGGGAGGCGGCGGCGAACACGGTGACGTCGCCGGACAGCTTCGCCGAAGAGGAGGCGGACGCGTCCGGGGAGGCGTCGGCGTCCTTGGAGTCCGAGGAGGAGCAGGCGCTGAGTGCCATCAGGGCTGCGGCTCCCGCGCCGGCCAGCTGCAGCATCCGCCGGGTCCGGCGCACGGAACGGGTCATCACTGATCTACTCCTCGGGTGTCTATGGAACTGCTGTCGCGCCCCTGACACGGCCAGTTGTCGACCGTGCGGCGATGATACTGCCGCATCTGCCAGCTGTAAGTCTCCTGTCACATCGCATGAGCCGCGAACTGGAGAGTTGTAGCTTGCATGTGCGTTTGTACGGCCCTGGTGGGCGGGTACGGTGCTGCGGGAGGTGGTCGACGGTGACGCTCGCGGAACTCGCCCTGACCGGCGATCTGGTACGACCCGCCCTGCTGACCGTGCCGGATCTGCTGCGCTGGCCGCAGCACCGTGCGGACGTCAGCTTCGAGTGCGCGACCAGCGGCACCCAGCGGCACCGGTTCGCGGGCCCGCGCCTGTACGACGTGCTCGCCGACGCCGGTCCCGGCTTCGACCCGGTCCGGCGCAAGGACCGGCTCAGGTTCCTCATCGCCGTCAGCGGCACCGACGGGCACCACGCCCTGCTGTCCTGGGCCGAGATCGATCCGGACTTCGCCGACGCGCCCGTACTGCTCGCGGTCACCATCGACGGCACACCGCTGGACGGGGCCGGGCCGCAGCTGGTGCTTCCGCAGGACCGGTGCGGGGCCCGGCACATCAGTGGCATCACGGCGATCCGGGTGGACGGCGGCTACCGCTTCGGTACGGCCGGCCGGCTCTCGGCGCGGCCGGTGCCGGCGGCATGACGGGCGCGTGACGCACCGCCCCTGCGGCCCCGCCATGGCGGCACCGCCCCTGCGGCCCCGCCATGGCGGTGGCGGTGCCGGGTCCGGCGCGCGGGAGTGCCGGGGCGGACGCGTGGCGGTGCCGGGTCGGCGCGCGGGAGTGCCGGGGCGGACGCGTGTGCCGGGTCGGACGTGTGGCGGTGCCCGGGGCGGACGTGTGGGAGTGCCGGGTCAGACGTGTGGCGGTGTCCGGGGCGGACGTGTGGGAGTGCCGGGTCAGACGTGTGGCGGTGTCCGGGGCGGACGTGTGGGAGTGCCGGGTCAGACGCGGTCGATGTGCACGTTCGTGGACTTCACGCGGGCGGTGGCCTCCATGCCGACCTCCAGGCCCAGTTCCTCGACGGCCTCCCGGGTCAGCAGCGAGACGAGCCGGTGCGGGCCGGCCTGGATCTCCACCTGGGCGGCGACGTCGCCGAGCTTGATCGCGGTGACGATGCCGGGGAAGGCGTTGCGGACGGAGGTGTGCGAGGCGTCCTCCTCGCCGACGCCTCCCTTGGCCAGTTCGACGGAGAACGCCGCGAGGTCGCGGCCGTCGATGAGCCGCCGTCCGGACTCGTCGCGGTGGGTGGCCATACGGCCGGCGTCGGCCCAGCGGCGGGCGGTGTCCGGACTGACGCCGAGCAGCCGCGCGGCCTGGCCGATCGTGTAGGACTGCATGCCGGTCACGATAGGGCCACGTGCGGGGAATCATGGACGTGGGGTGGCCGTCGGGTGTGACGCGATATGCCTTGGACCGACGCGTATGAGGCTCCGGCCGGGGACGGGTGGGGGTGCGGCCCCGGCCGGGGGCGGGTGAAGGTGCGGCTCCGGCGGGGGGAGGGGGCAGCTGAAGGTGCGGCTCCGGTGTGAGCAGGCGGAGGAGCCCGCAGGAGTGCCCGGTCGCCGTTCGCCCTTCGCCGGTGCCGGTCTCAGCCGGTGTGTACCCGCGGCCTCCGGTCCCGGTTCGGTTCCGCCTCGCGCAGCACCTCGCGGGTGACCGGCGCGACCTCGCCCTGCCCGAAGAGGAAGAAGCGCAGGAAGTTGGCGAACGGACTGCCCTCGGTCCACTCGAAGTAGATGTGCGGGGTGCAGCCCGTGACGTCACGCACGTGCAACAGCAGCGCGGCGAGGGCGTTCGGGATGGACGCGGACTCCAGCGTCAGCACCCGGTAGCGGCCGTGCAGCACCTCGCCGCGCACCGTCAGACCCGCCTCGAACTCGGACGGGTCGGTCACGGTGACCTCGACGAAGACGAAGTCCTCCTGCTCGGGCATGTCGTTGTCGGCGCGGATCTGCTCGACCTTGTCGCGGTACTCCGCCTTGTCCCGGTGGCCCGGCTCATTGGCGATGAACCGCATCTTGCGGCTGGCCATGTCCCGGATGAAACGTTCCGCCAGAGGATCGAGCGTCACGCTCGTCACGCGCAGCTCGAACGCACGGGCCAGCCGGGACAGCAGCGAGACCAGGATGATGCCCGCGATGAAGCAGGCACCGATCTTCACACCGTCCGGCCGCTCGATGACGTTGACCACGGTCGTGTACAGGAACACCGCCGCGATCACCCCGAACGCGATGGTCCAGCCGCGTTGGTCCGCCTTGCGGGCGGCGATGGTGACCGCGATCGCGGCCGAGCTGATCAGCACCAGCACACCGGTGGCGTAGGCACCGCCCTGCTTGTCGACGTTGGCGTCGAAGATCCACGTCACGAGGAACGCGACCAGCGTGAAGACGATGACCATCGGGCGCACCGCCCGCGCCCAGTGCGGGGCCATGCCGTAGCGGGGCAGGTAGCGCGGCATCAGGTTGAGCAGGCCGGCCATGGCGGAGGCGCCCGCGAACCACAGGATGGCGATGGTGGAGACGTCGTACACCGTGCCGAAGGCGCTGCCGAGGTACTCGTGCGAGAGGTAGGCGAGCGCGCGGCCGTTGGCCTGGCCGCCCGTCTTGAACTCCTTCTCCGGGATCAGCAGCGTGGTGATGAAGCTCGTGGCGATCAGGAAGCAGCTCATGATCAGCGCGGCGGTGGTGAGCAGCTTCTTGGTGTCCCGGATCCGGCCGGCGGGCCGCTCCTCGGTGTCGCCCGGGTCGCCCTGGACGTGGGGCATGACGGCGACGCCCGTCTCGAAGCCGGACAGGCCGAGGGCGAGCTTCGGGAAGACGATCAGGGCGACGCCGATCATCACGAAGACGTTCCCGTGCTCCGCGGTCAGCGCAGTGGACCAGTCGGTGATCACATGGCCCGCCGTGACGACGTGGTAGAGACCGACGATCACGACGACCACGTTGAGCGCGAGGTAGAGGCCGACCAGGGCGACCGCGACGCCGATCGCCTCTAGGAAGCCCTTGAGGAACACCCCGCCGAGCAGGGCCACCAGGAGCAGGGTGATCACCATCTGGTGACCGTGCAGGGTGCTCGTGAGATGCGGGTTCTCCACCAGGTGGGTGGAGGCGTCGGCCGCCGAGAGGGTGATGGTGATCAGGAAGTCGGTGGCCGCGAAGCCCAGCAGGGTGAGCACGAACAGCTTGCCCTGCCAGAACGACAGCAGCCGCTCCAGCATGGCGATGGAGCCCTCGCCGCGCGGACTCTCCTCGGACACCCGGCGGTAGACCGGAAGGGCACCTGCCAGGGTCACGACGACGAGCACGATCGTCGCGATGGGTGACAGCAGACCGGCGGCCAGAGCCGCGATGCCGGGCTGGTAGCCGAGGGTGGAGAAGTAGTCGACACCGGTCAGGCACATCACCCGCCACCAGCGCTGTCCCTTATGGGGAGGCGCGGGCTCGGCGTGCGGTCCGGTGTGCCCACCGCCCTTGCCCATGTCGGACAGGCCCTCCAGCATCCAGGCGCGCAGGCGGCTGGTACTGGGAGGGCGCTCGGTCGTGGCCATCGGCGTGCTCCTGACGTGCGGCTCAGCTCTTTCCGGCCATCACGCGGACGGCGGCACCAGCGTAAGCAGAGCGTGACGTTCGGGCCCACGGATCATCGGGCCGGAGGCGTCAAGCTTGCGTTAAGAATCGCCTGGTCGCGGGGCGAGCGCACGGAGAGGGTGAGGCCGGGGCCGCCGACCCGGAGCGAGACCGAACGGGTGACCGAGTGGGGGCCGAGCGGGTGCCGAGGGGTGGCCGGGAGGGCGGCGGGAGGACGGCGGGCGGGGTGCCGAGGGGTGGCCGGGAGGGCGGCGGGAGGACGGCGGGCGGGGTGCCGAGGGGTGGCCGGGAGGGCGGCGGGAGGACGGCGGGAGGGGCCCACGGAGCGATGACGGCCACCGAGCGTCATGGAGTACGGGGCCGTCACTCCATGCCGGACGCCCTGAACACGGCCAGGGCCGCCTCGCGGTCCACGTGACCGGCCAGGCGGTGCAGGGCGGTCCTGCCGCACAGCAAGGTGCCGGCCGCCTCGGCGCGCCGCGCGTCCTCGTCCAGCCGGTACCACAGGTCCGGGTTGCCGGTCAGCACCTCGGGGTCGATCTCGACCCGGTTGCCGAGGGTGTCGCGCAGCACCAGCCGCCGGCTGACACCGTCCACCGGGCGGACCGCGGACAGCAGATCGGTGCGGACCCGGCGGGTGCGCAGCAGACGACGGGTGGCCAGCCAGCCCGGGCCCGCCGACACCCGGACCGGGAACAGGACGAGGAGCAGGAGCGCGGCCAGCAGCAGCCACAGGCCACCGCGCCACCAGGTCAGCGAACCGGCCACCCGGTCGATGCACAGCAGCAGGCCGAGCAGCGCGGCGGAGCAGCGGACCGCACTGCGCACACCCCGCGGCCAGTCGCGGTCGTACACCTCGGTTCCGGCGCGGGTCGGGCGGGAGCCGGTCGGCCGGGGGCGGGTGTCGTCGAGGTGCTCCATGAGAGAGACGGTAGACCGCCGACGGGCCGCCGCGTCCGCGCTTGACGGCGCCCTGACGGCCGGGGACCCGTTCTTGACGCGACCGCAACGGCCGACCGCCAGGGCGGAGCGCAACGGTCGACCGGCGGGGGCGACCGTTAGGGCCAACCGGTGGCTTAACCGCGAAGGTCGATTGCCAGAGCGGACCGCAACGGCCGACCGGCGGGGGCGATCGTAAGGGCCAACCGGCGGCCCGATCGCGACGGTCGATCGCCAGGGCGGACGGCAACGGTTGACTGGCGGGGGCGACCGTTAGGGCCAACCGGCGGCTCGACCGCGACGGTCGATCGCCAGGGCGGACCGCAATGGTCGACCCGCAGGGCCGACCGCCACGGCTGCCGTAGCCGCCGAACCCAGCGCCCGCCCCGTGCCCGACCGCGACCCCCGTGCCACTCGCGGCCCGGGTGCCACTCACGGCGGTGCCCCTCACAGGCCCCGGGTGTCGATGCGCAGATGCCAGGCGTAGCGCCGGTGTACGGACAGCAGCTCGGACTGCAGCGGGGACGGCGGCACCGCGAGGACCGGGCACACCGCGTGGGCGAGGCAGTGCCGGGAGACCCGGCCCGCGAAGGCGCGCCGCAACCCGCGCCGTCCGGCGCCCACCACGAGCACGTCGTCCTCCCGGTCCGCGGTCGCCACCAGCGCCGGGCCCGGCGCACCGCGCACGACGACGGCACGCATCGGCACCCCGGCCCCGTCCGCCCCGAAGATCTCCTCCAGCACCGAGGCCAGCCGCTGCTTGGCCAGTCGCTGCCACTCCTCGGCCGGCAGGCCGGCGCCGGGGGAGCGCCGCGCGGCGTAGTCACCGCCGGGTGGTTCCCAGGCCAGCACCGGCCACAGCTGAGCGCCCAGCCGGCGGGCGAGTGCCGCGGCCCGCCGCAGGGCCGTGACACTGCCCAGGGAACCGCTCACCCCGACCACCACTCGCGAGACCGCCGAGGCTTCGTAACCGGCCATGGCTCCACCGTTCCGCACGGGCGCCGACGGGTGCAGCCGCGGCGCGCCCCTCTGCGAGGACCTCCGCCTCCCTTGTCTCCATCCCACTCCCGCACCGGCGATTCGACCAGCCGGACGAACGGCGCCCCCGTCGCGGGCACGGCTGCCCTGCGGTCCTCCGGGCATGGGATGCCGCCGTTCCCCTCAGGCACGGCGTTCCCCTGAGGCACGGCGTTCTCCTCAGGCACGCCGTTCCCCTCAGGCACGGCGTGCCCGCACTTCCCGTCGGCCCTCGGTACCGCCTCCTCCCGGGGCGGGCTTCTCCCTGCGGCTTCCGGCGCTCCACCGAACCCCGTCGGTAGCGTGACCAGCTCGGGCACGCGTCGGGGCCGGTGCACACACCGGGTGCGTGCGACCGGCCCCTCGGGTCACTGCGCCTGCTCAGGCGGCGGTCATCACCTCGTCCGCACCGAGCGGACGGTGCGGGGCGATGATGCGGCCGTCCGGCAGCAGCTCACCGGTGTCCTCGAAGAGCAGGACGCCGTTGCACAGCAGGCTCCACCCCTGTTCCGGGTGGTGCGCCACCAGGCGGGCGCACTCCCGGTCGGCGGACTCTGCTGACGGGCACGGTGGCTGGTGCTGGCACATGGGCGGGATCTCTCGGTCTGTTGTGATCATGTCCGTCCCCCGTGATGAAGAGTCGGTCTGGAGCCAGTGTTGTCCTCCGGGAGTCATTCCGCAGGGATTTCACCGCACCGCTTCTCACAGGTTCATGACGCATCACCCGCCTGGACGGTTCAGCCCAACTGCACTGTCACTTCGGATGGTTCGCCATGGCCGGATGGGACTAGTCCGGTCGGTGGCGGGGGCCGGCGGACGAAAAAAGAGGCATACCCCGCTTTCCTTCCGGGCGGCGGGGTACGCGGACGTCGGTCAGGCGGGCGAGCCGAGCACAGGCGAGCCGAGCAGGGGAAGAGGAGTCGCCCGATGGGTCAGCACCGGAAGCAACTCGGCCACCCGGAAAGGTCGGTGCGCCGAGATGCCGGGCGGGGCCGGCGCCAGCGGGACGAGCAGGTCGGTGGCGGCCGGATGGCCTTCGGTGCCGTCGGCGGAGCAGTCCCCGTGCAGCCACAGGGTGAGCATGTAGAGACCGGGTACGGACAGCAGCCGCGCTTGGTAAGGCTGTTGCAGCGCCTCGGCCTGCTGCAGCGCACGTTCAGTGGAGGCGACGTACGGGCCTTCGAAGAAGTGCGAGAAGGCCCAGCCGTCGGGCGTGAGCATGGTCTCCGCCGCGGCCACCGCGCGATCGCCGCACCGTATCAGGAAGCGCCAGCCGGCCAGCCGGGTCGAGGACAGGCCTTGTGCGGTGATCCGGTCCAGCACATGGACGGGAAGCGGGAGTTCAGGGGTGGTCGGCCCCTGCGCGGCACGCAGGGAAGGGGTGCGGGCCTCACGGACCGCGGTGGGCGAGCCGAGGGCGGTGAGGACGGAGCGCAGGGCAGGCGCGGGGGCAGGGGGCACGTGCAGCGGCATGTGGGTCGCCTCTCATCTGACAGGCGCGGCGGCGCGAGGAGGGGTGGGGCGGACGGCGCTGTCTGCTCACTGAAGGCCGGAGAGGTGGGGGCCCGGGTCGGTGTGAACGAGGGTGCGGCCCGGTCTGCCGCCCGTCAACCGGGACGGCAGGAACTCCGCGGAAACCAGGACCGAGGGTGCCACCTTCTGCCTTGTGGACGAAGTTTATACGACGCGTGTTCGGCCGGCGTTTCAGCTAATGGATTCCGTTTCGCCGGGCAAGACGCAAATAGGCCGACGATTTGCGGAACTCATCCCGATTTCCGGGGTGACCCCCGCGTCTGACCTGGCGCTACGCGCTGGTAACGGTCGGCCGATTGTCGTCGGCGTTTTTCACGAGGCGTTCGGGGCACTCGAAGGTGCAAGTTGCGGCATGCCTCGTGAATGTGCCGCCGGGAACATTTGACAGAGTAGCGGGCGGTGGCCCGGCGCGGGACGTTATCGATCGCTTCGGCTGGGCATCATCCCACCTGACCCGGGAGAGCCCGGCGGCCGGATCGTCGGCCCGCCCATCCGAGGAGGGACACTTCGATGGGGGAGAAGGTCGTGGCGGGGCAGTTCGACCTGTCCGATCGCCAGCGCTACCGCGAAAAGCTCCAGCAGTGCCTGACGGGACTGGAGCGGCTCCTGAGTGAGAAGCGGTTCGACCGCCCCAAGAACCTCATGGGAGTGGAGATCGAACTGAATCTCGCGGGGTCCGACGGTATGCCGAAAATGTTGAACGGGCAGGTACTGGAGCGCATCGCGAGCCGCGATTTCCAGACAGAACTCGCCATGTTCAACCTGGAAGTCAACATCGCCCCACACCGGTTGGGCGGCAGGGTATTCGACCGGCTCGCCGAGGAACTGCGCATCTCGCTGGCCTACGCGGACCGGAAGGCCGGCGAGGTGGACGCGGGCATCGTGATGACGGGCATCCTGCCCACCCTCGACCGGGACGACCTGGTGTCCTCCAACCTCTCGGAGGTGGACCGCTACACCCTGCTCAACGACCAGATCGTCGCCGCGCGCGGCGAGGACTTCCGGCTCGACATCGAGGGGGTGGAGCACCTCGTCTGCACGTCCAAGTCGATCGTGCCCGAGGCCGCGTGCACCTCCGTGCAGCTGCATCTCCAGGTCACCCCGGGACGCTTCGCGGACGTGTGGAACGCGGCCCAGGTGGCCTGCGCCCCGCAGATCGCCGTCGGCGCCAACTCGCCCTTCCTCTTCGGGCACGAGCTGTGGCGCGAGTCCCGGCCACCGCTGTTCCTGCAGTCCACCGACACCCGGCCGCCCGAGCTGCAGGCGCAGGGGGTCCGGCCGCGCACCTGGTTCGGCGAGCGGTGGATCTCCTCCGCGTACGAGCTGTTCGAGGAGAACCTCCGGTACTTCCCGGCGCTGCTGCCGATCTGCGACGACGAGGAGCCGCTGGAGGTCATCGAGGCCGGCGGGGTGCCCAAGCTCGCCGAACTCGTGCTGCACAACGGCACGATCTACCGCTGGAACCGGCCGGTGTACGGCATCGCGGACGGCGTCCCGCACCTCCGGGTGGAGAACCGGGTGCTGCCGGCCGGCCCGACCATCACCGACGTGATCGCCAACGCGGCCTTCTACTACGGCCTCGTCCGGGCCCTCGCCGAGGACACCCGGCCGGTGTGGACGCGGCTGCCCTTCGCGGCGGCCGAGGCGAACTTCGACGCCGCGTGCCGCCACGGCGTCGACGCGCGCTTCGTCTGGCCCCGGCGGGGGCGGTACGGCGGCACGGTCGAGGTGGACGCGGTCACGCTGATCCGCGACGAGCTGCTGCCGCTCGCCGCCGCCGGGCTGGACGCGTGGGGTGTGGAGGCCGCAGACCGGGACCTGTACCTGGGGGTGATCGAGGAACGCTGCCGGCGCCGGGTCAACGGGGCGTCCTGGCAGGCGGCCACCTTCCACCGGGCACTGGAGCAGGGGCTCTCCCGTGAGGCGGCCCTGGCGGCGACGACACGCCGGTACGCGGAGCTGATGCACGTGGGTGAGCCCGTGCACACGTGGCCGGTGGGCCTGCCGGAGACGGTAGCGCTCGGCTGAAGGCACCGAGGAGGGCGGGCGGCGGCCGGTACGGCGGCCCGGTGCGCGGTGCGGGTCGGCCGTTCCCCGGCTGGGGTGTGCTGTGCGGGTCGGCCGTTTCTCGGCTGGGGTGTGCTGTGCGGGTCGGCCGTTCCTCGGTTGGGGTGTGCTGTGCG
>NZ_WWJT01000470.1 GCF_009865385.1 Streptomyces sp. SID486 | reverse complement strand
ATCGTGCTCGTCGTGTGGCTGCTGGGCTTCGTCGTCCGCACGGCGGACAGTGGCGGCCGTAAGGGTCGCTGGTACCGCTGGTAGACGCATCCACACCCGGCGCGAGCTGCGCGCCACGCGCGTAAGGCGTTTTTGGGGCCCCGGCCGGACATGGCCGGGGCCCCAAACGCGTGCACCCGCCTGGTGGTTGGGAGGCATCGGGCTTATCGGACGCACCGCAGGGTACGTGAACGATGCAACGGCCCCGCAGGCCCAGCAGTGGAACCCTGCTCCTCCTGTCTGCGGGGCCGCTGCCTGCCCCGCGCGACGCACCATCGCCTTCGCCCCTTGACTGACCAACCCGGTAAACGAGTTCTCCGCCTGCGGCTCCCTCTCGCCCCCACGCCGGCTACGCCGCGGTTCCCGGCCCGGCTTCCCACGGGTCCCCGCGGGGCCGGGTCAGCCCGTCATCCGTGACCAGCCGACGCTCCGGCTCCGCCGCGTCGAGTTCCCAGTAGTGCAAGCACTCCTCGCACCGGATCCCGTCGATCAGCACCTCATCCTCCCCGTTCGGGCAGTCCGTGCCGTCCCCGCGCCCTGCGCACACTTCCCCAGTAGGCTCCATGCGTTCGACCGTGCGACGCCTGGCCGGAGTGCGGGCAGAGAGCGTGACCGGCGCACAGGCGCTCGTCCCCGGCAACCCGTCCCAGCACCCGCAAACAGCCCCACGAAGCGTCCTCTACTTTCGCCTCCGCTCGAGCGGAGGCGAAAGTACGCTGTCGAGGATCCGGCGGACGCCCTGATCATCCTGTCCGTCAACGGCCGCGCCGACGAGGTCGGTTCCGTGATGAGCGCCAGCATCAGAATCTGCTGCCCACCACTGGCAACAGTCGATCGCCGCGTCGGGTAGGAGGAGTCATCGAGACAGTCCGCCAAATTCGGCTACAGCGTCCTGATCATTGCCGAGCCCTTGCCAGCGAACTTCACGCACTCGCCGACCGGTTCAGTCCTACGGCAGGATCGCCGCAGGTGGCGAGTTCGACGAAGTGGTCGAGAACTTCTCTGATGGGGGAGCCCGACCGAGGTTGGGGAAGCCTGACCGGACCCTTCTGGTTGGCCAATGCCGGGGGCGGAGCGGCCTGTGCCCCCGCGACGCCCACCGCGTCAACGATCTGGTCACCCAGCTCCGCTCCGGTCCGCGACCAAGGAGACACCTTCTGATCGTCGAACACGACCGTGACGTGATCACCAATGTCGACCACATCATCGACATCGTCCCTGGCCCCGGCACTGGTAGCGGACTGCATCTTCCAGGGCACCGCGGCCCGACTGCGCCACGCCCAGACCCCACCGGCCGCCAACGCAGGACCGCCATCCCGCTCAAGGCCGGCGTGCGTACCCCCGCCGGCAACCTGAAGACCACCGATGTGTACCTGCACAACCTCAAGAACGTCAGCGTCGAGACCCGCACCGGCGTCCTGACCGTCGTCACGGGCGTGGCGGCCACCCGCGACAACGACCAGGTCCTAAGAATCCCTAACGGAAAGCCCTCGTGCCGCCGTCCGTTTCCTCTTGGCTCGGTCCGGCTGCGTATGCCAGCGGCGGCGCGATTGCTTGCGCATCCGCCCCTTCGCCTACCCACAGGGCGATGAACAGCGCGGCGGTCGCTTCCAGGAGTCCTGCCCGTTCGAGACCGCCTCCAGCAACGGGTTCGCAGCCCACGTCCTGCACCAACTCGCGTACACGCGCGATGGCCGTCTCGTCGTCCCCGCAGATGGGCACGGCCAGTGGTCGCCCGTCGAAGACGGGCGGCCGCATGCGCCACACGTCCTCGTGGCAGAGGTTGAAAGCCTTGACCACGTGGGCTCCCGGTGCCGCCGCGGCAAGTCGCTGCGCGGCCGAGGGGCCTCCTTCCGTCAGCAGCCGGAAGCCCGGCCCGACCGGGTTGGAGCAGTCGAGCAGCACCTTGCCCTCCAGGGCTGCGTGCAGGTCCCGCGCCACGTCTACTCCCGCTCCGAAGGGCAACGCGGCCAGTACCACCTGACCGGACTCGGCCGCCGCGTACAGACTGGCAGGCTTCACGTTCCCTCCGATGCGTGTCGCGAGCCGCTCCGCCTTGTGTGCGTCCCGTCCCCCGATGATCACCTCGTGCCCGGCCCGCACCCAGTGGGTGGCGAGCGCGTCAGCCATGTTGCCCGTTCCCAGTACGCCGATTCTCATCACGCGTTCCTCTCCGTACCTGCTTTGACGGTTCGTACCGACGCTAGAAGGCCGTTCGGGCACCATTTGGTACGTGACTACCGACGCCTTCCTCGCCGACTGCCGTGCCCGCCTCGCCTTCGACCTGCTCTCCAACACCTGGAACGCCGTGGTGCTCTGGGCGCTGCGCGACGGCCCCAGGCGCCCGGTCGAACTGCGGGAGCGGATCGGGGGCATCAGCTCGAAGGTCCTCACCGAGACTCTGCGGCGGCTGCAGTTCAACGGACTGGTCGATCGGCAGGCACACCCCGACGCAACCTCCCGGATCGAGTACCAACTCACCGCTCTGGGAAGGACCTTGTTGGCGCCCATCGACGCCGTCGGCGCATGGGCCTTCGAGCACGGCGATGAGGTGATGGCCGCCCAGGAAGCAGCAGGCGCTCCCGACCTGCAGTCCGCTCGTTCAACTTGCTAGATGGGTCAACGGCGTGAGCGCAGACGTCGCCAGCAGATGAGTGCACACCCCAGGGTGAGGTAGGGCTTCGTGGATGTCGTCGCGGATCTCCCAGCGGATCCGCAGGCGGCGGAACCAGTGCAGATGGGCGAACGCGCGCTCCACGAGCCAGCGTTGAGTGCCCAGACCTGATCCGTGCTCGGTGCCGTGGCGGGCGTTCAGCGGCTTCACACCGAGGTGCCTGACCATGCGGCGGTACTTGTCGTGAGTAGCCGCGGTCGCCCGACACCACGTCCGGCCTGCGCCGAGGCCGGCCTCGCTTGCCCCGCACCCGCGGCACCGCTTCGAGCAACGGGATGAGCTGGGTGACATCGTTGCGTTGCCACGGGGCAGGGTGGCGGCGAGCGGGATCCCGGTGGCGTCGGTGATCAGGGGGTGCTTGCTGCCGGTTCTGCCTCGGTCAACTGGGCTTCGGCCCGTCTTGGCCCCCCCCTTCAACACCCGGATGTGGGAGCCGTCGACGGCCGCTCGGGAAGGTCGGCGACCTGGCCCGTGATTTCCCGCGCCGTGCGGGCAGCCTTCTTCTCGGTGTCCGTGAGGGCCGCACTGCCCATGCCGAACAGTCCCTGCCTCAGGAACACTGCCAGGCCGTGTGCGGCGGCGGCGACCCGAAGCAGCAGGTCGAATGCGGCGTCCGGGGTCGGGGCGAGCTGTCGGGCCACCGGCAGCAAGAGGCCGGCCACCTCGTCGCCCGTCGAGGCAAGTTCGGCGAAGCGGGATTTGTCGAGGCCCGCGTTGAAGGTGACATCGAACAGGGCGGGTTCCTCGGCGGCGAATCTGACGTATGCCGCCGCAAATGATGCCAGTTGTTCGACGGGGTCCTCGTCGGCGTTCATGGCCGCGGCGAAGCGCGTCCGCTGCTCGCGGTAGCCCTGCGTGGCGAGTTCCGCCAGCAGCGCGTCCCGGTCGGTGAAGTGCTTGTACGGCGCCGCCACGCTCACTCCGGCTCGGCGGCTCGCCTCCGCCAGGGTGAAGCCGTGGGGGCCTCGCTCGCCGACCAGTTCCAAGGACGCCTGCAGGAGGGCGTTGCGCAGGTTGCCGTGATGATGGCCGACCGGACGACGCGTCGCGGGAGGAGTCATGCTCGTAGGTTAACATCGCTTACCAGGTGAATCGTATTAACCAAGGGAGTCGTCATGCCCGTTGCCCGGTTTCACCACGTCAACCTCTCGGTCGCGGACATCGCCGCACAGGAAGCCTGGTACGCCGCCGCTTTGGGACTCACGCAGGTGGAGGAGCGCGTGGAGATGCCAGAAGCCGGAGTGCGTACCGTCGTAGTGAGCAATGCGGCTGGCCTGCGGGTGGAGTTTGTCGAGCGGTCCGGCTCGCGCCCCGTCCTGCACACCGACGCCTTCGCCGCCACTGCCGTGCAGACCTTCACCCACTTGGCGCTCCAAGTCCCGGATCTTGACGTCGAATTCGTCCGCCTGACGCAGGACTGCGGTGCTGCTGCGGTGTCGCCGCCGGCGCCTGGCGTCAGCGACGGCATGCGGTACGCGTACGTAGCCGACCCGGAGGGCAACCTGCTGGAGCTGATCGAGACGACGTGATCAGGAAGGGCGAGCGTCGCGCCACGGACCTCATGCGGAGGGCAGGGGAATGCGGGCGCCGAGTGCCGCCGCACGTAGCACGGTGTCACCCGTGTCATGGCCGGGGGCGGCGGCGAGGCGTGCCAGGAGCCGGCGCCGTTGCTTCTTGCGGGCCGCCGCCGACGCGGAGGGCACGCACTCCGGGGTGTGTGGCGGGGGACGGTGCCGGCGCTCGGCACCCATCCCATCGGCACCCATCCCATCGGCACCCACCCCGTCGCCACCCATCCCAGTCGGATCATTACGGACTGATCCGGCAGGCGGGCATTCTCAGGGACCGCTCCAGCAAACCGGGCCATTCTCAGGAACCGCTCCGGCAGGCCGGACGAATCTCAGGAACCGCTCCGGCAGGCCGGACACCTCCCAGGCGGTCACGGAGATCTCATCGAGCACGACCGCCGTCCGGCGCATGACGACCCGGCCCGCCGACGTGAGCCGCCCCCTGTCACGCCGCCGCTCCAGCAGTTCCGCGCCGGCCGTCGACTCGATCGTGGTGATCTGCCGGGCCAACGCGGACTGCGTGCAAGCCGAGCACTGCGTGCAAGCCGAGCGAGGCCGCCGCTGCCGCGGTGAACGATCCCTGGTCGGCGCCGGCGCGCAGGGCGCACAGCACGGCCGGTGGCACATCCGTGCAGTCCATGACGTTTCCGCATACTACGTGTGCCGAACTTTCGTTGGACTCATGGACTGAGGATTCCTAGCGTTGACGTATGACCACTTCACGCATCGCCCTCGTCACGGGGGCCAACCAAGGGCTCGGCCGGGCCTTCGCCGAAGGACTGGCGGCCCGCATGGACCCGCAGGACCTGGTCCTGCTCACCGGCCGTAACCGGCAGCGCGTGGCGGACGCCGCCCGGGAGGTCACCCGGTTGCCCGCCACCTGCTCCCGCGTCGAGGGTCGGGTCCTCGACGTCACGGACGGCGACGCCATCGTCCGTCTGGCCGACGAACTGCGGGCCCGGTACGGAGGGGTGGACGTCGTCATCTCCAACGCTGTCACCCGAGTGCTCCCCGGGGAGTCACAGGCCGAGCGGGCCGACGAGTTCATCGACGTCTCCAACACCGCGACGCACGCGATCCTGCGCTCCTTCGGCCCCGTGCTGCGCCCGGGCGGCCGACTCCTCGTCGTGGCCAGCAGTCTGGGCACACTCGGTCACCTCGACGGCCGACTTCACCACCTTTTTAACGGGGCGAGCCTGGACCAGGTCGAGTACGCGGTGGAGTCGTGGCGCAGTGCCATCCACCACAACACCGCGCAGGAGGCGGGCTGGCCACTGTGGCTGAACGTGCCCTCGAAGGTGGCCCAGGTCGCCGCCGTTCGTGCCGTCGCGGCCGAACGCCGTGCGCGTGACCTCGCCGACGGCACGCTCGTCGCCGCCGTGTGCCCCGGCATGGTCGACACCGCGACCTCGCGCCCCTGGTTCAGCGACTACAGCCAGGCCCAGCCGCCCGCCAGGGCCGCCGAGGCCGTCCTCGATCTGGTCTTCGCCGAGCACGTCGATCCCGGGCTTTACGGCGAGTTGGTGCGCTTCGGCAAGGCCCTGCCCTGGCACGACGGCACGCCTCCCGTCGAACAGGACGGACTGCTCGTCCCCTGAACGCCGCCTGCAGGCGTCCGTCCTCAGCGCCCACGGGCGCGCCAGGACCCAGTTGTCCGGCAAGCAGCCTTTTCAGTAAGGAGTCCCCTGATGAGTGCCCTCAGCACCCCGTTCCATTTTTCCAGCACCGCAGGCGAAGTCGTCGCGGGGATCGATCTCACCGGCCGTCGTGCGGTGATCACCGGCGCCTCTTCGGGTATCGGGGCGGAGACGGCGCGCGCCCTGGCGGCCACCGGCGCGGCCGTCACCCTCGCAGTGCGGGACGTGGAGGCCGGCGAACGGGTCGCCAAGGACATCACCCGGTCGACCGGCAACCAGGACCTGCGGGCCGTGCGCCTCGACCTGACCGATCCCGCGTCCATCGCGGCCTTCATCGCCGCCTGGCAGGGTCCGCTGCACATCCTGGTGAACAACGCGGGCGTCATGGCCTGCCCCGAGCAGTACACGAAGCACGGCTGGGAGTGGCAGTTCGCCACCAACCACCTGGGCCACTTCGCCCTTGCCACCGGCCTGCACGAGGCGCTGGCTGCCGACGGCAACGCCCGCGTCGTGGTGGTCAGTTCGACCGGTCACCAGCAGTCGCCGATCGTGTGGGACGACATCAACTTCGCCTTCCGCCCGTACGATCCGTGGCTGGCCTACGGTCAGTCCAAGACCGCGAACGTCCTGTTCGCGGTGGAGGCGACCCGCCGCTGGGTCGACGACAACATCACCGCCAACGCCCTGATGCCGGGCGCCGTCTACACGAACCTGCAGCGGCACACCGGGGGCCGGGGCAGCGGCCGCGTTCCCGCCGAGCTGATCAAGACCGTCGAGCAGGGTGCCGCCACGTCGGCGCTCCTCGCCACCTCGCCGCTGCTCGAAGGCGTCGGCGGCCGCTACTTCGTCGACTGCAACGAAACTGAGGTCGTCGACCGGCGCTCCGGCACGCTGGACGGTGTCGCCCGCTACGCACTCGACCCGCAAGGCGCGCGGCGCCTCTGGGACCTGTCGCAGGATCTCCTGACCGGCGCCGCGTGATCACGGTGTGTCCCGGCTAGACCAGTTGCACCTGCCGGTCGAGGACCGCCGAATGGATGCCGGTCGACGCCTCCCGCATATAGGCGCCGCGCAGTTCGTGCGCCCGCTGGTACTCCGGGGTCGCGAGTGCCTCGCGCATGGCGGACCGCGAGTCGAAGCTGATCCGCACGATGGCGTCGATGGGCTGCTCCACGCCGTCGTTCGCCGCATCGGTCAGGAAGTACTGCACGTACTCCTTCACCTGGGGTAGCGCCGCGTAGGTCGGTCCGTATTCGTGTTCCATGAAGTGGCGGAAGTCCGCCGTGGAAACCTCGGGCCGCTTCCGGATCACCGTCATGAGCGTGAGCATCGTCGTCTCCACCTTCCTGAACACCCGTTCATTGCAGCTTACAATGAACGGGTGTTCAATGGCGCGGTGACCAGATCCCGAGAAACCGCCGCCGCCAGGGACAGCCGCGACCTGCGGGCTGAACTCGTCGCAGCCGCAGTGGCGATGCTGACGCAGCCCCAGCCTGTCGCCGTGCCGTCCCTGCGCTCGATCGCGCGCGCCTGCCGGGTCGCTCCGTCGGCTGTCTACTGGCACTTCCCCTCAGAAGCCGACTTGCGGTCCGCCGTACTCGACACCGAGTACGCCTCCCTGATCAAGGCTGTCGAGGCGGCACTGGACAGCGCACCGGAGGACGCCGACCGGCTGGTCGTCGCGGGTGACGCGTACATCGCCTGGGCCCTGGAACACCCCGGCGCCTACCAGCTGTTGTTCGAGAGCGACGACGAGGTCCCGGCCACCCGCGCCGCACACGGGCCCCGCCTGCAGCAGCGCATCGTGGAGCTCGCCCGCCGCGTCGACCCGAAGGCCCCCTTCGCCGCGGCGCTCCTCCTGTGGTCGGCCTGGCACGGCATCGTCTCCCTGCGCCTGCACAAGACCGAATGGGACTGGGGTATGACACCCCACGAGGCCAATCGACGCCTGATCTCGGCCCTCGCACCGCACCACTCCTCCCAGGAACCGCCCACCGGGAACGGCTCCCCGCACCATGCCCCCTGACCGGCACCCCGCCGACCCTTCGGCGCCGGTGTGCTCCATCAGCCGTATCGAGCACGCTAGTAGAGCCGGCTACGGGGTCGTTCCGGGCGCGGCACCCGTGCTCAACAGTGGGGAAGCAACCTGGCATGTCGGCTGGCCGCCATTCCGCGACTGTGACCCGCGGTGGTGATGTCCGAAGACCGCCCGCCGAGGGCAGCCGCGGAAAGCAACGGTGCGGACAGCACTACCCCAGGCCGAGCACGGTCACCGGAACCGCTCCGCCCGCACCGGCTTACCGCAAGGACTTGTGCAGACGACCGCGGAAAGCCTGGGCAGGTCCGTGGCCCCGCGATCGGGTGCGTTACTGCGGGCGAGTGACTGTTGCCGATGCCTCCGGCCACCATGCGGCTGCCGTCGTTAGCGTCACCTTGCCGGGCGAGCATCGTCTGGGCGCGCCGCGCCTGCGCTCCGCCACTCCGGGGTTCGCCCGGAACCGGTTGTACGAGGCTGCCGGGCGTGCGATCCGCATGCCCGGCGACATGGACTCACACGAGGGATGGTGGCGTGAAGGTTACGCGAATGCTCCGCCGCGGGATGGCTCTGTCGGGGCTGCTGGCTGCCTGCCTGGTCGTCCCGGCCGGTCCCGGCGCCGCAGGTACGGCTCACGCCTGTGTCACCCGTTCGGCGGCGGAAACCGGCGAAAGCGGCGCCGCTCGCGCGGCTGCCATCGTCAGCAGGGAACCGGCCGCAGCTGTGCGGCGGGATGTCCCGCAGCAGCCGAACGCCCAGCCGGCACAAGGGCGCAAGGCGGCGTACAGGACAGCGGTCGTCTGGAATGTGTTCTACGACGAGAAGACGGGGGAGGGGAACGTCTCCGACGAGGTCCTCCAAGAGCAGTTGAGGGTCGTAAATAACGCCTTCAACCCGATCGGGCTGTCCTTCCAGACCTTCCAGGTGCGTCGGCACGCCGTGTCCGGCTCCGTGCTCCACGGCGTTGTCCCTGGCAGCCAGAACGAGGCGTACGTCAAGCGAACACACGTGGGCAACGAGCAGTACCTCAACATCTGGCTGGTCGGCCCCAACCCCGACTTCGCCTCCAGTTGGGCCACCTACCCATGGGACTACAGCGCCCGGCCCGGAGACGACGGCGTGGTGCTCCAGAACGACACGTTGCCCGGCGGTACCCGCCCCCACTACGACCAGGGCAAGACGGCAGTCCATCAGATCGGGCACTGGGCCGGCCTGTGGAGCACCTACCACAACGGCTGTGCCGGGTTCGGCGACTACGTCGACGACACCCCGGCCGAAGCGACCCCGGCCGTGGGCTGCCCCACCGGCCGCGACACCTGTCAGGCGCGGGGCACCGACCCGATCCACAACTACATGGACGACTCCTACGACGACTGCCGCACCCACTTCACACCGGGCCAGTACGACCGCATCCGCGGAGTCCTGTCCCACTACCGCGACATCGACCTCTAGGCACACCGTGCCACCAGTCGCCTGGTCCGCGATGCGGCGGCGGTGAGCGTGGCGCGCGTACCCGGCGCGGCGCGACCTCGTTCCGCGCGACAACCAGCCGATTCACCCGCTACCGGTGAGCACCCGAGCCCGATCGGCGGCCGGCGGCGGAACCGGGGGAGCGTGCGATGGCGCGGGCCCACAGGGGCCGGTTCACGCCCGGCCCCTTGGGCGGCGAGGGGCCCAAAGGGGATCAAAATGTGAACAGCAGGACCAGGAGGACCGACAACGCGCCTGCTGTGAGCACCGCCCCCACCCCGGCGAATACCAGGTAGAACGTCTTGGAATCCCACCCTCGGACCTCGAAGCGGTGGGGATTCTCCGCGTCGTACAGCACCGTGACGGAGCTACCGATTCCGAAGCCGGGGAGAACTGTGCCGCGGCCGAACGTGGAGCGGTATGTGCACTCGCCCCCGTCCCGGGTCGTCCAGGCTACGACCGGGTGGTGGTACTTTCCTCCGTCGTCGTCCCGCCTGGTCTCGTGACGCACGACTCGCCCCACCGCAGTGAGTCCGCTGCGGCGAAGCGCGCTGGCGCGGCGGAGTCCGTACACGGCAACACCAAGGAAACTCACTCCGATCAGCAACGGTATAAGCAGAAAAAGCCATTCGCGTTCCATGTGGTGTCCGACGTCTCAACTACCTCATTGGTTGCCGCGATAGGTGTCCCACTTCTCTGCTGCTCCCGCCCGCGCGCCGTCCTTCCGGCCGGCTCCCACAGCAGCACCTGGAAACCTTCGTGATCAACATGGACCTGGGCAACACCGACGACCGTGAGTGTTCGCGCGACACGGGTGGCAACGGCGTCTACCGAGAGACCTCCGACGGCGCGTAAGGAACGAATGTCGCCGCACCGTCACTTCGCCGAACACGGCGAAGGTCGAGTGCCGGCACGAGGGCGACGGCAACCTGGTCCCGCGCACGGACGGCACCGGCGGTCTGCGCCGGCCGGCTCAGAGCTGGTGGTGGGGGCGCCCGAGGGCGGGCGTCGAGCGCGTGTTGAGTGCGGGTGCTCTGGGTTCCTCACATCCGGGTGTTTGGCCCTGGATGTAGCGGTCTGGGGGGTGCGGGCCGGGCAGGGTGGGTCGCGATGAGATTCCGGTCGTCGGGGTCTCACCGAACATGAAGGAGCACGATGCGAGGCTTGAAGACTCTGGGGGCGGGCGCGCTGGCAGTGGCCCTGGTGTCGGGTGTCGGGTGGGCGGCACAGGCATCGGACACCCAGGCGCCGGCGAAGCCGGAGGCGGCTCGTGCGGCGGCCGCGGCGGTCGACGGGTACCAGGTGGTGAAGCTGCCGAACGCGAACGTGCCGAACTTCCAGCGGCGGACGGTGTACTGTCCGGCCGGGAAGGTCGCCGTCGGCGGCGGCGCGGAGGCGCAGGGCGCTGACGCGATCCTCGTCGGTTCATTCCCGACGGACGACGGACGCGGCTGGATCGCCCTTGGACGGCAGAACGCGTACAGCAGCGTCGGCATCTCGGTCTACGCGATCTGCGCCAACCACTGACCACCCTGCCCCTCTCCTGCACCCCGCCCCGTCCTCCTAGGGGGCGGGGTGCACTGCGATGGACTTCCGCAGGGCGCTCCCCGCCTTCCCCGACTGCGCCAGGACTCAGCCGGGCGATGACCCCGCCGCGAACCACCCACTGTCGAAGTCATGGTGCTGGGCCGCTTGTCCGGCGTGTGCCGCGCGAGACCGCTGCGGCAATCACATCCGCGTCTGTGGCCTTCGAGCGGGTCCCCGCCCGTGCGTCTCGCCCGCACCGCCGTCCTGGCCACCGCGCTCACCACTCTCCGCACCCCCACAATCGCTTGACCGGACTCGGGGGCGCCTGCTGACAGTAGGGAAGCTGTGCGGTGTCAGCTGACGTATATCGGTACGCCCGTTGTCAGACGCTGCTGGCAGCATCCCTGCCATGAACGCCATCTTCACCACCCCACCGCGGCCGTTCGACGTCACCGCGCTCCTCCCTCAACTGGCCCCGCTGGCGCGTACGGCGACCCGGCTGCACCCGCGGCCGGGAACGCCGACCGTGTACGACAGTTCCGTCGGCGGGCCACTCCTGTGGCCCGCCGACGAGCCGTGGCCCCATTGCGTAGAGCCGCACGACAGTGAAGCGGCAGACGAGATGCACTCTCCGGATGAGATCCGGATCCTGCGTCGCATCCACGCGGCAGCGGCCGAGCGACGGCTCCGCGACCCCCAGGCACCCGCGATCACGCCCGAGGAACGGGAGATCGAGCAGCGGCTCCGCGAGGGCCACCCGTGGTTCGACGGCCCGATTCCCATGATCCCCGTGGCCCAGCTCTACGCCCGCGACGTCCCTCTCCCGGCCAGCCCTCCCGGAGCCGACCTTCTCCAGGTCCTGTGGTGCCCTTGCGACCACGAGGAGTTCGCACACCCCCGAACCGCCCTCTTCTGGCGTTCCTCCGCCTCCGTCACCGACGTCCTCGAGGCCCCGCCCGAGCCGCCCGTGGTCCAGTTCGACTGGTACCTGCCGGAACCGTGCGTGCTCGCACCGGAACAGATCACCGAATACCCCAGCCCCCTGGAGCTGAGCAAGGAACTGCAGCAGCGGTTGGGCGACGTGAACCTGTGGGAGACAGCCGGATTCGCGTGGGACAGCACCGGCGCGACGGACCCGCAGGAGTTCTACTTCCGCAACCTGTGCCACGCTCCCGGGTGGAAGACCGGTGGCTGGACCCGCTGGGGCCTGACCGACCCCATGCCCCGCCCGTGCCACGAATGCGGCACCGAGACGACCCCGCTCCTCACCATCGCGTCCTCGGAATGGAACTCCGGCAGCAAGAGCTGGATGCCCGAGGAGGAACGGACGAACCCGACTCCGCTCCTCCTCGGTACCCCGCCCTCGAACTTCACTCTCCTCGACATCGCCGGCGCCTACAGCCTGCAACTCCACGTCTGCCCCGCGGCCCCGGAGCATCCCCACATCGAACTGGTCCAGTGAGCCCTCACGGAAGTGCTTCGCGTCGACGCGTACACCGCGATCGGCACCGCGGTCGACTCTCAAGTCAGTGCCTTGGCCAACTACCAGATGATGCAAATGACGGGCCCTAGTAGTGCTTCGTCAGGTTCTGGGGCGGTTCGGGTGGTGAGGGGTCGGCCGCAGGTGGTGCAGATGCCGGTCCAGCACTTCAGCAGGTCCTGGATGACGGGCCAACCGGTCCAGCTGGGGTACGCGCCGACCCGCCAGCCGGGAGCGATCGACAGGTCGTACTGGTAGCTGCGCGAGCATCGGGACCGTGTTCCGCTGCCTGGGCGTCGTCCCACGCGTCGATCCGCGCGATCAGGCGGTGGTCCGGCTGGCCTGTGCATCGTGCCTTGCTCGTGATCGAATGGCGGATGACTTCGTTCTGGACTGGTAGGCGGGTGCGTCTGCGTGGTGTCGAGCCTGAGGACTGGACGGCGTTCATGGGCTTCGCCGTCGACGAGGAGCGGTCGGGAGACCTGCTGTATCCGCCTCGGTCTGCCGAGGGGTTTCGCGCCTGGACGAAGGAACAGGCGGTCGCGAAGGCCGATGGCGACTGTTTCAGCCTGGCCGTCGAAGCCCTGGACACGGGACAGATCGTCGGGGCTGTCGGCTCACACTTCGCAGATCCGCGTGCGGGCCGGTTCGAATACGGCATCACGATGGGTGCCGGGCACCGACGCAAGGGCTACGCGACAGAGGCGGTGGTGATGCTCCTGCGCTTCATGTTCGCCGAGCGGCGCTACCACAAGTGCGAGGCGCGGATCTTCGGGTGCAACGAGGCATCGCTGGCAATGCATCGCCGTCTCGGCTTCACCGAGGAGGGGCACCTGCGCGATCACGTGTTCTTCGCCGGCCGACACCACGATCTCGTCGTGATGGGCATACTCGCTGACGAGTTCGTGCAGCTGCACGGCTCCACCGTGGTGACTCCGTGTACGTCCCCCGGGTCGGTGGTATCAGGTGCGGCCGGGGCGTCGGGACCGTAGGTGGCCGGCCTCCTGGTCCCCGGACGGTGCCGCATGGCCGAGCTGAGCGGCGTCGACATCAGCCGCGCTTTCGCGCCTGTTCGAGTTGTCTGCGGGGCGAGTTGGCCTGACGGGTCGGCGCGGCGGTGACCGGCGCATGCGAGGCGATCAGCACGGCCCTCGGGACGGGGTCAGAGTCGGCCACGAAGGGAGCGTCGACGGCTTCGAGTGTGGATGACACGCCGGAGACTCCCAACGGGATGTTCTTGAAGGCGTGATAGGGAGGAGGAGGTTCATTCGCACAAATGCGCTCAGAGAAGGGTGAGTTGATGCGTCTTCTCCGCCTCACCCGGCACAACGGCATGGGTGCCCGGCAGCCGGGCGAAACGCCGCGATCACGCACGGTCGTGTCTGCCTTCGTGGCGTTTCTGCTGGCCTGCGCCGCTGTCGCCGCCTCGACGGGTACGGCACAGGCGGCCTCGCCGGACAGCCACAGGCCGGCGACCTGGAACATGAATCAGAGCAGGGCCCGCTGGGCGAAGGTCACCGAGTTGGCACGCACTCACGACGTGGTCGCCCTGCAGGAAGTCCCCGCCACCCCGTCGACCGGCGCCACCCACCAGGGTTCGGTCAACGGCGTCGAGCACTACGTGTGGCAGACGGGCGGCGAAGAGCGCCAGCTGTACATCCTGCGAACGCCCAGCCGGAACCTCGGAATGGTTGCTCGGTGATTCCGATGCGAGACGCCTTGCGCCAAGTCTGACGATCGCGTCCGATGAAAGCAGCGGAGACATAGACCCCTGTGGCTCAGCGACGGACCGGCCACGATCGAGCCGTGGACACGAGTGCACCTCTCCACGCCGCACCTCAGCGTCTCCACGCCGCAGGTCAGCCTCGCCTAGCCTCCAGTGGACGAACGCGAGGGTCTCCTCGTCGCGGCCGAGCACTTCGCCTCCTGCCCGGACAACGTTCGGCAGGGCAGCGGGCCGTGCACACTGGACGCACACGCTGGACGGATCACTGGTGCCCACCATCGGGGATGCTGGCGGGACAGATTCGCTCCCCGAATCACTGGTGCCCCCACCGGGAATTCTGATGGGACAGATCCGCTACCCGGATGACGTTCGACCGGGAAGTCTCGTCGGAGGGTTCCCCTGACCGAGGCGGCCGGCGGCGGAGCGGATCGGCCGGCGTTGCCCACCCGCGGAGCTCATGACCCGTGAACCCCGCACCGGCGGCACTCAACGCCTCGTCTCGTACCTCGTCAGGGTCACGCCGCCGGGGAACGTCCGCGTCTCCACCAGGTTCAGGTTCACCCAGCTGTCCAGCGCGGTGAAGAACGGCGTGCCGCCGCCCACCAGGACCGGATGGGAGGCGATCACGTACTCGTCGATCAGCCCGGCGCGCATGGCCGCCCCGGCAAGCGTTGCGCCGCCGATGTTCATCGGTCCACCGTCCTCGGCCTTGAGCCGGGTGATCTCGGCGATCGCGTCGCCAGCGACCAGGCGGGTGTTCCAGTCGACCTTGTCGATCGTCGAGGAAAACACCACCTTCGGCGTGTCCCGCCAGTTCCGCGCGAACTCGATCTCCGCCGGGGTGGCGTTCGGCTGCTGGTCGCCGGTCGGCCAGTAGGAGCTCATCGTCTCCCATAGCTTGCGCCCGTACAGCGACAGGCCACTCGCCCGCTCGTGGTCGAGCCACCACTGGAACAGCTCGTGGCTCGGCGGTCCGCTCCAGCCGATGTCGTCGCCGGCCGCGGCGATGTAACCGTCCAGAGTCAGGTTCATACCGTAGATCAGTTTCCGCATGGCCCAGCCTTCCGTCCGTGGGTGCCCCGGCGTATGGACCAGCATGGCTCGGGAAACTCATCGGTGAGCGACCTGGGCTGACACGATGTGGAGGGTTTCTCGCGGCGCCGGACGACCGGGGACCTGCCGGGGGGAGGCCCCGGCAGGCCGGCCTCAACCGTGAGGGCGGCGGCCGCCGAGGGACAGCGAGCTTGCAGGTTCCTTCCACGTAGCGTGACAGGTGTACGCCTGGTGGACCGGGCCTACCCGAAACGGGGGGAGTGCGCTGAGCCGTCGGGAAACACAGACCACCCCGCTGAAGCCCGGATACGCTCTGCAACGGCACCTGGGCAGCGGCAGCGATGAAGAGTGGAGCGCATGACGGAGCGGACGGTTTGCCTCGATCCCGATCCGCGCGACTGGCGGTCCCGGAAGATCCTGGTCCGGGCCTACCGTTGGTATGCCACGGTGTCCGTCGACCGCGATGCCTACGTGAGCGCTTCGGCCTCGCGGGGACACGCATCGGAGCTTCCCGCCGCCTACACCGAAGCCGTCGACGCGGCGCGCGAAGCCTGCATGAACCGCATCTGGTACGACGGCTACCCAGGCGGCTTCAGTTACAGTGACGGCCCGTCCTGGGTCACGCTGTTCGCTCCGTTCCCAGATGTCGATGCCGCGGTCGAGGCGCTGCGTCTGGCTGAGCTCGACCGTGACTACAGCGGCTTGCAGTCGCTGGCGGAGCGTCTGGCACTGCCTGTCGCCGACTGGCTGGCTCCTGGTGAGCGCGAACTCCTGCGTGGTACCGACTTCGTCTCGTCACCCGCCGCGTTCCTGCGATTCCTGCGCGGTAAGGCCAGAGAGCACGGGGTGCGTCTCAACAGCCGGGCGGCTGCCGGGAGCGTGTGGGTCCGGCCGACGTTGTCGCCCCACGAGAGGCGGATACGGGAAGCGAGTCCCGAGCGGTATCCGGGGTGGGTGGATCTGTGGACCGGGCACGTCGAGGCCGAGGATGCTCCTCTTAGGCCCTGGGTGGGAGGGAGGGACCGGAACCTGAGTCATGGGGCGGTGCCTGTCCAGTTCCGAGTGGTGGATACACCGAGTGACGGTGATTGCTCTTGTGGCATGAGCAAGCAAGACGGCTGGGAGGGTGGCAGGGCGCACGCCAGGCACCATGTGGAGTGGGCGCTCGGTGTTCGAGCACCCGAGAACCTCGACTGGTGGGGCAGCCTGGCCGTCGTCACGACTCGGTCGTCCATCGCCTGGCGGAGACTGGTCTCACGGGTGGCGAGGATGCCGCAGAGGGAGAATCACTACGACTTCAGCTCGTGGTCCCACCTGGATGAGCCCGAAGTGACCCCGGACAACGTGCGTGCGTACCTCTTGCGGGCGAACGCGCGTGTCATCGGTTATCTGGCGGCTCATGACCACCGCCGGCACGTTCGCTGGGATCTGGTCGAGGGGTCCTCGGACGGCGACCAGGACGACACTCTGCGACCGCGTGTCGACCTGGTCTGGGTGGCGGACACTTGTCGCCGCCGCGGTGTCGGCGCCAGGCTCGTGCAGGCCCTCGCAGACGATTTCGGGTGTGACGTCGCTGACGTGTCGTGGTCGACGCCGATCAGTGATGCGGGGCAGGCTCTCGCGAGGCGGCTTTCACCCGAGGGCGTCTGGGTCAGTTGACGTGCCGCCGGGTCTGCGTGACTTCGGCACCTGCGAGCCCTGCGACCCCACCCGCAGAGCCGGCATCGGTGGGGGCTTTCTCCGTCCCGCTCAGAGCAGGTCAGGTTCCGCCCGGATCGCCGTACTCCGCGTGCCACTGGACGCCGAGCGTGAACCGGCGCCATCAGGGCGGGGGAGGCGGCGTCCCGCGACGGACGGGGGTGCTGAAGTGCTGGGCGATGGTCTCGGCCCGGCCCGATACCCCGAGCTTCCGGTAAATAGAGTGCAGATTGTTCTTGACGGTGCGCTCGGCTATGCCGAGTCTGCGTCCTATCTGGCGATTCGACATTCCGGTCACAAGTAACTGGTAGACATCGCTCTCGCGATCCGTGAGAGAGATTTTTTTACTGTCAGGTAAATTCGGCGCGGGGACGGGTGGATCGGGGTTCGGTCGGTGCTGTTCAACCAAAATTCTCAGCAGGTGAGTCATCTCGTTGACATCCCGTAGCAGCGCCCGGAGACTGCGCGCGATCTCGTCACGGCAGAGTTCTTCTTCGTCGGGCATGACGTCGTCCTCGGAGATGAGTCTGTCGCGCTCATGGACGGGTCAGCGGATCTGACGTCGCAAGGCGGTGCAGACAGACCCGTTATTCCCTGGTGCAGGGGGCGGCGAACCCGGTATTCGGTCAGGTTCCGTCCGGTGGTGCGTGGCCGTTCTGCGGCAGGTCTGCGCCGCCCCTCGTCAGTCCGCCCCCGCTGGTTCATCTCCGTCTCTGCCGTACCGGAAGCCGTCGGACGGTACTTCGCCGTGTGCGCCGGATCGTGGCGCGATAGCGATGGAAGGAGTCGATGAACATTAGGACGGCATGAACGCAAATGCGGGACCAAAGGACTTGGTGCCGTATCGAAGGTGCCTAATTTATTGCCGTTTTCGGCGTGGGGGCCCGGGCACTCGTGGCTGCGCGGAAGAGGGAAAGTAGCAATGTGGGGAGTGGAATCTGTGAATGCCGGTCCCGTGTCTGCGGCCGCCCGGTTACTCGTCGGGCAGGAGCAGATCATCAGGCAGCGTGACAACGCACTGTTGCGATCAGCCCGCGACGGCCGGGTGGGTCGACAGAATCTTCGTCGCATGGTGCAGGCCGACCAGCTGTGCCTGGCGACGGAGACAGTCGCCTATGCGGTACTTCTCGCCCGGTTCCCCAGCGGACCGGCGGCTGATCTTTTCGCCGCGCTGAATTCCGCTCTGCGCTCACTCAGGCCGAGCCTCGACCGGTGCGCAGAAGCTCTGGGATCACCACCCGTATCCGCTCTCGACCCCTCCACGGCCGCCGACGCATTCGCCTTCCCCATGGCGGTTTCCTGGATGTGCCTGCACGCCGGGCCCGCCGCTGCGGCACTGGCGCTGCGTTCGGACTTCGCGGCCTACGCGCGGGAGAGCCGGGAGCTCATGAAGGTCCTGGCCGAAACGGGCGCCGAAGTACCCGAGGCGGTCCGCGACCACTACAGCATGCCGGCACCCTCGGAACTGCTCGATCTGGCCGCCGCCGCCGTGGAGGACGGCGTCCGTGAGGGCGACGTGTCTGACCAGGCCGGGTCTGTTGCCGGAGTGTTGCTGGCCGGCCTCGACCGCTTCTGGCGGTTCGCCGCCGGGCCGGAGCCGGCGCCGTCCGCAGTCGGTGCGTGCCCGCGAAGCCTGCAGGGGTGACGGCCGTGCGCGTGGGGATAGCGGGCGGAGGGATCGCGGGTCTGACGCTGGCCTGGTTGCTCGCCGAGAGCCACGAGGTGCTACTGCTGGAGGAGCGCCCGAGGCTGGGCGGGAATGCGGAGTCCGTCCTGACGACCGCGGACGGCAGTACTCGTGTCGTCGATCTCGGTGTCAGGGAGACGCCCGTCGAGATGTCTCCGGTCTGGCGGCACATCGTGGCGTCGGTGGGCGTTCCGGCGGAGGATCTTGTCCCCGTCACCGCCTCTCGTGTGCTGTTCCGGAGGCATGAGCGCGTACCTCTGTGGGTCTCCGCCGCCGAAGGCGCCGACACGGCACGCCCGGTCACCACCGGGGGACCGGCGCACCAGGCCATGGCCCGCTTCGCCCGGGAATCGGCCCGGTGGGAGAGGGAGGGGATGTCCTGGGACGTCCCACTCGAAGACGCCCTGGACGCGTGGTCGCTGTCGTCCTCCTCGCAGCAGTTGCTGTGCGCGCTGCCGGCATCGCTGCACGGCTGCACGCTGGACGAGGTGTGCACCCTGTCCGCACGGGCGGTCGGCGCGACCTTCACCCCGCCGGACACGGTCCCCCGGACGACATACCTGCGGTCGGGCACCACCTCCCTCGTCCAAGGACTCGTCGCCGGCTCCCGTCCGGTCCGGCTGCGACCAGGTGCCGGCCTGCGTGCCGTGCGCCAGGTGGAAGAAGGCTTCGAACTCTCGGACGGGACCGGGGCGGTCCACCCGGTGGACGCTGTCGCCCTGGCCCTGCCGGCGGACCAGGCCCTGGCAGCACTCACCGGTCTGGCCGGCACGGGTGCGTGGCGAGCCGCACTGAACTCCATCGCATACCGGGAAGTGACCTACGTCCTGCACCGCGATCCGTACGGAATGCCCAGGGACCGGCGGGTGTGGTCCGCCGGCAACACGACCTTGGACGGGGACCGGAGCGAGACGACGACCTGGTACGGACCCTCGCTGGGCGTCGACCTGTTCGTCAGTCAGGTCGATCACCGCGCCGGACGGCCCCGCGAGGAACTCGCCCGCTCCTCGTTCCGGGCGACGCTTCCCACCCCGCAGGCATGCCGGGCAAGGCAGCGGTTGGGCGTCATCGAAGAGGGGCAGCGCCTTCTCTTCCTCGGGCACTGCACGACCCCCGTGGAGACGCAGGAAGCGGCCATGACATCAGCTCTGGCCGTGGCACACCACCTCGCGCCCCGCAGCGCACGGCTGCTGCGGCTGCGCAACTACCTGGAAGGCGGATGACCGATGCGACAAGAAAGCAGTACGGCGTACTCGCGGGCTCAGCTGGCCCGGCAGGTGATCCCCTGCATCGACGTCCACGACGGTGTCGCGACCGACCCGTCCGGAATCGAGGGGCTGGCCGATCCCCTCGACGTCGTCGATATCGCCACCTGCTACGCGCAAGACGGTGCCTGCCAGCTGTTCCTGGACGTCATCGATCCCTGGACCTCCGTCGGCTACCTGCCGGACCTGCTGCGCGAGTTGAGCAAGAGCGGCCTGGAGCTGCTCGTATCGGTGCAGCACGGAGTCCTGCCGTCGCCCGCTAAGTGTAGGGAGCTGCTGTCCGCGGGCGCGGACGCGCTCTCGGTCAGCACCAGCATGGTCGAGGAACCCGCCCGGGTGGCGGACGCTGTCCGCCTGCTCGGGGGCCGCCGGCTCATCGGCGTCGTCAACTGCTCGGGAGACCGGCAGCGAGGATGGCGGACCCTCATCCACGGCGGCGCCACCCGCACCACCGCGGACGCCCTCGCGGTGGCACGGCGGTTCGGGGAACTCCCCGTGCGCGCCCTGCTCGCCAACAACGTCGACCGTGAGGGCACGGGAATCGGTTACGACCTCGAACTGACCCGTGCCGCGGCCCGCGTGTCCCGGCTTCCGGTCATCGCCTCCGGCGGTGCGGGCTCGCCGGGACAACTGGCCGAGGCGCTGCACGGCGGCGACGCCACCCACGTACTGGTCAACAAGGTCGTCCACAGCGGCCGGGAGACGGTCGGTTCGCTGAGCGAGAGTCTGTACCGCCACCTTCGCGGGGAAGCGGGCTGATCGTGCGAGCCTTGGCCTTTCAGGGATACGGTGATCCGTCTCGTGTCCTTCGTCTGACGGACCTTCCCCGCCCCGAACCGGGCCCGGGGCAGGTACGGATCCGGCTGTCCTCCCGTCCGATCAACCCCTCAGACCTCCTCTTCGTCCAGGGCTCCTACGGTCGCGAGGCACGTTTCACCTCGCGACCGGACGGTGACGCCCGGGGGAGGGGCTGGGCTGTCGCCGGGTTCGAGGGAGCAGGCACCGTGGACGCCCTGGGCCCCGGCACGAACGGTCCCGCGCCAGGTGCCCGGGTGGCGGTCTCCACCACGGGAACGTGGCAGGAATACGTCTGCGTCCCCTGCACTTCGGTGATCCCGGTCGTGCACGGAGTTTCCACCGAGACCGCCTGTCAGCTCACCGTGAACCCGTTCACCGCGCGCTTGCTCGTGCGTGACCTCGCCCTCGATCCGGGCGACACGCTGCTCCTCACCGCAGGTGCCTCCGCCGTGAGCCGCATGGTGATCCACCTGGCGAGCGAGCGCGGCGTCCGGTGCCTGCCCGTGGTGAGGCACCCCGAACAAGCACGCGCGCTGACACGCCTGGGCGCGTGGCCGGTGACGGTCAGCTCCGCCGGAACCCTCCCCGGGGCGGTGGGCGACCTCGTGGAGCACGGCCAAGTGACCGCGGTGCTGGACGCGGTGGGCGGAGCCCTCGGCGACGCGGCACTGCGCTGCCTCCGTCCCGGCGGACGGTTCGTCTCCTACGGGATGCTGTCCGGCCGTCCCCTCTCGGTGCACCCCGACGCCCTGGTCTTCCGGCAGGTCAGCATGCACGGCTTCTGGCTTCCCGCCCGTATGGAGCGCCTGGACGACAAGGAGCTGAGCGTCCTCACCGAGGAGGTCCAGGAAGCCGTCGTGCGTGGCCTGCCCGGACTGGAGGTCGCCGAGCGCTACGACCTGGCCGACTTCGGGCCCGCTCTCGACCACACGATCCGGCACGGACGCGACGGAAAGATCCTGCTCACCGGCTGACCGCAGCCGGTCCCGCACACCTGGCCAGCCGACCCGAAAGGATTCGATCATGCCGTCGACGGCGCCGACGCCGAACGGCCGCACCCGGGAGCACGTTCGCCCGTGTGACGACACCCGTACCGGCTATCCCCGCGACGCCCTCCTCCCGGACCTGTTCGCCCAGCAGGTACAGCGGTCACCGGACGGAGAAGCCCTGGTCTGGAGCGGCGGCCGCTGGACGTTCCGGGAACTGGGCGACAGGGTGCGCCGCGCCGCCGCGCGGCTGCGGGCCCGTGGCGTGGGCGACGGCGACATCGTCGCCGTGCTGCTGGAGCGTTCCCCGCAGTCGGTGGTGACCACGCTCGCCGTCCTTGAGGCAGGCGCCGTCCACCTCCCCCTGGACCCCCGCACCCCCGGCAAACGGCTCACCGCGATGATCCGGGACGCGGCGGCCAGGTGTCTCGTGACCCCGCCGGACGCCGCCGTCCGCCCGTCCCTCCCGCTCGTCCAGGTCACCACCCGCGAACTGGAAGAGGAGGAGAGCCCACGGCCGGCACCGCGCCGGACCGCGGGCCGGGTGGCCACGGACGCCGCATACCTCGTCTACACCTCGGGCTCGACCGGCGTACCCAAGGGTGTGCTGTGCCATCACCAGGGGCTGGTCCGCTTCGTGACTGCCGACCATCCGGCGGTTCCCGGGCCCGGCGAACGTCTGCTCGCCACGACCAACCCGACATTCGACGTCTCGTACTACGAGATCTTCTGCACCTTGCTCAACGGCGCCTGCCTGGTGCTCCCGGAACCCGACGTCCTGCTCGACACCGAGGCCCTGGCGCAGTGCCTGCGCCGGCACCGCATCAGCACCCTGTGGCTGGCTGCCGGACTGTTCCACGTGCACGCCCAAGCAGCCCCCCGCATGTTCTCCGGCCTGCGCTGTCTGATGGTGGGCGGCGACTCGGTCAGCCCCGGCGCCATCCGCGCCGTACTGGCGCACGGCGCGCCAGCCACCTTGGTCAACGGCTACGGGCCGACAGAGAACGGCGTCATCACCACCTCGTACACGATCCGCGACCTGCCCGAGCACGCGGAACTCGTCCCCATCGGCAGGCCGGTGCCCGCGACCACGGTCCACGTGGTCCGGCATGACGGCACGCTGGCCGAAGCCGGGGAGGAGGGGGAGCTCTGGGTGGGCGGGGACGGGGTGGCGATCGGCTACCTCAACGACCCGGAACGGACTGCGGAGCGCTTCGTCCCCGACCCCTTCGGCTTAGATCCGCAGGGGCGCCTCTACCGGACGGGTGACATCGTGCGCCGCCGGGCCGACGGCGTGCTCGAGTTCCTGGGGCGCAGGGACAGGCAGGTGAAACTACGGGGCTTCCGTGTCGAACTGGACGAGGTGGAGGCCGTACTGTCCACCCACCCCGACGTCCGGGAGGCCGCCGTCGGCTTACTCGGTGAAGGCCCTGGGAAACACCTCGGCGCTGTCGTGGTCGGCGCCCCCGGTGCCGATGCCGGCGCCCTGGCCGCGCGTGTGCACGACCACGTCCGGGACCGTCTGCCGGACCACATGGTGCCCCGCCGGCTCGTCTGCGTCCCGGACCTGCCCCTGACGACCAGCGGCAAAGCGGATCACGGCCGCCTCCTGGCCCGGCTCACCTGGCCGGGAGCCGACCCACAGGGCGCAGCACCGGCGGGCGCAGACGTGAGAGCCGTCGAGCGGATCTGGTGCGACATCCTGGGCACGCACACCGTGGGGCGCGACGACGACTTCTTCGCACTGGGCGGCACCTCGTTGACGGCGACTCACGCCGCCACGGCCACCCGCCGCCACTTCGGGATCGACCTGGAGCACGGCAGCGCGCTCGTCGGCGAGCTGCTGGACAATCCGACGCTCGGGGCCTTCACGGAGCGGGCGCGGCGACTCGCCGGGCAAGGGGCGGCAGTGGCGTCACGCCCGAAGCCGGACTTCCATGCCGAGGCGCGACTGCACCAGGCGATGCCGGTCTCCGATGCGCTGCCCGCGTCAGGGAGGCCGGGGCGGGTGATCATCACCGGCTGTACCGGCTTTCTCGGCGTCCACCTCGTCGATCGGCTCCTCGGGGCCGGCGCGGAGCGCCTCTACTGCCTCATCCGCACCCGGGACGAGGCACACGGTACTGCGCGCGTCGCAGCCCGGATGCGACGCTACGGCCTGGATCCGCAATGCCTGGACGACCGGATCACGGTGGTCCCGGGAGACCTGTCCGCCGAACGGTTCGCACTGGACAGGACCGCCTGGGAACGACTGGCACGGGAGGGCGACCTCATCGTGCACTGCGGCGCGCAGGTCAACCTCGCCTATCCCTACGAGGCACTGGCTCCGGCCAACGTCGGCGGCACGCGCACGGTCATCGAACTGGCCGCCTCGCAACGACCCAAGGCCGTGCACCACGTCTCCACCGTCGGCGTCCTCGCCGGCCTCGGACCCACCGGCGTCCGGCAGGCGGCGGAGCACACCCCGCTCGCCCGGCCCGACCTGCTCCCGAGTGGCTACACCGAGACCAAATGGGTCGCCGAAAAGCTGGTGGCGGAGGCCGCTCGCCAGGGGCTTCCCGTGTCGATCCACCGCCTCGGCGAGGTCACGGGCACCGGTGACCGGGGGATATGGAACACCGACACCCTGATGTGCGCGCTGTTCCGCACTGTCGCGCAGGCCGGCGTGGCCCCCGACGTGCCGTTGCCGCTCGACTTCGTCCCCGTGGACCACACGGCCGACGTGATCACCCGGGTGATCACCCACGAGAAGCCCGACGGCCGCGTCTACCACATCACCAATCCCGGCGAGGCGCACCTGCCCCTCCTCGTCGACCGTCTGCGGGCCATGTCCTACCCCGTACGCACGGTCGGACACCGGGAATGGGTGGCCGACGTCGTCCGGGCGACCGAAGCGGACCCCCGGCACCCGATGACGCCGTACCTCCCGCTGTTCGTCGAGCCCGTGACCGGCACGGACCTTGCCGTCGAGCGGACGTACCTCACGAGCACGTTCCCCCGCCTCAGCCGCGACAACACCGACCGTGTGTCGGCGGACGCCGGCCTGACGTGCCCGCCGGTCGACGCCCGGCTGATCGACCTGTATCTCAGCCGCCTCAGGGAGAGCGGATTCCTCCCGCCACCGGAGGCCACCGGCGGCCCCGCCGCCTGAGCTGCTCACCACCCGTACCGGCGACGGTCATCCGCCGCCGACCGCATCCGAAGGGAATCACATGACCACCCGAAGCCATGTCGACGCAAAGGCCCTGGCCGACGACGTCCGCCGGCGCCTCACCGGCGAAGCCCCCGGCAGCCCGCTCAGCCTGGCACCCGTCACGGGCCCCGGCGTCCTGGAACCGCTGCGCCGCCTGGTCGCGGTCGAGTACCGGGCACACGCGGTGGAACTGGTCGCGTACGGCACCCTGCTGGCCCGGTTCCCGCACCGGCCCGCCGCCGAACTCTGGGTGACCCTGGCACGCATCGTCCACGAGGCCACTCCCAAGCTGCGAGAGGTGGCCCGGTCCCTGGGGATGGTGGAGACCGACCTGGTCGGCCGGCCGGCGGACAGCGGTGCCTACGCCTTCCACGGCGCCATGTCGTGGATCGCCACATCCGGGAGCCAGACGGCGGCAGCCCTGGCCGCCCACACCGACATGCAGGTCTACTACTCCGGCGCCACCGCCGTCGCACGACGCCTGCGGGAGACGGGCGCCCCGGTGCCGCAGGAGTTCCTCGACTACTACGACGACCCCGGAGACGACGCCCTGGAGGAACTCGCCCTGACCGTCGCCCAGGACGGCCTCGACCGTGGCGACGACCCCCAGCAAGCCCTGTTCCACGCCCACCGCATCGCGGACGCACTGCTGAACGTCTGGAGGGCCGCGGCGGCCGACACGGTCTGACCACGTGACGTGACGGTGCAGGGGCCCCCGGCCTCTGCACCACCTACCCGGAAGGAAGCAGGATTGAACGGCACCGACAAACCGACGTACGAGGTACTGCCGAACCACCACAGCGATCCGTTCCGCGATCACGTGGTCCGGGCCTACGAGGACTCCCCGAACGACTGGCAGAAGGTCCTCGGTGAGGAACTGCACTTCCAGTGGGGTGTCTTCGGCCACCCGCACGCACCTCGCCCCGTATCCCTCGACGAGGCAGGGCTTCGGCACCTGGAACGGCAACTCGCCCTCGCCAGCGGCGACGGCACCGGACACACCACCCCGCGACGGATCCTGGACGTGGGGTGCGGCTGGGGAGCGACGCTGAGGCACCTCGCGCGGGTCTTCCCCGACTGCCCGCGCCTGGACGGCATGAACATCAGCGCCGAGCAGCTCACCCACTGCGCGGACCGTCTGCGCGACGTGCCCCGACCGGACCGCGTCCACCTGTACCTGTGCGACGCCGCCGACATCGCCGAACTGCCCGCCCCGGAACAGCCCTACGACCTGGTGCTCGCCCGGGGAGTCATCACGCACCTCCCCCCGCAGGTGTACGAGACCGCGACCGCGGCACTGGCCCGGCGCATGCAGCCCGGGTCCCTGCTCGTCGTCTCCGAGACGCTGTACAGCGAGGAGTTCCTGGCCCGTGAGCCCACTCCGCCCACGGACGCGGACCATCTGGCGCTGGGGCACCGCAAGTCGCTGCGCTACGTCACCGACGTCCTGCGGGCCAACGGATTCCGGATCCGGGACGATCGAGTGCTCCCGTGCGGGGAGGACGCCGCCCGGTGGGTGCTGGAGCTGAAGGGCAACATCGACGTCCACTTCCCCGAGGAGGCGAGCCCGCCCCTGGAGGCGATCCGGCAGATGGCGGCAGACCTCGCCGTTGCTCTCCTCCGGCAAGAGGCGTCGGTCCACAGCATCGTCGCCGAAAGGGGCCCCGCATAGGGCACTCGCCACCGGCGTCGCCGCGCGTGGCCGCCCAGCAGTCCACCAGGACGGCACAGCAGCCATCCGCCGGCGCGGCGACGCCGCACGGCCGTCGGACCCGATCTTCCTGCGGAACAGCACAGACCGGTGCGCAGACGCCGACCGCCGACCCACCGGTGCGCCGGCGCGACAGCGGCACATCCCACCGTCGTACGCGCTCCCGCAGGTCGCCCTGCGCCTCCCCGAAGAGGCTTTGACGGGCCGACGTGCACACCCGTCGCGTCACCGCGTCAGCCCCTGGCGGGCGTGACGGAGGACAACAACCTCACCATCCGATCGAACCCAAGGAGCCGGCGTGCCAACACCCGATGAATCCACCCCCACTTCCCTGCCCCGACACGCCCGTACCTGGAATCAGGTGTCCACCGACCACCCTCGGGCCGCCACCATCCCTCTCCTCTTCACGGAACAGGCCGACGCCCGGCCCGAAGCGACGGCCGTCGAATGGGTGGACGGCGCATGGACCTACCGGGAGCTCGCGGCACAGGCCCGGCGCGGCGCCACGGCGCTGCGGGCGCACGGAATCGGCGCCGGAGACGTGGTCGCCGTAGTGATGCGCCGGTCCCCGGCGGCAGTGGCCACCATCCTTGCGATCCTGCACGCGGGCGGGGTCTATCTTCCACTCGGTCCGGACCAGCCCGCCGACCGACTGACCCGGATACTGCGGGACGCCGACGTCCGGATGGCGGTGCACGACGAGGACGAGCCCGTGGAGGTTCCGGACTCCACGACGGCCGTCTCCGCCGACGACCTGTTCACCGCTCCCGAGGACGCCGATCCGCAGTGGTGGCGCGAACGCGCCGCGGGGGAGGCGGCATACGTCATCTACACGTCCGGATCGACCGGCGCACCCAAGGGCGTGGTGTGTCCCCACCGTGGCCAGATCCGGTTGGCGCGCGGGGCGGGGGAGCTGCGCATCCGGCCCGACGACCGTGTTCTCGCCACCACCGACCTGACGTTCGACGTCTCCTGCTTCGAGATCTTCGCCACCCTGCTCAACGGCGCCTGCCTCCTCCTCGCACAGGACTCCGAACTGCTGGAATCCAAGGCGCTGGAGAACGTGGTGCGCGGCCGGCACGTCAACGTGATGTGGCTGAGCGCGGGCCTCTTCCACCAGCACGCCCACCTCACACCGCACCTCTTCGCCGGCCTGCGCCTCCTCATCGCGGGTGGTGACGTGCTCAGCCCCCGCGCGGTGCGCACCGTACTGGCGGAGGGGCGGCCGGGCACCTTCCTCAACGGCTACGGGCCCACGGAGAACTCCTCCCTCTCCACCGTGTGCCGGGTGGACGACCTGTCCCCGCAGGCCGAGTACGTGCCCATCGGGGTGCCGGTCGCGGGCTCGACCGCCTACGTGGTGCGCGAGGACGGCACCGTCGCAGCCCCCGGCGAAACGGGCGAGCTGTGGGTCGGCGGGGACGGGGTGGCGCTGGGGTACCTCGGCGACCCGCGCCGGACCGCGGAATGCTTCGTCGAGGACAGGTGGAGCCCCGACGCGATACGCGGACGGCTCTACCGCACCGGCGACATGGCACGGTGGCGCGAGGACGGGGCGCTCGAGTTCCTCGGACGGCGCGATCGCCAGGTCAAGATCCGCGGCTACCGCGTCGAGCTGGACGAGGTCGAGTCGGTGCTGTCGGCACATCCGCACGTGCATCAGACGGCGGTCGGCGTCGTGGGCGAGGGGGCGGGGCAGCGGCTGGTGGCCGCTGTCGTGGCGCACGGTGGACATGAGCAGAAGGACCTCGCGGCTCGCCTGCACGAGCATGTACGCGACCGGCTGCCCAGCTACATGGTGCCGACGCGGATCGCATCGGTGGATGCGCTCCCCCTCACCTCCAGCGGCAAGGTCGACCGCAGGTCGCTGTCCGCCCTGGCCACGCCCGCCGCTGCGGCGGCCCGCGACGATGCCCCCCGGGGAGAGGTGGAGGAGACCCTCGCCGGTGTCTGGCGCGATGTCCTCCACGAGGACAGGATCGGACGCGACGCGCGCTTCTTCGCCCTCGGCGGTACGTCGCTGCGGGCCACACAGGTCACCGCCGCGGTACGCGAACGGCTGAAGGTGCCGGCCGGGTTCGGGCGTGCGATGATCCGCAGCCTGGTCGGCGATCCGTCCCTGCGGGACTTCGCCGCGACGGTCCGGGACCTGCTCGACGGTCACGAGGAGTCCGCCGACACGGACACCGACTTCGCGGTCGAGAGCCGACTCGATGCGGACCTGCGCTACACCCGGCCCACGACGGCCGCCCTCGGGGCCCCGCGTCAAGTGGTGTTGACCGGTTCGACCGGATTCCTCGGGGTCTACCTCGTGGACCGGCTGCTGCGGGAGGGCGTGGAGAAAGTGCACTGCCTGATCCGTGCCGATGACCCCTCGCAGGCCCTCGCGCGGCTGGCCGCCAGGATGCGGCGCTACGGCCTCGACCCCGAACCGCTACTGGACCGCGTCGTCCCCGTACCCGGAGAGCTCGCCGAGCCGCACCTCGGTCTGTCCGGACGCGACTGGAACCGGCTGGCCCGTGAGACCGACCTGATCGTGCACTGCGGAGCACAGGTCAACTTCGCCTACCCCTACCGCGCGCTCGCGCCGACCAATGTCGGTGGCACCCGCACCCTGCTGGAGCTGGCGGGCGAACACACCACCAAACCGCTCCACTACATCTCCACCATCGCGGTGATCGCCGGGTTCGGCACCGCCGGCGTCGCACAGGTCGACGAGAACACCCCGCTCGACCACGCCGACCGCCTGTCCCTGGGCTATCCCGAGACCAAATGGGTCGCGGAAAACCTCGTCTCCGAGGCCGGACGACGCGGCCTGCCCGTGGCCATCCACCGCCCCTACGAGGTGACCGGCACCGTGGACCGGGGCGTGTGGAACACCGACACCATGATGTGCGCCCTGTTCCGTACCATCGCCGAAACCGGTCTCGCCCCGGACATGGCGCTGCCGCTGGACTTCGTGCCGGTGGACTACACCGCGGACGCGATCACACACATCATCACGCACCAGGAACCCGACGGACGCGTCTACCACCTCACCAACCCCCGCGCAGCCCACCTGCCCCTGCTCGTGGAACGCCTGACCGCCATGGGATATCCGGTGCGGACCGTGCCCTACGACGCGTGGACGGAGATGCTCGCCGAGCTGACGGCCCGGCTGCCCGACCACCCCATGGCCCCGTACGTCGCCATGTTCGTCGAACCGGCTCGCGACAGCGAGGTTTCGGTCAAGCAGATGTACACCGACGGTATCTTTCCCGCCTTCGGCCGCCACAACACCGACGCCGCACTCGCCGACAGCGCACTCGTCTGCCCGCCTGTCGACGCCGAACTGCTCGACACCTACCTGCGCGAGTTCAAGCGCACCGGGTTCCTGGCGCCACCCTCCGCGTGCACCCGCGCCGCATTCGCTCCCGGGAACACCGCATGACGCCCTGCCCCCGCGTCCGCGCGTCACGGAAGCTGTCCGGTGTCTCCTACAGTCTGCGTGGCCCGCTGGCGGCACAGGCCGAACGCATGCGAGCCGCCGGCGAGGACGTACTCGCGTTGAACCTCGGGGACCCCGCCGCGTACGGTCTGCCGCCCGCCCGCGAGGTGGTGCAGGCAGTGCGCGAGCACCTCGACCACTCCTGCGGATACAGCGCTGCCGCCGGGCTCCCGGAGGCCCGTGACGCGGTGGCCCGGCATTACCGCGACAAGGGACTCGACACCGTCCGGTCGTGCGACGTCTACCTCGGCAACGGAGTCTCGGAACTCGCACCCCTGTCCCTGCACGCCCTCCTGGACCCCCTCGACCAGGTCCTCATCCCGGCACCGGACTACCCCATGTGGACGGCCTCCGTGGTCATGGCGGGCGGCCGGCCGGTGCACTACCCGTGCGACGAAGCCTCCGACTGGTGTCCGGACCCGGCGGACATCGCCCGTAGGGTGACCGACCGGACGCGAGCCATCGTGGTGATCAACCCCAACAACCCCACCGGCGCCGTATGGCCGCGCGGGATCCTCGACGGCATCGCCGACATCGCCCGCAGACGGGGCTTGGTCCTGCTGGCGGACGAGATCTACGCCGACTTCCTCTACGACGGCACTTCGCACACACCGCTCGCGACGTGCGCCCCCGATGTACCGTGCTTGACGTTCGGAGGGCTGTCCAAGCGCAGCCGCATCCCCGGCTACCGCATGGGATGGCTGGCACTGACCGGTTGCCGCGGACCCGCGAGCGACTACGTCGCCGCGCTCGAGACGCTCGCGTCGCTGCGCCTGTGCCCCAACGTCCCCGCGCAGCGCGCTGTGGAAACCGCGCTGCGCGTCGACGACACACGGGCGTTGACCGCCCCGGGAGGCGCGCTGCGCCTGCGGCGGGATCACCTGTGGCATCTGCTCGCCGACGTCCCCGGCGTGCGGGCCGTCAAACCCCACGGCGCGTTCTATGTCTTCCCGCGCGTCATGCCGGGGCATTACCGTCCGAGCGACGACGAGAGCCTGGCCGCCGATCTGCTGCACGAGGAACGACTGTTCGTCGTTCCCGGCTCCGGCCTCGGTCCGGTCCGGCCCGGACACCTGCGGATGGTCACCCTGCCTCCGCCCCACATCCTCACCGAAGCGGTCGCCAGGCTGGCCCGCTTCCTCGACCGCCGCAGCACCACCCGCCCGTCCACGCCGAACCAGGACCGACCTCAAAGGCTCTGCCGCCGACCCTGTGAGGAGCGTCGGCCTCCTCCCTGAGGCGTGCGACGGCACCCCGCGAGGTGCAGCGTCGATGACCGGCCCCGGCCGCCAGGGCCCGTCGTTTGGATCATCTGGTAGTTGACCAAGGCTGCTCACCGGAGACTCGATCGCGGTACCGATGGTGGCGTATGCGTGGGCCCGGAGGACTTCCGCCGGGCTCACGGGAGCAGTTCGATGTGCGGATGGTCCGGGGAAGCCGGGCAGACATGGAGTTGGAGGTCGTAGCCGCCGATGATGTCGATCAAGGTGAAGTTGCAGTCCTGGGCGCCCGAAAGAGGCGGGGTCGAGTTCGTCCGTTCCTCCTCGGCGATCCAGGTCCCGCTGCCGCCGTCCCATTCCCAGGAGGCGATGGTGAGGAGCGGGACCTGCTCGGTGCCTCACCTTCGAAAGCGGAGAGGGCACCGGCCCTGGCCGTCGGCGATCTGGACGTGTACCTGTGGATGAACCACACCGGTCCGGACGGCCGGCTCAACACCCACTGGCTGCACAAGACATGGACCTCCTGGCGGGGCAGCTGGGGTGACAGTCTCGGCTGGATCGTCACCCGGCCCGCTGCCATGGCCAGATACAAGGGTCGGCTGTGGCGGGTCGCTACCGGGACTGACCAGCGCATGTACGCGGCCACCGGGACGAGCAAGCTCTACGGGACCGAGGTGCGGCCCCACTGGACCAACGCCGGCACCATCAATGCGTGGCCCAGCACGCACGGACCTGCCCTCGCCGTCCACCAGGACGACCTGTGGGTCTTCCACCGCGATCCGAAGGGCGCGCTGCGCTTCTGCCGAGAATCCCAGCACTGGGGCGCCTTGGGCCTCGTCAGTTGGCAAGCGCCGTCGAAGCTCATGGACGAACCGTCAGCGGCCTCCCACGACAGCAAGCTCTACGTGATGTACCGCCGCTGAGCCCCGCAGTACGTGAACACCGCTGTGCGGCGGCCCCGCCCTCCACCTGGGGCGAGGCCGCCGCACACCGGTGTTCACCAGGGTCCTGTCCAGGGATCGGCCGGGGGTTCGACCCTGAGCCGACGGTGCCGGAGCAGGTGCAGACCGTGGGCACGGGCGCCCGCCGACGAGTACGGGCCCTACGCCAGCCGACCGAACGTGCATCCGCCGCCGAAAGCCATGTCGGCGAGTATGCAGCCACACTCGCCGACACCGACGACTCCGATACGCGGTGTCCCTGGTGCATGGCGGCCACCGAGGGCGTTTCTTTCGGATCACCCGTTCCATGGCCCCGGCGCGAGACATACTTCGCCACGAGGCGTGCATGTGCCACCGCCGCCGGCGGCACCCCTGCCGGCCTGTCAGGACAGGCGGGATCCGGGGCCGGCGCAGACGGAGGTGTCGAGTCAGGTGTGTCCTACCGCAGGCGTTCACCGGCGCCTGGCAGCACCGCGGAGGTGTGGGGATGAGTGATGTCGCCGACGACGGCGATGAGTTCAAGCGGGATGTGGTCGCCGGCATCCGCGGCGCACTGGGCGGTTCGGGAGTCCGGACGCGCATGGGCGCCAGGATGGAGCACAGCAGCTCCACCAACGTCCTGTTGGCCGTGATGCTCAACGGGTTCGCCCGGCACGCGGCCGGGCAGCCCCTGTCCGACCTGGAAGGCGTCTTCACGAACGCGTTCTCCCGCGCGGGCTTCACGGCCGGCGAGCTCGGCGAGATGGGGCATGCCTTCTCTACGGCGGCGCCGGAGGTCCGAAGGAGGTTGTTCCCCGGGCGGTTCGCCGCTCTGGGAGTGGAGGAGTCCTACGGCCTGGCCGACCTGCGGGCCGATCTGCCGCAGCTGGGCCGGGATTTCCTCGCCACATGCAGCAACATTCGGGCGGTGGACGCCACCCGCCCGACGGGCCCGCTCGGTGACGATCCAGAAGCGAGGGCGGTGCAGGAGGCGGCCGCCCCCGAGCCCAGCGCAGCCTTTCTGCAGGAGACCGCCGACAACGGATGGGGGCTGGTGTGCTTGGGGCTGCCCCTCGACCACCCCACCGCCGCGAGCGCACGATCCGGCGGCGCGGGCACGTACTGGGTGTCGCTCGACTACCTCACATGCCACCGGGAGTCCAACGAGTGGGGCAAGGACGAGCCGAAGTTCTCGCTGGCCCTGTGCGACGGGGACACTCAGCGCAACTACACCAGCGAGAAGTTCAGCATGAACACCGGCTACACCCGCGCCTTCGAACCGAACCGGTTGTGGAACACCACAGTCGACAACGGCGGCCTTGCTGTGGTGATCGACGCCTGGGAGATGGACCACGGCGGTGGCGACGCCAAGGCCAAGATGATCATCGACGAGATCCTCAAGATCCTGATGGACGAGTTGTCGATCGAGACCTGGCTGGACATGGTCGACACCGTCGTCGGCGAGCTGACGGGCGTCGGAGTCCCGCCGGCGGTTGTAGCGATGTTCGCGATGATCCTCACGTTCATCAGGCAGATCCTGACGAACCAGGACGATCACATCGGCACCTACTCGCTGCTGGTGCCCGAACCAGTGCTGATGCTGCAGAAACAGATCCAGGACACGCTGCGCAAGCCTCCGCCCGAGGGGGCGGTGCGCAGAATCGCCGCGCTGACCCGCACCAGCGAAGTCATCGTCGAGACGCTCCTACGCCTGGGCGCCTACCGGACCTCCAAACGCGAACTGGTCTTCGACGCAGGCAGCGACGGGAAATGGGAGATCGGCTTCCTGTTGCTGCCCGACGCCTCCAACCAGGTGACCGGTCTGCTTCCCAGAGTGCGGCTGGAATCCGTTCTCAGCGGCAAGTTCGCCACCATCCACGGCCCCTACAACGACGACAGCCCGTCCATTCGGCAAGAGGGCTGGTACGACGCATCTCATCAGCGATGGGAACTCGACCGCCTCGGCGGCGACCTCCACAAGTTCACCTCCGTCTTCGCCCCCACCCGCGTCATGTCGATCCACGGCCCTTACCCCGGCAACGCGCCCGACATCAACCTGTGGACCTGGAGGGACGCCTCGCACCAGAAATGGCGCCTGCTCCCCGTCGCCCAGAACGAGTACTTCATCGTGTCCGACTACCGCGGTGGAGCAATCAGCGTCACCAACGCCTCCACCGACAACGGCGCCAAACTGTGCCACCACGGTCTGCAAGGCAACCGCAACCAGCTCTGGAGGATCCTTGGAGCCTAGGCCCTGCACCGTCGTGGTCGTCGCGTACATCAAGGTCTGAAACAAGCCCTCAGCCGGCTCCCACACCGTGAAGGGTGTCGGGCCGACAACCCTGCTGGTAGGTCCACGCGTGACCAGAGCAGGAAGCTTCGCGCAGCGGTTGCCTTTCCCGCTTGTGGCGGATCCGCCACAGGCGGGAAAGGGCGCCACATCAGTGGGGTCGGACGCGAGAGTGGAACCATCGGCGGCCTGCGCTCCTGGTGTCGGGCTGTGGCGGGTGGCGCGGCTGCAGGGGTTTCGGTGTGGGCGGGGGTGAGGCCGGTCAGTGATGTGGCCAGGACGGTCGGGACGACGTCGGCGAGCGGAGCGGCCCCTCCTCTGCGGGAGCGAAGCGGAAGTCCCATGACGTCGGTCTGTCCAGGCGGAACGGTTCGCCATTCCGTTCAGGGGCGACGTTCATTCAGATGAGCCGCAACACCAGCGCCGACCGTTGACGCATCGTATGAGTTGCTGCTGCGGTGTGTGAGGGGCGGGACTGGGGGAACCATGTGCGGCGGAGGTCAGCGTACGCGTATGCCCTTGACTTCCTGAAAGAAACACACATTTTATGTGCTTGTGAGCGTGATGTAAGGGCATGCGGTGGCCAGGAGGTTGATAACAATGGTTCCCCTGCTTCTGGTTCTTCTGCTGGCTCTG
>NZ_WWJT01000469.1 GCF_009865385.1 Streptomyces sp. SID486 | reverse complement strand
GAGGGCGGCTACCAGGTGGGCAACTTCCCGCCGCTGTGGTCGGAGTGGAACGGCAAGTACCGGGACGCCGTGCGGGACTTCTGGCGGACCGAGCCCGGCTCGCTCGGCGAGTTCGCCTCCCGGCTGACCGGCTCCTCCGACATCTACCAGCACAGCAGGCGCCGGCCGCGCGCGAGCGTCAACTTCGTGACCGCGCACGACGGCTTCACGCTGCGGGACCTCGTGTCGTACAACGACAAGCACAACGAGGCCAACGGCGAGGACAACCGGGACGGCGAGAGCCACAACCGGTCCTGGAACTGCGGGGAGGAGGGCGAGACCGACGACCCGGCCGTCCTCGAACTGCGCGCCCGCCAGCAGCGCAACCTGCTCGCCACACTGCTGCTCTCGCAGGGCATCCCGATGCTCTGCCACGGCGACGAACTCGGCCGCACCCAGCGCGGCAACAACAACGCCTACTGCCAGGACAACGAGATC
>NZ_WWJT01000047.1 GCF_009865385.1 Streptomyces sp. SID486 | reverse complement strand
GCCGCCCCGAACTCGCCCCCGCCGGACCGCCCGCACCGCCGGGCGGCGGGTGGGACGAACCGGGTGCCGCGCGCCGTGGACCCGGCACCCCGCTCGCCGCCGAGCGGGCCCGGCAGGTGCGGATGACCGTCGTGGGGCCGGTGACCGAGCGGTGGGCACCGGAACAGGCCGGCCCGGTGCACGGGAACTGGCAGCTGGCCGCGCCGATCGGGCCCGCCACCGACCTGTGGGCGCTGGGCGCGCTGCTGTTCCGGGCCGTGCAGGGGCACGCACCGTACCCGGAGGAGTCGACGGCCGAGCTGGTGCAGCTGGTCTGCGCCGAGCCGCCCGCCTTCGCGGAGGAGTGCGGCCCGCTGCGGCCGGTCGTGGAGTCGCTGCTGCGCCAGGACCCCATCGAGCGGCCGGACGTCGAGGAGCTGAGCGGCTGGCTGCGTTCCCTGGTGCGGTCCGCGCCCGAGCCGGACGCCGGTGTCCACGTCGTCCCCGTGCCGCCCGTGGACCCGAGCCGGCTGCCGATCGTCCGGCGCCGTGGTGAACTGGTGCGCAGGCGGCGCGCCGGGCTGCCTGCGGCCCATCCGCACGGGCGGCACAAGCGGGGCCGGGAGACGTCCGGTTCGCCCCGCAGTCTCGGCCGGACCCTGCTCGTGCTGATCCTGCTCCTGCTGGCCGGCGCGATCGCGTACGCGATGCTCTTCATGCCGAAACAGGAAGGGAACGGCGCCGCGGACGGAGACCGTACCGGCAGCGCCGGGCGGACGAGTCCCGTGCCCTCGCACACCCGGCAGCCCTCCGCCGGGCAGAGCGCACCGGACGACGGTGCCTCCGCGCCCGCGACCGAGACACAGACCGGCGGGGACCCCGCCGTCCCCGACGGGTTCACCCTGCGCAAGGATCCGGACGGATTCCAGGTCGCCGTGGCCGAGGGCTGGGCGCGCACCCCGAAGAACGGCAGCGGTCAGGTGGCCTACACGCACGGCGACTTCGAGCTGATCGTCGTACCGGGCCGGGACGGCTCGTCCGCCTACGGCAGCGATCCGATGGTCTACCAGCGGGACAAGGAAAGGGAACTCCAGCCGTACCGCGACTCCAGCTGGGCCACGGCCAGCGGCCTGCGGACCATCGAGGTGGGCGGACGGACCATGGCCGAGGGGCAGTTCACCTGGACCGACGGGCAGGGCAGGGACCTGTTCGTGCGGAACATGGCGCTGCTGCTGAACGGCCGCTACCACATCCTCCAGGTACGCGGCCCGGACGCCCGACGGGACGAGGTGACCCGGTTGTACGAGCAGGCTACCGCGACGTATCGCTACACCGGTTGAGCAGCGAGTACCGGGGGGCAGGGCACGGCGGGCCGGTTCCCGCTCTCGCGCGGAAATGACCATCGTCACAGTGCGGTTTCCTTGGTACCCCGCTGGTTCCCTGTGCGCGGACCGGTCCATAGTCTGACCCTGACAAGAGCATTGCGGGGCAACGTGAATCAGATGCAGGGTCTGCTCATAGCAGGCCGCTACCGGCTCGCCGACTCCATCGGCAGCGGCGGCATGGGCCGGGTGTGGCGCGCCCACGACGAGGTGCTGCACCGGAAGGTCGCCATCAAGGAGTTGACCGCGGCGCTCTACGTCTCCGACAGCGACCAGGCCGTTCTGCTCGCCCGCACCCGCGCCGAGGCCCGCGCCGCCGCCCGCATCAACCACTCCGCCGTCGTCACCGTGCACGACGTCCTCGAACACGACGGCCGCCCCTGGATCGTCATGGAACTGGTCGAGGGCCACTCGCTGGCCGACGCGGTCAAGGAGCGGGGGCGCGTCGAACCGCAGGAGGCCGCACGGATCGGGCTGTGGGTGCTGCGCGCGCTGCGTGCCGCGCACACCGCCGGAGTGCTGCACCGGGACGTCAAGCCCGGCAACGTCCTGCTCGGCACGGACCGCCGGGTCCTGCTCACCGACTTCGGCATCGCCCAGATCGAGGGCGACAGCACCATCACCCGCACCGGGGAGGTCGTCGGCTCCGTCGACTACCTGGCCCCCGAGCGGGTACGCGGCCACGACCCCGGCCCGGCCTCCGACCTGTGGGCACTCGGCGCGACGCTGTACACGGCGGTCGAAGGACGCTCGCCGTTCCGGCGCACCTCGCCGCTGAGCACCATGCAGGCGATCGTCGAGGAACACGTGGACGAGCCGCGCCAAGCCGGTTCCCTCGAACCGGTCATCGCCGCCCTGCTGCGCAAGGACCCGGCCCAGCGGCCGGACGCGGGGGAGGCGGAGCGGATGCTCGCCGAGGTGGCTGAGGGCCGCCGGCCGGGCAGCGCGGAGGCGTTCATCCCGACCCAGACCTCGGGCGTGCGCACGGGCGGCACCGGCACCGCGGGCTACGGCCCGCCCGGTCACCCCACCGGCGGCACCGCCGCCGGGTACCCGCCGGGCGCGGGCCTGCCCGGAACCGGGGCGACGGCCGTGGCAGCCATGCCGCCGGTCCCGGCGGGCGGCACCGCGCCGGCCCGGCCCCGGCGCAGGCTGCGTACGCTCGCGCTCGTCGTCGCCGCCGCGGCCGTGCTCGGCGGCGGCGCGGCCGTGGCCTTCCAGCACTGGGGCGGCCAGGAGGGACCGAGCGGTACGGGCAAGGGTGCGGGTCCGGCCGTCACGGCGCCCCCCGCGAGCGGCTCCCCGGGCCCCGACGGCACGGTTCCCGCCTCGTGGCAGCGGTACGACGACGAATGGGGCTTCAGCCTCTACCTGCCCAAGGGCTGGTCCCGCAAGGTCGTCGGCGTACCCGGCGAGATCAGGCAGGTCGACTACACACCCGACGGCGGCAAGCACTTCGTGCGCATCGCCATCGACTCCTCACCGGACTTCGCCGACGCCAAATCGCACCAGGAGGATCTGGAACAGCAGATCCAGAGACTGGTCGACTACCGGCGGGTGACCATGGCGGAGAACACCTACCGCGACTGCAAGGGCTCGCTGTGGGAGTACACCTGGACGGCCCTGGCCAAGGACCCGCCCTATGTCGCCGGGCCGCGCCACGCCGTCGAGGAGACGTACTTCTCGCGGGACGGCGCCGAGTACGCGATCTACGTGTCGGGCCCCGGCGAGGACTGGGCGCAGACGAGCAAGCAGTTCAAGTGGGTGCTGCAGACCTGGCAGCAGCCCCGGTGACACGGGCGGCCGGTCCCGGTCGCGCGCGCCGGTGAAGGCCGCGTCCCGGCGGGTGCCCCCGCCCGCCGCCCGTGGCCGTGTCACGCCGACCGGCGCACGGGCCGAGTGCCTCCGGAGGGGCGACCGGATTTCGAGGAACCGGACGTGCGCTGCGGCATGATGGGCGCATGGGGACCGAGGGAGCCGGGTTCCGGCTGATCGCGGGCCGTTACCGCCTGGAGGAACGCGTCGGGCGCGGCGGCATGGGCGTCGTGTGGCGGGCGAGCGACCAGGTGCTGGGCCGTCAGGTGGCGGTCAAGGAACTCCTCGCGGACGACTCGCGCCCGGACGACGACGCGCGCCGCCGCCGTGACAGCACCTTCCGGGAGGCCCGCGCGGTCTGCCAGCTGCGGCACCCGCACATCATCGTCGTGCACGACGTGGTGGAGCAGGACGAACGGCCTTACCTGGTCATGGAGCTGATCGACGGCGGTTCGCTCGCCGACCGGATCGCCCGGCACGGCCCGGTCGACGCCGCCGAGGCCGCGCGGATCGGCATCGCCCTGCTGAGCGCGTTGCGCACCGCGCACGAGGCGGGCGTGCTCCACCGGGACATCAAGCCCGCGAACGTCCTCATCGAGTCCGGCACCGACCGGGTCGTCCTCACCGACTTCGGCATCGCCCAGGTCGCCGGCGCCACCACACTCACCGAGACCGGCTCCTTCGTCGGCTCGCCCGAGTACACGGCGCCGGAGCGGATGTCCGGGCTGCGCACCGGCCCCGAGTCCGACCTGTGGTCGCTCGGGGCACTGCTGTGCACGGTACTCAGCGGCGAATCGCCGTTCCGGCGCGACTCGATCGGCGGCATCCTGCACGCCGTCGTCGCCGACGACATCCGCCCGCCCGCCCAGGCCGAACCGCTGCTGCCCGTGGTCCGCGGCCTGCTGGACCGCGACCCCGACCGGCGGCTGGGCGCGGCGGACGCCGAGGCGATGCTGCGGACGTACCTGGAGACCGGGCGGACACCGCCCGCGCCGGCAGTCCAGGCCACCGCGGGCGGGCACGGCGGCGGGCGGGGCCACCGGACCGGCGGCGGCCGCACCGCGAAGGCCCCCGAGCCCTACGTCCCGACCCAGCCGGACCTCCCGCACGGCCGGCCACTGCCGTCCACCGCGGGGCAGCAGCCCCAGGCCCGGTCGTCGCCGCGCGGGGTGCTGGTGGCGGCACTGCTCGTCGCCGCGCTGGCCGGGGCGGGCGTGTCGGCCGCGGCGCTGCTGCTGCACCGGCACGGGGAGGGGGACGGCGGCACCCCGGGCGGTACGGCGACGACCCCCGCGACCCCGACCGGTACGCACTCCACGGACAGCACGGACGGCACGAACTCCTCCGGCTCCCCGACGGGGTCCGCGACACCGTCACCGTCCACACCCGCACCCGGCGCCCCCCGCCCGACCGGCGCCGACTCGCACACCGCGCCCTCCGGTTACCGCACCGCACGGGACCCGGCCGGATTCTCCCTCGCCGTGCCGGAGGACTTCACCCGCAGCCCGCAGGGCGAGCGGGTCTTCTATCTGTCGCCGGGGCAGACCTTCCGCCTGGGCATCAAGGTCACCGAGGCGCAACCCGGGGGCCCGCAGGGCGTGCTGGACCGGTCCGCCGCCGACGGCCCCTCCACCAACCCGGGTTACCACGACGGCCGCGTCACCCGCACCACCCGCGGCGGACACCGCGCCGCGCTCTGGGAGTTCACCTGGAACGGCTTCACCGCGACGGAGGGCCCGCGCCACACCTACGACCTGTGCTGGGAGGAGGGCGGCCGGCTGTACGACGTGTGGGTGTCGGCTCCGGTCGGGAAGGTGCGGGAGGCGCGGGAGTACTTCGACGTGGCGGTCGACACGTTCTCGGTCACGGGTGTGTGACCGGTTCGCCCTCCCTGTGGCTGCGGCGCCGGGGGCGCGGTAGAGATGACGCATGAGCAGTGACGGGGGAGTCGGCCACGGGACCGACGACACGACGAGTTTTGTTCTGCAACCGCCCCGGCCACGTCCGGGCCCGCCCGGCGAGGCCGTTCCGGCCACCGGGCCCGCCGGCGCCGCTTCCGCCGCGGAACCGGGTGCGGGCCGGCTCGTCGCGGGCCGCTACCGGCTGCTGGGCAAGCTGGGGCATGGCGGCATGGGCACCGTGTGGCGGGCCGAGGACGAGACGGTGGACCGAGAGGTCGCGGTCAAGGAGCCGCGCGTACCGGACCACCTTCCCGAGAGCGAACGGGCCAACGCCTACGAACGCATGCGCCGCGAGGCCCGCGCGGCGGCGCGCCTCGACCACCCCGCGGTGGTGAACGTGCACGACGTCGCGGTCGTCGACGGCCGGCCGTGGATCGTCATGGAACTGGTGCGCGGCCGCACCCTCGGCAGCGCGCTGCGGGAGGGCACCCTGGACGCACGGCAGGCGGCCCGGATCGGTCTGCAGGTCCTCGGCGCGCTGGAGGCGGCGCACGCCGCGGGCGTACTGCACCGGGACGTCAAGCCCGACAACATCCTGCTGGGCCGGTACGACCGGGTCGTCCTCACCGACTTCGGCATCGCCTGGATCGAGGGCGACCCGCGGCTCACGGACACGGGCGGTTTCGTCGGCTCGCCCGAGTTCATCGCGCCGGAGCGGGTGCTCGGGCAGCGGCCCGGCCCGGCGAGCGACCTGTGGTCCCTGGGTGTGGTGCTGTACACGGCCACGGAGGGCGTGTCGCCGTTCCGCCGCAGCAACACGCCGGCCACCCTGCAGTCCGTCCTCAACGCCACCCCGGCCCCGCCCGCGTCGGCCCGCGGCCCGCTCGCCGAGGTCATCGACGGGCTGCTCCACAAGGACCCCGCGCGGCGCCCGACGGCGGACCGGGTCCGCGCCCTGCTCCAGGAGGCCGCGAACCCCCCGGCACCGCCGGCCCCGGCGCCTCCGGTGGCGGCGGTCCCCACGGCGCCCTCCCCGACGCAGGCCGGCCCGGCCGTCACCCGCTCGCGCCGCCGGCGCCGTACCGCCTGGCTGGGTGCCGGCGCGGCGGCGGTGGCGGCGGCCGTCACCGCGTACCTCGTCCTCGTCCCCTCCTCCGCGGGCGCGCTGCCCGACGGCTGGGTGAAGCGGCCGGAGAACAGGCTCGGCGTCACCCTCGCCGTCCCCGCGAGCTACCAGGCCGTCCGGCCGGACAAGGACGACAGCGACCGGGACTGGGTGTCGTACGGGGACTGGAGCGGGTCCCTGTGGGTCCGCCTGCATCTGACGCGCAGGTCGGAGGACTCCCTCGACCGGATCAAGTCCAGCGCGCGGGCCCAGATGTACGACGACAACGAGGAGTTCAAGAGCCAGGGCGACTACGAGCTGGGGATGGGCAGGGCCACGAAGACGGTCCCGGACACGGACGCCACGTACGACGGCCGGCAGGCGGCCGGGAACACGGTGGCCTACCCCGCCGCCGACGACGACAACCGCCCCCGCGAGCTGCGGATCTTCTACTACCGCAGCACGTCGGGGGACATGTACGAACTGGCCGTCGGCTACCCGGCCAAGGGCGACTTCACCGCCCGCGGCCGCGAGGTGGCGAAGGAGGCGATCGCCGGTCTGGAGATCGCCGAGCCGTGACCCCGGCCGCCCGCTTCGACAACGGCGCGGTGCGCACGGTACTCATGGGGCATGACCGAAGACGGCGAACACCCGCCCGACGCACGTGTGATCGGCGGCCGTTACCGGCTGACCGGACGTCTGGGGTCCGGGCCGGGCGGGACCGTGTGGCGCGCCCTGGACGAACGGGATCACGGGCCGGTCGCCGTCAAGGAGCCGCTGCTGCCCGGTGATCCGGCCACCGACGAGGAGAGCCGGCGCATCGCCCACCGGCTCCACCACGAGGCCGGGGCCGCCACCCGGGTGCGGCACCCCTCGGCCGTGACGGTGTACGACGTCGTCACCGAGGACGGCGTCCCCTGGATCGTGATGGAGCTGGTGGCGGGCGAGTCCCTGCGCGAAGTGCTGCGGCGCGGGCCGGTCCCGGCCGCCGAGGCAGCGCGCATCGGGCTGGCCGTGCTCGGCGCGCTGCGTGCCGCCCATGCCGTCGGCATCGTGCACCGGGACGTCAAACCGGCCAATGTCCTGCTGGAGTCCGGCACCGGGCGGGTCGTCCTCACCGACTTCGGCATCGGCGACGGACACGCGGAGGACGCACCCGCCGGCTTCGTCGCGCCGGAACGGGCGGCGGGGCCCGGCGCCGGCCCGGCCTCCGACCTGTGGTCGCTGGGCGCGCTGCTGCGTACCGCCCTCGCGGGCACGGACCCCGGCCCGCCGGAACCGCTCGGCCCGCCGGAACCGCTCGGCCCGCTGCTGGACCGGCTGCAGGCCGAGGACCCGGCGGCCCGCCCGGACCCGCACGAGGTCAGCGCCGTACTCGGCGACTACCTCGCCTCCAGCGAACCGGGGGCCGCGGCTACCGGGCCGGGGGGTGCGGCGACCGGGCCGGAGGACGTGGCGACCGGGCCGGAGGACGTGGCGACCGGGCCGGAGGACGCGGCCGTCCCCGCCGTAGCGGACGGCTCCGGAGCAGCGGCCGTCCCCGCCCCGTCCGATCCCTCCCCGGTGGCCGACGCCTCCGCCGTATCCGACGCGTCCCCGGTAGCCGACGCCTCGGCCGTATCCGACGCGTCCCCGGTGGTCGACGCCCCCGCCGCAGCCGATGCTTCCTCCGCGTCCGGCGCCTCCGCCCCCGTGGCGAGTGCCCGCCGTCGCACCCCTCTGAGCGCTCTCGGTCTGCTGCTCGCGAGAAAACCCGGAGTCGACTGATCGTCATCCCCCAACGCCCTGATCAGCGCATTCTCTGCCAGTGATCACTGGCAGTGTGTGAGCACTCGGTGAATCCGCGTTACCGACGGGTACACAAAGCCTGCGCTCCGGAATACCCTGCGCGTCATGACGGACACGCAGGCCCCCGACATCGCCGGTACCAACCCGCTCGCGCCCGCACCCGAAGGCGCCCGCACCGCCGCCGACGTGGTCACCCCGGAACTGGTGGCCCAGCTCACCAAGGGCGTCGTCGGCTCCGGCCGCACCGCCAACCACACCCCCTTCAGCGGCGAGAAGCTGGCCGACCTGCCCGAGTCCACCCCGGAGGACGTCCGCGAGGCGTTCGAGGCCGCCCGCGCGGCCCAGGGCGTGTGGGAGCGGACCCCGGTACGGCAGCGGGCCGCCGTCCTGCTCCGCTTCCACGATCTGGTGCTGGAGCGGCAGGCCGAGGTCCTGGACCTCATCCAGCTGGAGACCGGCAAGGCCCGCCTGCACGCGCACGAGGAGGTGCAGGCCGTCGCCGTCGCGGCCCGCCACTACGGCCGCCGGGCCGCGGCGTATCTGAGGCCGAAGCGGCACACGGGCGCCGTGCCCACCCTGACGAAGGTCACCGAACTGCGTCACCCGCGCGGTGTCGTGGGCCAGATCGCCCCCTGGAACTACCCGCTGGAGCTGTCCGTCGGCGACGCCCTGCCCGCCTTCGTCGCGGGCAACGCCGTGGTGATGAAGCCGGACACGGAGACCTGTCTGACGGCGCTGTGGGCGCGTGACCTGCTGATCGAGGCCGGACTGCCCGAGGGTGTCTTCCAGGTCGTCCTCGGCGAGGGTCCGGTCGTCGGCCCGGAGCTGGTCAGGCACGCCGACTACGTCTCCTTCACCGGGTCCACCCGCACCGGCCGCGAGGTCGCCGTCGGCGCCGCCTCCCGGCTGGTCGGTGTCTCCCTCGAACTCGGCGGCAAGAACGCCATGCTGGTGCTGGAGGACGCCGACATCGAGAAGGCGGCCGCCGGAGCCGTCCGTGCCTGCTTCTCCTCCGCCGGCCAGCTGTGCATCTCGATCGAGCGGCTGTACGTCCACGAGTCCGTCGCCGACGCCTTCCTGGAGCGGTTCGCCGCCAGGACCCGGGCCATGCGGCTCGGCAACTCCCTCGCCTACGGCGCCGACATGGGCTCGCTGGTCGGCGAACGCCAGCTGGAGACCGTCGAACGGCATGTGCGGGAGGCCGTCGCCAAGGGCGCGAAGGTGGTAGCCGGGGGTACGGCCCGCCCGGACATCGGCCCCTACTTCTTCGAGCCGACCATCCTGGACGGCGTCGACCCCTCCATGGCCGTCTGCGAGGAGGAGACCTTCGGTCCGGTCGTCTCCGTCTACCGCTTCAAGAGCGAGGAGGAGGCCGTCGAGCGTGCCAACGCCACGCCGTACGGCCTGAACGCGTCGGTGTGGACGAAGAACGGCCGCCGTGGCCAGGACGTCGCCGCCCGGCTGCGCACCGGCACGGTCAACGTCAACGAGGGCTACGCGCCCGCCTACGGCAGCGTGCAGTCGCCGATGGGCGGCATGAAGGACTCCGGTCTCGGCCGCCGGCACGGTGCCGAGGGCATCCTCAAGTACACGGAGGCCCAGACGGTGGCCCGGCAGCGGCTGCTTCCGATGGCGCCGTCGCTGGGCATGGACGACGAGGGGTACGCGGCGTTCATGAGCCGCAGTCTCCGCCTGATGAAGGCGTTCCGGTTCCGCTAGACCACCCGCCCCGCCCGGACGACCCGTTCGGACCAGCCGTTCTCAACGAGGAGAGCACGTGTCGCAGGAGAAGTCTGTCCAGACCCGGGACGAGGACGGGTACGACTACGACGTCATCGTCGTCGGTTCGGGGTTCGGCGGCTCGGTCACCGCCCTGCGCCTCACCGAAAAGGGGTACCGCGTAGGCGTCCTCGAAGCCGGCCGCCGCTTCACCCGCGACACGCTGCCGAAGAACTCCTGGGACCTGAAGAACTACCTCTGGGCCCCGAAGCTCGGTATGTACGGCATCCAGCGCATCCATCTGCTGGGCAACGTGATGGTGCTGGCCGGCGCGGGCGTCGGCGGCGGCTCGCTCAACTACGCCAACACCCTCTACGTACCGCCCAAGCCGTTCTTCGACGACCCCCAGTGGCGGCACATCACCGACTGGCAGGAGGAGTTGCAGCCGTACTACGACCAGGCCCGGCGCATGCTCGGCGTCCGGCTCAACCCCACCATGACCCCCTCGGACGTGCATCTGAAGGCGGCGGCCCAGCGGATGGGCGTCGGCGACACCTTCCATCTCGCCCCGGTGGGCGTGTTCTTCGGCGACGGCAAGGACGCGGACGGCACGGCGAAGGCCGGGCCCGGCGAGCAGGTGAGCGACCCCTACTTCGGCGGGGCCGGCCCCGACCGGAAGGCGTGCACCGAGTGCGGCGAGTGCATGACCGGCTGCCGGCACGGCGCGAAGAACACCCTCAACGAGAACTACCTCTACCTGGCGGAGAAGGCGGGCGCGGTCGTCCACCCGCTGACGACGGTGGTGTCCGTGACGGACGACTCGCGGGGCGGCTACGCGCTGGCGACCCTGCCGACGGACCGGAAGAAGAAGGGCGAGGGCCGGCTCTTCACCGCCCGCAGGGTCGTCCTCGCGGCCGGCACCTACGGCACCCAGACCCTGCTGCACCGCATGAAGGCGAGCGGCCGGCTGCCGTACCTGTCGGCCCGGCTGGGCGACCTGACCCGCACCAACTCCGAGGCGCTGGTGGGCGCGCAGACCGACGACCGCCGCTACCGCAGGGCGACCGGCGAGCCGCGGGCCGACTTCACCCGGGGCGTCGCGATCACGTCCTCCATCCACCCCGACGAGAACACCCATGTCGAGCCGGTCCGTTACGGCAAGGGCTCCAACTCGATGGGCGGCCTGTCGATCCTCCAGGTGCCGTACGTGGAGGGCTCCTCGCGCGCGCTCGCCTGGCTGGCCAACGCGGCCCGGCACCCGCTGCTGGTCGCCCGTTCGCTGTCCAACCGGCGCTGGTCGGAGCGGACCATCATCGGCCTCGTCATGCAGTCCCTGGACAACTCGCTGACGACGTACCTGAAGTCCGGCGGGGTCGGCAAGGGGCTGCTCACCGCCCGGCAGGGGCACGGCTCGCCGAACCCCAAGCAGATCAGGGCAGCGACCGAGGCCGCCTCCGCGCTCGCCGCCGAGATCAACGGCTTCGCCGGCAGCAACGTCGGCGAGCTGATGGGCACTCCGCTCACCGCGCACTTCCTCGGCGGCTGCCCCATCGGGGACTCCGCGCGGACGGGCGTGATCGACCCCTACCACCGGCTCTACGGCCACCCCGGCATCTCGGTGGTGGACGGTGCCGCGGTCTCCGCGAACCTGGGGGTGAACCCCTCGCTGACGATCACGGCGCAGGCCGAGCGGGCGATGTCGTTCTGGCCGAACAAGGGTGAGGAGGACCCGCGGCCGGCGCCGGGAGGGGCGTACGAGCGGCTGAAGCCGGTGGAGCCGCAGGCCCCGGTGGTCCCGGCGGACGCGTTCGGCGCGCTGCGGCTGCCGTTCCTGGGGATACCGGCGGTACCACCGAAGAAGTGACCGGAGGACGGCGGCCGAAGAGGTGGCCGGAGGACGGCGGCCGAAGAGGTGGCCGGAGGACGGCGGCCGAAGAAGTGGCCGGAGGACGGCGGCCGAAGAAGTGGCCCGAGGACGGCGGCCGAAGAAGTGGCCGGAGGACGGCGAGAGGGACCTGCATCCCCCTCCGAAGGCAGGTCCCTCTCGCCGTTTCTTGATCCGGCAGGTTTGATCGGCGAAATGCGAGAAGGGTTGCTTCGGAAGGCCCGGATTTCCGTGTGATGTAGGTCACGAAACGGGTGTGCCGAGGGCGCCGCGCACGGCACCCGCCCGACCGGGCGCCACCCGACCGCGCACACGAAGAACCGGCTTCGGGCATGCAGGCTTCGGACATGAAGAAGGGCCCCGCGGGACGGAGGGGCCGCGGGGCCCTTCTACGGTGAGCACCGGCGTCAGGGCAGCGCCGGTGCCGGGAAGCGGCGCCGGGGGGTTGCGCCGCTTGTTCCTGTGCCCTGTGGCCTGTCTGCAGTTTTCCGCCGGCCGGCCCCGGGCGTCCCCGGAGCCGGCCGTTCTCTTGGGTGACCGGGCTGCTGTCCCCTGCCGTCCGGTCACTTCCTGGAGCGAGGTCCCACGACCTACGGCACGACCCGTACGTCTCATCGCCCCAGCGAGCCACGCGTGGTTCTGTCGGGCCCGCCCCTGGCTGGCACGGACACCCCCCTCAACGAAGCGGTGCACGGGCCGGTCACGCGCCGTACGGGTGAGAGCGGGACCGAACTCAGATGCGACCCCGGCACAGCTCCAGCAGGGTCATGGCGAGGGCGGTGCCGGGCTTGCCGAGGGCGTCCCGGTAGCGGCCGAGGATGTCCATCTCGCGGGAGAGGTGCACGCGCCGGCCGCCGGAGGCGATGCGGGCCTGCTGGACGACGGCGGAGACCGCCATCCGTTCCTGCACGAGGCCGATGATCCGGTCGTCGAGCGCGTCGATGCGCTCCCGGGCACCGGCGATGACCGCTTCAGGGCCGGCGGCCGTCCCCGGGGACGCGGTCGCTGAGGGGGCCGTGGCCGCTGCCGGGGCGGCGGTCCTGCCGGGGGAGGCGGCCGCGTCCGGGGTGGCGGTCGGTTCCGTGGTGGTGGTGGTCACGTCGGGCTCCTCGGTCGGGAAGGTGGATGCCCTGGAACGGCAGAACCCGGAAAACGACAGGCGCCCCGGGCCTTGTCGGCCCGGGGCGCCTGGGAAGTCGCTTGGCGTCAGCTCAAGCAGCACGACCATGGCAGCCGGCGGGCCGGGTGCCATAGGTAAAGACGAAGGTCGAGTGCTTGCGCATGAGGCCAGTATGGCACGGCCCGGTACGGGGGACCCCTTCCCGCCCTCCCCGTTAGACTCGGTAGCACAGACCCCCGCCCGACCACCAGAAGGCACCCCGTGTCATCAGCGACTCCCACTGCCGCCAGCACCGACACCGTCCTGGTCGTCGACTTCGGTGCGCAGTACGCCCAGCTCATCGCCCGTCGCGTCCGCGAGGCGCGGGTCTACAGCGAGATCGTGCCGAGCACCATGCCGGTCCGGGAGATGCTCGCCAAGAACCCCGCGGCGATCATCCTCTCCGGAGGCCCTTCGTCGGTGTACGAGGAGGGTGCTCCCCGCCTCGACCGCGAGATCTTCGAGGCCGGCGTCCCCGTCTTCGGCATGTGCTACGGCTTCCAGCTGATGGCGCAGGTCCTCGGCGGCACGGTCGACAACACCGGGTCGCGTGAGTACGGCCGTACCGACCTGCATGTCTCCAAGGCGTCCTCCACCCTCTTCGAGGGCACCCCGGGCGAGCAGCACGTGTGGATGTCCCACGGCGACGCCTGCTCCGCCGCCCCCGAGGGCTTCTCGGTCACCGCGTCCACGGACGTCGTCCCGGTCGCCGCCTTCGAGAACGACGACAAGAAGCTCTACGGCGTCCAGTACCACCCCGAGGTCATGCACTCCACGCACGGCCAGCAGGTGCTGGAGCACTTCCTGTACCGCGGTGCCGGCCTGAGCCCCGACTGGACCACCGGCAACGTGATCGAGGAGCAGGTCGAGGCGATCCGCGAGCTGGTCGGCGACAAGCGCGCGATCTGCGGTCTGTCCGGCGGCGTGGACTCCGCCGTCGCCGCCGCCCTGGTCCAGAAGGCCATCGGCTCCCAGCTGACCTGCGTGTACGTCGACCACGGCCTGATGCGCAAGGGCGAGACCGAGCAGGTCGAGAAGGACTTCGTCGCGGCCACCGGCGTGCAGCTGAAGGTCGTGGACGCCGAGGACCGCTTCCTCGCCGCGCTGAAGGGCGTCAGCGACCCCGAGGAGAAGCGCAAGATCATCGGGCGGGAGTTCATCCGCGTCTTCGAGCAGGCGCAGGCCGAGATCATCGCCGACGAGGGCCCGGCCGTGGAGTTCCTGGTCCAGGGCACCCTCTACCCGGACGTCGTCGAGTCCGGCGGTGGCACCGGCACCGCGAACATCAAGTCGCACCACAACGTCGGCGGTCTGCCCGAGGACCTCGAGTTCAAGCTGATCGAGCCGCTGCGCAAGCTGTTCAAGGACGAGGTCCGCATGGTCGGCCAGGAGCTGGGCCTGCCGGACGAGATCGTCCAGCGCCAGCCGTTCCCGGGCCCCGGCCTGGGCATCCGGATCGTCGGCGAGGTCACCAAGGAACGGCTCGACCTGCTGCGCGACGCCGACGCCATCGCCCGCGAGGAGCTGACGGCGGCCGGCCTGGACCGCGACATCTGGCAGTGCCCGGTGGTCCTGCTCGCGGACGTCCGCTCGGTCGGCGTCCAGGGCGACGGCCGCACCTACGGCCACCCGATCGTGCTGCGCCCGGTCTCCTCCGAGGACGCCATGACCGCCGACTGGTCCCGGCTGCCGTACGACGTCCTCGCCCGCATCTCGACCCGGATCACCAACGAGGTCCGGGACGTCAACCGGGTCGTGCTCGACGTGACGTCGAAGCCGCCGGGCACGATCGAGTGGGAGTAGTCCTCCCCGGCCCTGTCGTGCCGCCGCCGGCCGGCAGGGCCTAGGTCCGCCTGAGAGTGCGCACCGGCTCTCCGGGCTTCCAGACCTGGACGACCAGATACCGGTCGTCCTCGACGCAGGTCCGCACGACCTCCGTCAGCTCGGTGCGCAGGAGGTGGAACGGCTGCGGCGGTTCCACCTCCTTCACGTACGCGTCCTTGACCGCGCCCGCCCCCACCTCGAACGCCCGCCCGCCGATCCGGACGTCGCCCCCGGCCATGTCCGTGCCGTCGCCCGGGTTGGCCTGCAACGTGAAACGCGGGTCACGGCGCAGGTCGAGTGCCTTGAGCGAGCCCGGCATCATGCCGAGCCACAGCTCACCGGCCAGGAAGCGCACCTCCAGGCCGGAGGTGCGCGGTGAGCCGTCCGCCCGGAGGGTCGCGAGGACGTGGTGCCGGTACGCGCCGAAGCGCTCCTCGCTGGTCTTCGCCAGCTCGGGTGCGGCGGTGCTGAAAGCTGCCCAGTTCATACGGCCCAGTCTCGCCGGGAAACCCGACACCTTCTGTCGGGTATGCGCTGCCTACGGCATCTTCACGAAACGGCACTGCCCTTTTGCGCCGCCCGGCGGTACCTTCCGGCCGTACCGCAATCCCAGGACGGGAGGATTCATGCACGGGCCCACCCCGCCCCTGCCACTGCCCACCAGCCGGCTCCGGTTCGCCATGCCGCCGATGCACGAGTCGGCCGAGGACGAACGCCGGCACCGCAAGGAGCGCCTCGCGGGAGCCCTGCGGATCTTCGGGCGTGCGGGATTCGAGGACGGGGTGTCCGGGCACATCACCGCCCGGGACCCGGAGTTCACCGACTGCTTCTGGGTCAACCCGTTCGGCATGCCCTTCAAGCACGTCACGGTCGGTGATCTCGTCCTCGCCAACCAGGACGGCCAGGTCGTCGAGGGCCGCTACCACGTCAACCAGGCGGCGTTCACCGTGCACGCCCAGGTGCACGCCGCCCGCCCCGACGTCGTCGCCGTCGCCCACTGCCACTCCGTGCACGGCCGCGCCCTCGCCGCCCTCGGTGACCTCATCGACCCCATCACCCAGGAGAGCTGCGCCTTCTACGAGGACCTCGCCCTCTACGACGCCTACACCGGCGTCACCGTCGACGCCGAGGAGGGCCGCCGGATCGCCGCCGCGCTGGGCTCGCACAAGGCGCTCGTGCTGCGCAACCACGGGCTGCTCACCGTCGGGGACTCCGTGGACGCCGCCGCCTGGTGGTTCCTGTCCCTGGACCGGTCCTGCCAGGTGCAGCTGCTGGCGAAGGCCGCGGGCCGGCCGGTGCTCATCGACCACAAGGCGGCCGTCGCCACCCGCGAACAGCTCGGCGGCGACCTCGTGGCCTGGATCAACTACCAGCCCCTGTGGCAGGACATCAGCCGCGGCGAACCGGACCTGCTGAGCTGAGCCGGCCGCCACCCGCCCGGAACCGCCGCCCACCCGAAGTCCCCTTCCGCGGGCGGTCGCGCGCCCGAAGTCCCGGAGTACGTCCGCCCTCGGCCGCCGCGGACTTCTGAGCGAGCGCCCCCTTGCGCGGGCCGGTCGCGCGCCCGACCCCGTCGGCGGGGCCGGCCGGGTCGACACGCACCCGGCCGGCGCCGAAGGGCACGGCCCCGCCCCGCCGGATGATCCCGGCCGTACCGGGGTTCTCGCGGCCGGGTCAACACCGCGGCTCCCGCTTCACCCCCGGTGACCCTGCCCGAACGCCCCGAAAGCCCCGAGGTAGGGCACAATTCGCTGGAACGACAGGGGAGTTGCCCGGCCGTCACACGCGCCGTGCGTGCTGACCGCAGGGGCGGCGGGCCGTGGGGAAGGCGGGCGTCGGACGTGGCGGTGCAGGAGGCGAGAGGGGACACGGGCGCCGAGGGCGCCCACGACGGCGGCTGTACCTGCGGGGACTGTCCGCACGGCGCCCGGGAGGGGCACCGGCGGGCCGTCGCCGCGTTCCTGCGCCGGCGGGACGAGTTCGCCGCCGGGCACGGGCTGCCGGCCGCGGTGGCCCACTCGGCCCCGGCGACCCGCCAGTGGGTGTCCGAGCAGCTCACCCAGCGGGCCGAGGCCGTCGCCGAACAGGGCCGGGCCGAGGGCGCGGTCCGGCTCGCCCGGCTGTGGCTGCGGACGGTGTGTGCCGTGTGGGGCGCGGTCACCGTCCTGCTGCTCGCCGAGGCGCTCACCGCGATCGGCGCGGGCTGGACCGGTGCCCGCACCGCCGCCCTGTCCGCCGCGCTCGTCGCGGCCGGCGCGCTGACCGCCGCCTGCTTCCTCCACCGGGCGCGCGGCGGGGCACTCGCGCCGGTGCTCGGCGAGGACAACCGCATCTCCACCTCCCGTACCGTCGCCGCCTGCTGGGTGCTGTTCGTCGGTTACGCGGTCCTGCTGCTGGCCGCCCGCCTGGCCGCCGCCTCCGACCACGCCGAACGCGACGCCCTGATCTCCGGCCTCGATCTGGCACGCGGCGCGGGCATGGTGACCGTCCTCGCCGTGGTGTGCGGCATCGCCGTCCTGGTCCGCCGGGTGGTGGGCCTGCGCATCCTCGCCCAGCGGCTGCAGAAGGTGCCGGCCGACCGCCCGCGCGCCGCCGACCTGCTCACCGACGACTCCGGCCGGGGCGCCTTCACCGACATCCAGTACGTCGCCATCAGCGCCGTGGCCCTGCTCTTCGCCGCCGTACGGCTGGCGCGCCGCCCCGACCGGCTGCCCGACCTGCCCTGGGGCCTGGGGGTGGTCGTGCTGATCTCGGCCCTGACCTACCTGGCCGGCAAATACGCCGAGGGCGGCCGGCCGGTGATCCTGTCGGTGGTCCGTGCCCGCGAGCCCGGCGACCTCGACGGCCCGGTCCGCACCGGCGACGACATCGAGATCCGGGGTACCGGCTTCGTCCCCCCGGGCGCCCAGACGGCCGACCGGCTCTCCCGCATGGTCGTCCGCATCGGCGCGGTCGACGTCCACGTCCCCCTCGTCCCTGTCACGGGCGGCTTCCGCAACCCCACCGACACCACCCTGACCGTGCCCGTACCGGCGGACGTGGAGCCCGGCGCGGTGGACGTCCAGGTGGTGACCGCGGCCGGCGTGGCGACCAACCGCTACCCGCTCCATGTGACGGAGTGACCGCCGGGCAGACGGGCGCAGACACCCGAAATCCGGAAAATCAGCCGTGAGAGGATTGAACTCGCTCCCTTCGTCATACGTATCGTCAGATGAGGGTGGCACGGCGGGTGAAAGGCGGCTGGCAGCGATGACTCACGGCATGCGGACGGACACGCACTCCATCCGGCTGGACGGCTCGCGCAGCCTGCGGGACACCGCCGCCCACTACGCCCTGCTCCCGCTGCGCATCTTCCTGGGCGTCACCTTCATCTACGCCGGCCTCGACAAGCTCACCGACAGCGCCTTCATGCGGTCCGGCGGCGCCGGTTCGATCGGCGACATCATGCGTGCCGCCCGCGACACCGCCGCCATCCCCGCCCTGGTCGACCTGGCCCTGAAGAGCCCGGTCAGTTTCGGCTGCGCCATCGCCGCCGGTGAACTGGCCGTCGGCATCGGCACGCTGCTCGGCCTCTTCGGCCGTCTGGCCGCGCTCGGCGGCGCGCTGATCTCGCTCAGCCTCTGGCTGACCATGAGCTGGGCCTCGACCCCCTACTACTACGGCAACGACCTCGCCTACCTGATGGCCTGGCTCCCCCTGGTCCTCGCCGGCACCCCCTATCTTTCCGTGGACGCGGCCTGGCGGTCGCGGCGGCGCTTCGGCGGCTACCGCTAGCCGCTCTCGGCACCGCCCCGCCTGCGTATCGCCCGGGCCAGTGTGGCCGTCGCACCGGCGAGGCAGAGACCGCCCACGACCAGCGGCACGATCGCGAACCAGGGGACGTCCCACAGACCGCCCGCGTCCCCCGCGAACACCGCACCGGCGGCGGTGAGGGACAGACCGGCGACCAGCTTCCCGGGCTGGAACTCATGACGCAGCACGACTGACCTCCACCTGTCCCACGCCGACACCGAGCGTCAGCTCCAGCGTGCCGGACTTCCCGGTCCCCCCGGCCGGTGCCAGTGTCACGCTCCTGTGCTGACCGGGCCGCACGTCCACGTCCTTTCCTCGGTCCTCGGGCAACCGGATGTCGCCCACTCCGAGATCGATGTCCATCCGCACGGTCACGTCCGCCGGCACGATCACCTTCAGCTGCCCCGCGCCCACCCGCGCGTCCGTGGCGACCGTCTGACCCCTGGCCGGGTGCACCCGGGTGAGGTCCAGGGTGCCCCGGCCCGTGCCGAGGTCGTAGGCGGACCGGACTTGTGCCGCCGCGGCAGGCTTCCACGACGTCTCCCGCCAGTCGGCGGTGATGTCCCGGGGCAGGGCCGCCGCCCCGGCGAGCAGGGCAGCGGTGACCACCGCGAGGAACACCGTCCCGGCGCCGGTACGGCCGAGGAACGCGCTGAGCGCGATGCCCAGCCCGAACACCGCGAGCGCGCAGGCCAGGCCCGTCTGCAGGCTGGTGCCCAGCGGATGCGTGTGCCAGCCGAGCCCGGTGCCGAGGCCGCCCGCCAGCAGTGCGAGCAGGAACACCCAGCCACCGATCCAGCGCGGGCCCCGCGGTCTCGGGGGCGGGGGCTGCGGCGGCCGTATCGCCCCGTGGTGCGGCCAGGGGAGGGCGACGCCGACGTCCACGGCCGAGGTGAGGTCCCGGTCGCGGGCTTCGCCGGGCCCCCACAGATAGCCGGTGCCGCCGACATGGGTGCCGTCCTTGACGATCGGGTCCCGCCACCAGGAGGGGTAGGTGGTGACGACCGGCGGCGCCTGGGCCTCCGGCGGCGCGTCGGCCGCGGCCTGCGCTGCCAGGGGGTCGGGGTCGGGAGCGCCACGGCGCCGCGACCAGTACCCCGCGCCGGCGAGCAGCAGCGAGAGCACCGTGGCGAAGGCCAGCACCCCGCCGTTCTTCAGCATCGTCAGGAGGACTCCGCAGCCGACCAGGGCGAACAGCACGGCGGCCAGCGCCTGGCCGTCGACCCGGCCCGTGAACAGCTTGCGGACCTCGTTCTCCTCCTCCTCCTCGTACGGCACCAGGAGCCAGGCGAAGCCGTAGAAGATGAGGCCCAGACCGCCTGCCGCGGCCAGCACGGCGAGCGTGATCCGGAAGATCACCGGGTCCATGTCGGTCTGCCGCCCGAGCCCCGCGCACACGCCCGCGATCATCTTGTGCCGACGGTCGCGCCGGAACCGGGCGGGCAGCCCGGGGGCCTCCTGCTGCTCAGGCTCCTCCGCGGGGGAGTGGGCACCGGTCCCGGACCGGGAGCGCGAGCCGGCCTGGGGGTGGGCGGCTTCGCCACCGGGGCTGCTGTCGGCTGGGCCGGTGCTGGTGCCCGTGCTGCTGTGGGCGGGGCCGGTGCTGGTGCCGGTGCTGCTGTGGGCGAGGGGATGGGCGTGGGCGTCGGTGCCCGTATCGGTGCCGGTGTCGGCCGCTCCCGTCTTTCCCGTCGCGGCGGGCGCGGCATCCGTCGGCCCGGTGCCCGGGTCCGGGCGCGGGCCGGGGCCGGGTCCCGGACCCGTCGCGGCGTGCTCGTGATCCGTCATGTGTCCATGGTGACGGCCGGGTCGTCGCCACGGCAGTCGGGACAACCCTGGACCGACCCTGAAATCGGCCCTGACGCGGGACCGGGAGAGGTCCGAGCGGCGCGGACCGCGGCCGGCACCCGCCCGGGCCGCCCTGCCGGCGGCACCCGCCTGGGCCGCCCTGCCGGCACCCGCC
>NZ_WWJT01000468.1 GCF_009865385.1 Streptomyces sp. SID486 | reverse complement strand
CTCGCCCAGCAGCTCATCCAGCACGGCATCCGCCCCGGCCACGCCGTCGCCGTACTCCTGCAACGCTCCATCGCCACCATCACCACCGTCCTCGCCCTCGCCAAGACCGGCGCCGTCCACGTCCCCCTCGACACCCGCTACCCGGCCGAACGCATCCGCCACATCCTCGACGACACCGACGCCCGCCTCCTCATCACCGACGA
>NZ_WWJT01000467.1 GCF_009865385.1 Streptomyces sp. SID486 | reverse complement strand
GTCCTTGACGACGTCCTTGACGACCAGCTTCTCCTTGGCGCCGAGACCTATTCGGCGCGCGGTCGCGGCGGCGCCCTGCTGCGCCTGGTGGACGAGCGTGGTACGGGTGGCGGCGGACAGCGTGGCCGGTGCCGCCGCGAGCGGCTTCGCGGACCCGGGTGCGGCCGCGATCTGCGCGGAGGCACTGGTGGTCAGACCGGTGGAGACGAGGGCTCCGGCGGCCACGGCGGTGGCGATGGCCAGAGTGGTGCGCTTGTGACGC
>NZ_WWJT01000466.1 GCF_009865385.1 Streptomyces sp. SID486 | reverse complement strand
CGCACCACCGCCAGGACCTGGTGACCGTTGCGCTCGGCGTCCGACAGCCGCTCCAGCACCAGCACGCCGATGCCCTCGGCGAGTCCCATGCCGTCGGCCGACGCGGCGAACGCCTTGCAGCGGCCGTCGGCCGCGAGCCCGCGCTGCCGGCTGAAGGCGATGAACGCGCTGGGGTTGGGCATGACCGCGACACCGCCGGCGAGAGCGAGCGTGCACTCGCCCTGCCGCAGCGACTGCACCGCCAGGTGCAGGGCGACCAG
>NZ_WWJT01000465.1 GCF_009865385.1 Streptomyces sp. SID486 | reverse complement strand
CGGCGTGCGCGGCGCCGGGGGAGCGCCCGGTTCGCCGGGCTGGCCGAGCCGCAGGAAACCGTGCCCGACGTCGTGCCCCGGCCGTCCGCCGGCGCGCCGGACGGCCCCGCCGCACGTGGTGCGCCGCGCGGGGCCCGGTTCGCCGGGGCGGGGGAACCTGCCACCCCGGTGCCGCCTGCCGTCGTCGTCGAGGACGAGGAGGCCGGCACGGTGGTCGCGGAGACCGTCGAGCATCTGGCCCGGCTGCGGGCCGAGGGGCGCACCGGAGAGGCGCACGCCCTGCTCGCCGAGGCCGCCCGCTGGCCCGTCGGCCGGCTGCCGCTGCTCGCCGCCGCCCTGCACCGGGCCGGCCTCGGCGCCG
>NZ_WWJT01000464.1 GCF_009865385.1 Streptomyces sp. SID486 | reverse complement strand
CCCGGGGGCCGGGGCGCGGAACGCGGGCGCGACCACGGGGCCGGTCGTGACCACGGGCGCGGCGACCACCCGGCGTACCCGCGCCGCCGCCGCGTCGGTGAGGCACAGGTACCGGTCGTTGCCCGGGTGCAGCCACTGCCGGTGCACCGCGAAGTCCAGCAGGAACACGGTGCTCGGCACCCGCAGCCTGCCCCGGGCCCGCAGGTCCCCGGTCAGCTGCGCGGCGAGATGGAAGACGGGCACCACCACATCCGCCTCCAGCCGGTCCACCAGCTCCGTCAGCCGGTCCCCGGCGAGCCGGGCCAGCGGGACACCGCTGGGGCGGGGGCCGCCGCCGTCGCGGAGCAGCGCGCCGTAGATCCCGGCGTACACCCAGGGCAGGTGCCGTACCGACGCCTGGTAGCCGTGGCGCAGTCCCGTGCCCAGGCCGCGGGGCAGCAGCCGCAGCACGTCGGCCACATGGGCCTCGTGCCCGCGCGCGGCGGCCCGCCGCGCGAGTTCGGCGGCCACGGTGTCGTGACCGGCCCCCATGCTCGCGCTCACGATCAGCATCCGCCGCCGGCCGCCCGGCGCTTCCTGGTCGGTGGTCCGCACGGTTCCCGATTGTCCGCCGGCACGGCCCCCGGACGGCGGACGCGCCGGCCGTGTCGCCCGGCCGGCGGGCCACTCGTGCGCACCACGGCACCGGGCCGGCG
>NZ_WWJT01000463.1 GCF_009865385.1 Streptomyces sp. SID486 | reverse complement strand
CGAGGGGACCGGAGTCGGCGCCGAGGGGACCGGAGTCGGCGCCGAGGGGACCGGAGTCGGCGGTGAGGGGACCGGGCTCGGCGGTGAAGCCGAGACGGGCGGCGTTGCGGCTGAGGGAACGGACGCGGGCGTGGGCGTACCGCACGCGGAACAGTGGGTTGCCCTCCCGCTGGACCAGGTGATCGGCGCTGATCCGGGGCCGGTCGTGCGGCGCGGGGTGGAGCAGGGCCCACCGGGCGGCGTCGGGCCCGAGCGGGGCGGGGTCCTCGGGGGCGGGCACGGGCCGCAGGTTGACGGGCTCACCGTGCTCGACGGTGGCCCGGCCGCCCTGGGTCCCCACGATCCGTACGACGGCGTCGGCGACGACCTCGGCCCGCACCTCGTACGGCACGCGCAGCGCGACGACGTGTCCCGCGAGGGCGTCACCGTGCCCGTACCGGAGGCCCTTCTCCCGGATCTCGCGCACGAGCCCGACGACGGGATCGGCCTGGGCGTCGAGGCTGATGTTGAGGAAACCGGGGCCGGTGACGACGACGTCCCGGATGCCGTCGGTTTCGGCGAGGCGGTCCCGCAGGATCTCGGCGACACGCAGGGGCGGCTGCCCGGCCGGCCGGGCCAGTTGCAGAGCGATGGTGGTGGCGAAGTCCCCGCAGCCGCCGGGCCCGGGCTCGGTCACCACGGCCCGCTCGGGGACGGTCACACTCAGCTCCCCCTCGTCGACGGCACGACGCACCGCGTGCAACACGGTGCGGGAGAGCTCGACGGGGGTCACGGGACAAGCGTAGGGGAGGAGGGGGGTGGGTACGCGAGCCGGTTATGCCTGTTCACCCGCTGTACGCACCGGCGGGCACTCCAGCGGACGTCCCGCCGCCCCGGTGACCACCGCGACACCCGGGTGCCGGTCACCCCCCGGAAAACCCACCATGCCCGTCGCCCGCAGGCTCCCCGCACGAGCTACTCCGCCCGGCGAGCCCGTTATGCCCGGACCCGAGCCCGCCATGCCCGGACCCGCCCTGCGCGGAGCCGTCCGGCCGGAGTCCGCTCTGCCGGGACCTGTCCTGCCCGGAGCCGTCACGCCCAGGAGGGCCGGCAAGACCGTGTCCACCCTGCCCACCCTGTTGGCCGTGCTGGCCGTGCTGGCCGTGCTGGCCG
>NZ_WWJT01000462.1 GCF_009865385.1 Streptomyces sp. SID486 | reverse complement strand
GGGGGGGGGGGCCGCTGGTGATCACCCTCCTGGACCGTGGGAGCATGCCCGATGGGACCAAGGAGGGGTAGTGCAGCTGCGGAACGTCTCCCCGGACGACGTCGATGCCTATGTTCGGATGCGGTGCGACCCCGTGATGATGGCTGACCTGGGTGGGCCCCTCCCGCGTGAGGGGATGGCGGACAAGGTCCGTCGGGATGCCCGCCAGGCAGCAGATGACCTCGCATGGTTGAAGATGATCGTTCCCGATGAGACCACCCCAGAGGTAGTGGCCGGAACGGTGACTATCTGGTCCCACGACACCAGCGACGGGCCGATGTCCGAGATCGGCTGGATGGTTCTGCCCGAATTCCAAGGACAGGGCCTCGGCAAACGCGCCGTCCGCACCCTTTTGCAACAGGCCAGGGACCAGAATCGCTGGGGCCTGGTGCATGCCTTTCCGGCAACAAACAACGCGGCCTCGAACGGCATCTGCCGTTCCGTCGGGTTCCGCCTCCTGTCCCAAGCCGAGGTGACCTTCGCAGGGCGAGTCCTCAAGACCAATCATTGGGCCATAGACCCGGGGAAGGACTTGCGCTGACGCCAGCGATCACCGGGTCTGTTCGATGCTCGGCCGAAAGTTCAGCCGAGTGCGCTCTGCTCGGCCAAGGCGTGGTGTGGGCGAGGCGGTAGGACTCGATGCCGGTTTGGATGATCGCGCGGTTGAAGGTGAGGCGGTCGACGATGGCCGCGCAGAGCCGGGAGTCGGTGCAGGTCTTTGTCCAGCCACCTGGGGCCGGCACTTGTTCCCTCACAAGAGTTGCCGCTGCCACCTGGCCGTATCCCGTTCCTGAGGTCCTCGCTGGTTCTCGTGGTAGCACCCTGGGTTTCAAGGCGCTGCCTTGACCGTTCGGGTGCGAGGAAGGTGTGCCGGTGACCGAGGCGAGACTCCAGGTCATCGCGGGCGGGGCCGTCCCGCAGGAGCACGTCGGCCGACAGGGACCCCCCGCGCCCTCGTTCGCGGACCGGACCTCGCAGGTGACCCAGTACCGTCGAGGAGGTCCAGCAGCCCGAAAGCCGACCTCACTTGGTCGGCTGCATCCAGGTCTTCGGTAAACACATCACCGGCCCGGGAGTGCGCTACCTCGTCGGCGGTGAGCGACGCGTCCGGCTTCTCGTCGCTCACCCACCCGTCGCGCACCTGGCTGACACCCTGATCAGCCAGCCAGCCAGCCAGCCAACGCCGCGCTGCCTCCTCGGCTTGCATCTCCACTCGGGAAGTATGACAAGCCCCGCAAGATCCGAACGGAATTGGTTCAGTCATCTCGCGGTATCCCGTGCATCCGTGCGTAGTGATCTTGGATCATCGCTTTGCTCTCGCCTGGTCTGCAGGCTGCAGCGACGTGCCTACCGCTGTGGTGACGGCGCGGGGACGAGAAGCCGGGCCGACACTGCGGTGAGCCAGAGGAGGCCCAGTCCCGCTCCGGCGGTGAAGGCCAGGACGGTGAGGGAGGAGCCCGCGAATCCGGCGAGGACTCCTACCGGCACGACGCGGCAGGCAAGGGCCCAGCCGCGCTGACCGCGGGTAGCGAAGTGCCGGGCGAGTACGAGGAACGCGGCGCACAGCGCGAGATAGCCGACCGTGCCGCTGAGCATGTGGACGGTGCCGTGTGCACTCAGTGAGGCCCCCCGGTCCTCGGGGGCGCCGGCAGGGAACCCAGCCCCTGGATCGGCGCGGAAGACCCCGGCGAGGAGGAACGAGGCACCGAACACACCGAGCAGCCGGGGCGCCCAGGTGCCGCCGGGTGCATCGCCCAGTGTCCGGCGTATCGCGATCGCGCCGCTGATCACCAACAGGCCGGTGAGCAGGAAGACGGTGACCTGGATCCAGCCGAGGCTGCCGAGGCTGAGCTGGCTGAGGGCGTTGTGGGTGAAGTCGAACCTGTCCCGCGTCAGGCCCTGGGCCAGACCCGCCGCGAGGAAGAGTGGGCCTGCCGCGATGCCGGCAGCCGGCAGGATTCTTGGTACCGGGCGAACCAGGCTCGCGTCGTTGGCGGCCTGGTGGTCGAGCGTCTGGGACATGCGGAGATCTTTTCTGGTCGTGGGTGGACTGAACGGTCTGGCGGGTCAGCGGGGCTGAAGGGTGTAGTGGGCTTCGATGACGCCGTTGGCGAAGGCCCGCGTGGCTGCGAGGTGCATGGGGATCTGCTCGCCGTCGGCGAGGGTGCGGCCGGTGCCGGTGCCGGTGCCGGTGCCGGTGC